>CAYOOC010000013.1:0-50056 GCA_964405505.1 uncultured Thiohalophilus sp.
TTTCGTCCATTATCGATTTAACCTAGCAAACCCACTACAATTGGGGAAGAGCCTACTTTTATATATCGAAGGTATACGTGATGCTCGCGGTTTCATGAGCGGCTTGCGCAGCGCCGCGTGCATGAAACCGGTGATCGTGATCAAATCGGGGCGTCACAGTGAAGGCGTGCGTGCCGCCGTCACCCACTCCGGCGCCATGGTCGGCGCTGATGATGTATTCGATGCCGCCCTGCAACGGGCCGGGGTGGTACGGGCCATGACCGTCTCGCAACTGTTTGCCGCGGCCCAGGTACTGGCCAGCGAATACCGAATCAATGGCAATCGTCTCGCCATCATTACCAACGGCGGCGGTCCCGGCGTGATGGCCACCGACCGCGCCATGGATCTCGGGGTGCAACTGGCTGAGCTGTCGGCATCGACCACCGACACTCTGGACCAGGTCCTGCCGACGCACTGGTCCTGCGGCAATCCGGTGGATTTACTCGGCGATGCCGATGCTGATCGTTACTACCATGCCGTCAAGGCCTGCCTTGATGATAACCAGATCGATGGCATCGTGGTGATGCTCACGCCTCAGGCCATGACCGATCCCACCGCCTGTGCTGAAGCGGTAATCAAGGCGCACAAGGATTCCCGCAAACCGGTACTCGCCTGCTGGATGGGCGAGCAACAGGTCAGCGAAGCCAATGCCCTGTTCGCCAAACACCATCTTCCCGCCTTCAGTAGTCCCGAAACCTCGGTCGAAGCTTTCTTTTACCTGGTCAGTTATTACCACAACCAGCAACTACTGCTGCAGGTGCCGACGCCGCTGGGTCGCCATAGTGAGCCGGATATCGATGGTGCCCGGCTGATCATAGAAAATGTCTTGCAGGAAAATCGCAGCGTGCTGACCACCGCCGAGTCCAAGGCGGTATTGCATAGCTTTACCATTCCCGTGACCCAGAGTATCGAATGCCACAGCCCCGGCGAGGCGCTGGTCGTGGCCGAATCGATCGGCTTTCCGGTTGTCATGAAAATCCACTCACCGGACATTACGCACAAAACCGATGTCAACGGCGTCAGATTGAACATCAGCGACGCCCAGACCGTACGCAGTGCTTTTCAAGAACTGATGGCGACGGTAAGTCAAAAATCCCGCACCGCGGATATCCGCGGTGTCACGCTTGAACCGATGTACCACGCCCCCAATGGACGGGAACTCATCGTCGGCGTCATCCGGGATCCGGTCTTTGGTCCGGCCATTACCTTCGGCGCCGGCGGCACCCAGGTGGAAATGCTGCATGATCGGACCATTGCCCTGCCGCCACTGAACAGTTACCTGGCGCGCAAGATGATCGAACAGACCCGGGTGGCCCGCTTGCTCGGCGCCTGGCGCAATATGCCCCGGGTCGACATGGAAAGCCTGGTGCAGTTACTGCGCCGGGTTTCCGAAATGGTCTGCGAGCTACCGCATATCAAATCCATCGACATTAACCCGTTAATCGCCGATGAACAGGGCGTGATCGCTCTGGACACTCGCATCGAGGTGGAACGCCCGGCCCCGACCCTCGATCGCTATGGTCACATGGCCATCCATCCCTATCCCAAACAATTAATCTCTCGCATGCAACTGGCGGACGGAACCTACATCACCATTCGCCCGATACGGCCCGAAGATGCGACAATCGAACAGAGTTTTGTCAAAAACCTGTCCAGTCAGTCAAAGTATTTTCGCTTTATGCGCAGTCTGAACGAACTGACGCCGGAAATGCTGGTGCGTTTTACTCAGCTGGATTATCATCGCGAGATGGCCCTGATTGCCGTGCTGGACGAGGCCAAGGGTGAAACCGAGCTGGGTGTGGCCCGGTATGTTACCAATCCCGATGGCAAGAGCTGCGAATTTGCCCTGGTGGTGGCCGATGCCTGGCAAGGCAAGGGTATCGGTACGCATTTAATGACGGCGCTGTTCGACACGGCCCGACAACGTGGTCTGCAACAGATGGAAGGCGAAGTACTGGCCAATAATCACGATATGCTGAAACTGATCGATCATCTCGGCTTCAGCGTCAGATCCAGTGACGATGACCCGGGCATTAAAGTCGTGGTGAAAAAACTGTAAGCGGCCAAACAGAGAAAATCTGCATCACGGTAGACCAGAAATCCTCATCGCTTCGTCTGGCAAGCGAACGGGATCTTCTTCAGCGAGCCGGTTCACCAGGCGTCAGTGGCGCAAGTTGTTCATCGTGCAACCCGACCAGTAATAATTCACCCTGTTCATCGACCCGAAAGCGGCCATAGCGAGCCGGTTCATAAACTCCGGCATGCCCTTCCTGGAAATAAAAGGCATTGGTGGAAAATTTCACCCGGCCCTGGCGGACCCGGTAATATAACAGCAGCTCATTTTCCGCCAGCTTCTGATCCTGGTAGAGCCCGCGATATGTCGCGATATTACGCTCATCCAGCGACACAACGACATAGCCGTCACCGACCTCGACCGGTTGCCGCCAGTGGTCGGATTTTACCTTCGGCAAATCCGCGTAGAGAGACCGCGCCAGTTGAAAACGCAACGCCATGTAATCGCCCTGCATCAATGAGCGCGGATCGACCGGCGCCAGTTCCAGATACACCACCTGCCCGTGGGCCAGATGTTGCTCCTTGTTATAGATCGACCCGTTCACCAGCAGCAGTGCCACAATCAGGGTCAGCAGAGCCACTTTAACGTTGAGGGACACCGGCCACCTCCCCCGTAAACAGATAACGCATGGCCAGCCAGCGCAGCACCAGCAAGGTCACACCGATCATCAGCAAGTGGCCGGCCTTGACCAGCAAGGTCGTATCCAGCAAATAATAATAAGAGGAAACAAAGAACAGCAGCGCGGCGATGCCCAGCCCCAGCAATACGCGGTTACCCACGGCAAAGCCCAGCAGCAGAATCACCAGTGCCGTTGCCAGCCCCGGCGCTTCCAGCGAGAGCAGCGCGATCAACAACATTGCCCCCAGAACCAGCCAACTGAAACGTTCGCGAGTGTCGTGTTGATAGCGTTGCAACAGACGCCACACCACATAGATCACTACCGCCACGGTTAACAGTTCGGCCATCCACGGCTGCAGCCATGACTCGATTTCATAAGGCTCTAATCGCCAGCCCGTACCGCGGGCCTGAAACAACACCGAACCTTTCAGGGGTATCAGTGCCAGTGTCAGCCCGTAACCGGCCCCGCGTAAACGGACAAGCTGCTGCGGATAACGAAACAGGTGCAGCCATATCCAGGCCATACCCAGCAGCAATATACTGTCCATCACGTAGGGCACATGCATCGTGGCAAAGGCGATGGATAACGCCGTAGCCGCAACAAACGCGGAAAAGACCCGGTGCACGAAGCTGGGCATCCACCAGGTCAAGATCATCTCCAGCAACGCAATCCATAACCAGGAGGATGCTGACCACCCCGGCGTATTAAGTCGAAAGATCCCCCAGAATATCAGCGCCTGCCCCGCCAGACTCAACGCCAGGGCCAGATGCTCGACAAATTCGTTTTGCGCATGGCGCAGGATCGTATAGGCCCCCAGAACCATGAGCGCGCCTACGACCAGTGAGAGCATGGCGTTTTCCACGGCCCAGACGAACGCCGAGCCGACAAAACCGAGCAGGAACAACGCTGCCAACCAACCGGAGAAGCCGGTCAACA
Source organism: uncultured Thiohalophilus sp. (assembly GCA_964405505.1). GTDB lineage: Bacteria > Pseudomonadota > Gammaproteobacteria > UBA6429 > Thiohalophilaceae > Thiohalophilus. The sequence goes on from CAYOOC010000013.1 coordinate 3,669, forward strand.
GGCGCATGTACCAGGGCGAATCCAGCTCCAGTTCTTCAGGCAGGGTTCCCTCGACAATCCCTGCCTCGACCAGCTTCGCCCAGAGTGGTTCGCGTGAGCTCATGCCTGCCACTCCCTATACAGGCGCTTGAGCCAGATTAGCGAACCACTACCGGCGCCCATCACCACCAGTGCCAGTAACAAAAACGCGCCGACGGGATCGCCTTCGAGCATGTGCCGCGCCAAAAAGGTGGTCACCACCACAATCGCCGACAAACAACCACCGGTCAGCATGAACAGATCGCGAATCCGATAGCGGTAGATCCCACCCATGCCTGCCAGCCAGATTAGCCAGATGATCTCCGCCAGCAATCCGGCAGGTTCAGTCAGTGCGTTCTCCACGATACTGATCAGTGCCAGCCAGGTAATGGTATAACCGCTGCCCAGCGCCACCAGCCGAATCGCCCAGCGCCGGTCCATAAACGACCAGCGGGTGGCGGCCCACTCCCACAACACCAGCGCCAGGGTATTCAGCAGGAACAACATCCAGTACATACCGGTATCCCAGTACGGCAACAGCATACCGAAGGCACCGGGAAAGGTTTGAAAATACAGCAGCGTGCTCAGATTGAGCAACACCAGCCACACCAGCCACAACGGTGCGAAACGACCCACCAGCACCCAGGGAAGAATCAGCAATGACCAGTTGAAGAACAGCTGCCAGGGATCGGCGCCGGTCTGGTAGGTCTGTCCGTATAAAGCCAGCAACACACCCAGGCAGATCGTTGCGCCCAGTAATGCCACCTTGCCCGCCATATGCTCCGTGCCCAGTTTCCAGTAACCGACAATCGCCGCTATCACCAGGACTTCCACCAGGGCAAAACGAAACAGGCGCCCCAGTTCCGACCAGTTATAGGCGACAAAGAACAATACCGCGAACGCCAGCGCCAGCCCGCCCAGCCATAAAAAGAGATGATTGATGAATGTGCGCCAGGCACGCGAGTCAGGATAAACACCGCTGACTGACAGCGCCTGTTCCAGTTTCTCTGTCGGAATGTGGCCCTGTTCGACCAGTCTGATAATCTGATGATGAGAACTCATACGATAATATAAGCACATTTCTTGTTATTTTTAAAAGTCTATTGCTAGCCGTAGACCCAAATGAGGAAAATACGGCCTAACATTCTCGATATCGATCGGGTATTACCGGCATAACTTACTTTATTTCATAAATCATAGAAATTTTTGCCTGGCGAATTGCAATGAAAAAGGCGGGCATGCAAAAGAAAACGCCCGGGTTAACCGGGCGCAAAATACAACAGTTGGGAGAATAAAAGATCAAAAAACAGAGGCTTAACCCGCCTTGTCGAAACGATGCATCATGTGCAGCAGTTCCGCCTCGTTGGTGCTGAGGCCACAGACGTCGACCAGTTGTTCGACGCTGGCGCCTTTTTCCACCATACGGATGGCATGTTCGTAGGGCTGGTTGGCGGAGTCATAGATATCGACCTGTTCCTGGCGTTCGGCCAGACGGCGCTGGCGGCGTTCGACCTCCAGCAGACGTTCGCCGACACTGACCGCGGCGGTGGTCAGGGCGCGCAGATCATTTTTGACCGCGGCCAGAGTTTGTTGCTGTTGTTTGTTCTGACGACGCAGAAAATGGATAGCCACTCCCGCCAGAAACAGAAACACGACACTGCTCAGCAGCAGGATGGTATTCAGGTCGAGTTCGCTTAACAGGTTCATCGGTTCCATTCGCCACCTCAGGCATATTCGTCAATCTGTGATCCGTTGTCGGGATCACGCGGGTTATCCGGCGTCTGTTGTGGCGAACGTTTGGGCTGGCGCCGGGGACGTTGTTTGCGCTCCCCGGAAGGGCTGGTCGGCTCGGGTTTATGCACCGGCCAACCGGGGTTCAACGGGATGATATTGCGTATCTCCGTCATGCCCGTACTGGTTACAAGGCTGCAACCTCCTCCCATTCCTCGTCCGTCAACAGCTTGTTAACGTCGACCAGAATCAACAGCTCGCCTTCCTGGCTGGAGACACCCTGAATGTATTTGGCGCTTTCGTCATTGCCGACATTGGGCGCGGTTTCGATCTCCGAGGTCCGCAGGTTGGCCACTTCGGCCACGCTGTCGACCAGGATGCCGACGATCTGGTTTTCCGCTTCAACAATAACGATGCGGGTCGAATCATCGGGCTCCCGGATCGGCAGACCGAAGCGTTTGCGGGTGTCGATCACGGTGACGACGTTACCGCGCAGGTTGATGATGCCCAGGACATAATCCGGGGCACCGGGAACCGGGGCGATCTCGTTCATGCGCAGCACTTCCTGCACCTGCATCACCTTGATGCCATACTTCTCGCCTTCCAGCTTGAAGGTCACCCACTGGATGCTCGGATCGTTGGCGGCTTCTACCACGTCATTCATTGGTTGTCTCTCTCCTTACCGGTGCCGGTGGCGTCAAAACGCCGACACCCCGGCCGTGCGAAATAATAGGTTGCATTATCCATGCCATTGCCGTCTCGGCGGACGACGGCAACGGGCGTGGCGATGGTTGTATTGCTGTTATCGGCCGGTAAGCCGCTGATTTGAGGGTTTAATCGCGGCCTTCGGCCAATTTTGTGGCAAACGCGCCGGTATCCACCAGGGCACACATGTGCTGGACCACCGTCCCCAGCAGCCAGCGCCGGCGGGTGCGATCGCTGCGCCAGCGGACCTCGTCCTTGCGCAGGGTAATCACCTCGTCGACCTCGTCACAGGCCAGGCCCCAGCGCCCCTCGTCGATGAGGACCACGCGGCGTACCCGTTTGAGCGGATCATCCCCGGCCAGCTGTTGCAGCTTTTCGGGGGGGAAGACCAGCCGGGCGGTATCCACGACCGGCACGCTCTTGCCCAGATGGGTGACCAGGCCCAGATAAAAATCGGCATGCCCGGGCATTTCAGTCAGCTGGTCGGGATCGAACTCAAGCACGCCACCCAGCTCTTCCAGCGGCACCGCCAGGGTGAGGCCGGCGACCCGGAACAGCATGGCCTGGAACAGATCGGCCCAGGGCGGCAAATCTTCGCCGGCGGCCGGTGGCGGCGTATCAGGCCGGGGCTCCACCGAAGTGGCGGGCGCCTCGACCTCCGGGGTCGGCTCCACCACCGGGGTCGGCGGCACGTCAAGCTTGACCTGCGGCGGCGCCTCGGGCGGCGCTTTGGTCACCGTGGGCGCGGGGGCCGGTTCCGGCTCGGGCGTCGATTCAGGTTCGCGCAGCAGGGACTGCAGGAACATATCCAGCGCCACTTTTTCCTCCACCAGGGTCTGCTTGGCGGGCTTATTGCTCATAACCGGTCACCAGTTTCAAATGGGGCTGGTCGGCCCCGGGGTTCAACAGCGAATGCAGCAAGGCGGCGTAGGCCTGTGCGCCACGCGCGGCAGGACGCATGAGCGACAGGGGAATGCCCTGTTTGCTGGCCTCCCGGAACTGGGTATCGACCGGAATCACCGAGTTCCACACCTCGTTGCCGTATTTTTCCCGCAGTACCTGCAGGCTCTCCCCGGCGGCACGGGTCCGTCGATCGTACATGGTCGGAATGATGGTATAGCTCAACCCGCCGCGGCGCGCGCGCAGGATCATCTGCAGCGTGCGCATCATCCGCTCCAGTCCCTTGAGCGCAAGAAACTCGGTCTGGACCGGGAGTAACAGATGCTCGCAGGCCGCCATGGCATTGACCATCAGGATACCCAGCGTGGGCGGGCAGTCGATCAATACGGTATCGAACTCCCCTTCCAGTCGCGCCAGGCTGCGGGCCATGACCAGGCCCTTGCCCTCCTGGCTGCCAAGCTGGCGATCCAGCGTGGCCAGCGCGGTGGAGGCCGGCAGCAGTCTCAGGCCCTCGAAGCGGGTATCCAGTAACAACTGGCGCGGATCCACATGTGATTCGGCGCCCTCGCCCTGAAACAGCAAATAGAGGCTCTCCTCCAGGGTATCGGGGTCGTTACCAAAATAGGCGGTCAGTGAGCCGTGCGGATCCATGTCCACCAGCAGCACACGCTCGCCCTGGTTGACCAGATGCCCGGCCAGGGTCACGGCCGTGGTGGTTTTGCCCACCCCGCCTTTCTGATTGGCCACCGCCCAGATTTTCAAATGCTCCTCCTCATGAGGCCGTTAAATGCAAGAATCCGGCCAGTCTCGCTTCCAGATTCACCCGAAAACCGGCAAAACCTGGATCCGTCGCGTTGCGCCTTGATCCAGGCTACTCAGTCAATGGACTGGTATTCGGAACACTTACGTTGAGTTCCCATCCTTGTCTATCTGGCGCTCGATTTCCAGCATCCGGCGGGCATTTTTGTCGGCCAGAATCACCACCGTGACCCGGCGATTGCGCTGGCGGCCTTCGGCCGTGGCATTATCGGCAATCGGCCGGTGTTCGCCATAGCCGATGGCGGACAGGCGCTGCGGCTCCACCCCGCTGGTGGTGAACAGATGGACCACGCTGGCCGCGCGCGCCGCAGACAGTTCCCAGTTGGACGGGTAGGCCAGGGTATTGATGGGCTGGTTATCGGTATGTCCTTCCACATCGATATGATTGGGCACATCCCGCAATACCTCGGCCAGTTCCTCCAGCACCGGGTAAGCCTGCTGGGTGAGCTGCGCCGCGCCGCTGGGGAACAGCACCCGGGTATCCATTTCCACTTCCACCCACAGCTTGTCCTGGTTGATGTTAATAATGCCCTTATCGATCAGCGGCTGCATCGATTCGCGGACCTGTTCGGCGATCTGAGCCATTTGCCGGGATCGATCCACGGTCGTCTGTGGCGCCTGTAACTGAACGATGTCCGTGCGCGGCTGTTCGATCAACGGTTCGACCGGGACAAACGCTTTGGCCTCTTCGCCGATCTGAATCGGATCGCGCGACCTGGGCGGCGTTTTGAAGGCATCGATCATGGTGTCGGACAATACCCGGTATTTGCCCTCGTTGATCGAGGACATGGAATACATGACCACGAAAAACGCAAACAGTAACGTGATGAAATCCGCGTAGGAGACCATCCAGCGGTCGACGTTCTCCTCTTCCGGTGCCTGTCGACGTTGACGGCGACGCATGCTTACGGCCCCTGTCGCAGATAACCCAGCAGCTTGGTTTCAATGTTGCGCGGGTTCTCGCCTTCGGCGATGGAGATCATGCCCTCGACGAACATGTCCCGGTACTGAGATTGCAGCTGCACCAGCGATTTGAGCTTGTTGGCAATGGGCAAAAAGATCAGGTTGGCGGCACCCACGCCATAAATAGTGGCAACAAAGGCCACGGCAATACCGCTCCCCAGCATGCCGGGATCGGACAGATTGCCCATCACCTGGATCAGTCCCATGACCGCGCCCAGGATACCGATGGTCGGGCTGTAACCGCCCATGCTTTCAAAGACCCTGGCTGCCTGGATATCGAACTGTTCCTTGACCGAGATATCCACGTCCAGAATATTGCGAATGCTGTCCGGCTCGCTGCCATCGATCAACAGCTGCAGCCCCTTGCGGGCAAACGGATCGGGTTCTTTTTCCTCGACATCTTCCAGACCCAGCAAGCCTTCCTTGCGCGCGATGTTACTCCAGCGAATGATGCGCTGAATGCCCTCTTCAAAATCGTACCGGGGGGAATAAAAGGTCCAGAACAGCATGCGCATGGCGCGTAAAAACACCCCGAGACGGGATTGCAGCATGACCGCCCCGATCGTCCCACCAATGACGATCAGCAACGCCGGTCCGTTGAGCAACGAACTGATATGCCCGCCTTCCAGATGCTGGCCAACCAGGATCGCGGCAAGCCCGAGTATCAGGCCGAACAGGCTCAGCAGATCCATGTGCTACATCACCCGCTTGACGATACTCGGACCGATGTCGGTCAGGTTGAGTATCTGTTCAGTGAGACCGGCCTCGGCCACGGCGGCCGGCATGCCATAGACCACGCTGCTGGCCTCATCCTGGGCCCAGATGGTGGAGCCTTTCTGTTTCAGGGTCCGTGCCCCGTCGCGACCGTCCGCCCCCATCCCGGTCAGCACCACCGCCAGGGTTTCCCCCGGATAGACGCTGCTGATGGAATCGAACGTGATATCGACGCTCGGTTTGTAGGTCTGCGACTCATCGGCATCGATAATTTTCAGACTCGGCTGACTGCCGCGACTCTGCAGCAACATCTGTTTGCCGCCAGGAGCCAGATAGGCCCAGCCCGGTTTCAGGACATCGCCATCCTCGGCTTCTTTGACGTTGATCTTGCACAGCTGATCGAGCCGCCTGGCGAACGCGGGAGTAAAGGTGGCCGGCATATGCTGCACCAGCACAACCGGCAGAGGGAAATTCGCGGGCAGATTGGTCAGTACCTGTTGCAGCGCCACCGGTCCGCCGGTCGAGGTGCCGATCGCCAGTAATTTCAGTGTGCCGCTCTTGCTGATCCGTGGCGCGGGCGCCGGCGCCGGTGCGGCACTGCTGGTGCTGATCGGTTTGCTGGCCGGCGTGGTGGTTGGCGGCGTGGCCATGCGCTTGCGCCCCAGCGACCGGACCCGCTGGCATAACAGGTTCTTGGCTTCGTCCCGATCGCGGGCAATGTCCTCGAAGCGCTTGGGCAGAAAGTCGAGCGCGCCTGCCTCCAGGGCATCCAGCGTGGCCTTGGCGCCGTCAGTGGTCAGGGAGGAGAACATGATCACCGGCGTCGGCGTATGCTGCATGATCTGGCGTGTGGCCGTGATGCCGTCCATCACCGGCATTTCGATATCCATGGTAATGACATCGGGTTTGAGTTCGGCAGTCAGACGGACGGCTTCTTCACCGTTTTCCGCCTGCCCCACGACTTCCAGGCCGGGATCGGCATTGAGAATTTCAGCAACCCGACGACGAAAGAACCCCGAGTCATCCACCACCAGCACCCGTGTTGCCATTAACGTTCCTCCGTCATACTGCGTTGTTTGTCATGCTTCCGTTTGGCAAGACACGGGCGACGGGTCCTGCCTGAGATGGAATAATCTGTTGCTTCAGGTATACATTTTCATCAGGCCCGGCACATCGAGAATGATGGCAATACCGCCATCGCCGGTGATGGTCGCCCCGGCCAGGCCGGGAATCCCCTGCAACAGGGCGCCGAGGGGTTTGATCACCACTTCTTCCTGACCGATCAGTTCGTCCACCACAAAGCCGATCTTCTGGTTACCCATGTGAACGATCACCACATGACCTTCACTGGGCAGCGGCGTATCAGCTTCGCCCTTGACCAGCCAGCGTTTGAGATAAAACAGGGGCAGGGTCTTTTCGCGTACGATGATCACCTGCTGACCATCCATGATGTTGGTCTTGGTCAGATCCAGATGGAAGATTTCACTGACATTGACCAGCGGCAGGGCAAACAGCTGATCCTTGAGTCGGACCATCAGGGTCGACATGATTGCCAGGGTCAGTGGCACCTTGATACTCAGACGCGTCCCCTTGCCGGGTGCCGAATCGATCTCGATACTGCCATTAAGCTGGGTGATCTTGGTCTTGACCACGTCCATGCCGACGCCGCGACCGGAAATGTCGGAAATCTGATCCTTGGTGGAAAAGCCCGGCGCGAAAATCAGATTGAAACATTCATTATCGTCCAGGCGCGCGGCGGCATCGGCATCCATGACGCCTTTTTCCACGGCTTTTTGCCGCAACTTGTCGGGGTCCATGCCGCCGCCGTCGTCCTCAATCACCAGCAGGATATGATCCCCTTCCTGGGAAGCCGTCAGGGCGACAGTCCCTTCCCGGGGCTTACCCGCCGCTTCACGCACATCCGGCATCTCAATACCGTGATCCACCGAGTTACGCACCAGGTGCACCAGCGGATCGGCCAGTGCCTCAACCAGGTTTTTATCCAGATCGGTTTCTTCACCGATCATTTCCAGATTGATTTCCTTTTCCAGGCTACGCGCCATATCCCGCACCACGCGCGGAAAACGTCCAAAGACTTTTTTGATCGGCTGCATACGGGTTTTCATGACCGACAGTTGCAGATCGGAAGTCACCAGATCCAGATTGGCCACGGCCTTGGACAACTCTTCATCGCCGGCGCTTTCGCCAAGCCGGGAGATGCGGTTACGCACCAGTACCAGCTCGCCGACCATGTTCATGATCTCGTCCAGCCGGGCGGTATCCACCCGCACGGAAGTCTCCCCGGCCGGACGCTCCTTGTTGCCGGCCGCGGCCTTGGCCACCATGGCGGCGGCCGACTGCGGTTCTTCGGGTTCCGGCGCCGCCGCGGTCGCGGCAGAGGTGTTCCCGCCGCCGGCCCCGCCAGCGCCACTGGCGGCGGGGGGCGCAGCAGCGCTCTGCCCGGCATCCGCCGGCGCCCCTTTGAACTGCCCCTTGCCATGCAAATCATCCAGCAGCGCTTCGAATTCATCCTGGCTGATCGGCTCTTCCGGTTCGCTGCCGCCCGTCGCTGCGGCCGGTTTGTCCGCGGCACTGTCGGCCGGCGGCGCCCCTTTGAACTGCCCCTTGCCATGCAAGTCATCCAGCAGCGCTTCGAATTCGTCGTCGTTGATCTCGTCGCCGTCGGATTTGTCGGTCGCCGCCGGCTTGTCGCTCGAGCCACCCTCGGGCTTGTCCAGGGCATCGAGCAGCGCCTCGAATTCCTCGTCGGTGATATCCTCATCACCGGCGGCTGCCACCGCTTCGGGCTTCGGTTCGGCGCTCGGCGCGGCCGCCGGGGCCGGAGCGTCGCCCGGGGTAGTGTAATGTTCCAGGGCCCGCAACAGGGCCGGATCGGCGGCATCCAGCTCGTCGCCGGATTGCAGCCTTGCGAATTGATCGTTGAGCACATCCAGTACCGGCAACACGGTGTCCATCAGATCCTGGGTCACGTGACGCTCGCCGTTACGCAGCAGGTTGAAGATGTCCTCGGTGCGGTGACACAGCGCCACCATGGGCTCGATATTCAAAAAACCGGCGCCGCCCTTGATAGTATGAAAACCGCGAAATACGGCATTGAGCAGGTCCTTGTCATCGGGGGCCTGTTCCAGGCTGATCAGCTGGCTGTTGAGTTGCTCCAGGATCTCGCCCGCCTCAACCAGAAAATCTTGTAACAGTTCATCATCCATTCTTTGTTCAGCCTGTCGCTTGATTAAAATCCGAGACTGGAGAGCAGGTCGTCGACTTCGTCCTGACCGGAGACACTGTCGCCGGTATCGTCGACCCCCGGTACCACCGGCCCGGCCAGTTTTTCGCTAGCCTGTTTTTGCGTTTGCTCTTCGTGTTCCGGCAACCCGGCCAGCTTGATCAGTTCAACTAGATTGTCTTCGACCTCTTCCACCAACTTGATCACTTTCTTGATGATCTGCCCGGTCAGATCCTGAAAGTCCTGTGCCATCAGCACATTGTTCAGGTTACTTTTCAGTATGCCGGTTTTCTCTCCCTGGCTGCCCAGGTAATCACCCAGCTGTTTGCTCAGGGTACGAAATTCGTCGGCACTCAGTTCACGATTGGTAAATCGCTGCCACTGTTCATGTAACTCAGCGGCCCGATTTTCGATTTCTTCACACAGGGGAAAGGATTCTTCCACCGCCTCCAGGGTACGATTGGCGGCTTCATCAGTTTTCTGGATCACATAGTTGAGTCGCTCGCGCGCGTCGGGAATATCGTGCTCGGCGATATCGGCGATGCGATCGTCCATGCCGAAAGCGCTGATGGCATCGTGCAACTCGCGGGTGAGCTTGCCCATTTCCTGATACAGCGCGGATTCGCGAATCGAGGTCAGGTCATCGACCACCTCGCGGGCCCCCTCTTCGTCCTTGTTTTCCATACAGGCCAGCAGATCGCGGACCCGGGCAATATTATCGTCATTGATGAGATTATTATCCGACATTGGACCGCCTTGAATACTATTCAGCCTTCGATGCGCTCGAAGATCTTGTCGAGTTTTTCTTTGAGTGTCTGGGCGGTAAACGGTTTCACGATATAACCATTAACCCCGGCCTGGGCAGCCTCGACAATCTGTTCACGTTTCTGTTCGGCGGTCACCATCAATACCGGGATTTGCGCCAGGCTCTCGTCTTCGCGAACCTTCCTGAGCAGATCAATACCTTGCATACCGGGCATATTCCAGTCGGTAATCAACAGATCGTAATGATTCGATTGCAGCATCGGCAGTGCCGTGGTGCCATCATCGGCTTCCTCGGTATTGGTAAAACCCAGATCCCGTAACAGGTTCTTGATGATTCGTCGCATGGTGGAAAAATCATCCACAACGAGGATCTTCATATTTTTGTCCACGCTATCCCTCCAGCATTAATGCAACACCATGCTGCCATCCCCCGGGCCGGACGCTTACCGGCAAACAGGAATATGGAGCGGCAAATTCATCGAAGTTATCGGCCGGTTTCGGCCAAAACTTAAGGGGGCAATCGAAATCGGGTGGTGGAATAATCAGCAGCTTGTCCCGGCTAACACCGAGCACACCGAATTCACCGAATTCACCGAATTCACCGAACACACTGAAAGCTCATTTCAGGTCGCAATAGCATACCCTGGGAGTATCTCACTAAAAGATTCGGTGATTTCGGTGGCGTCGGTGTCTTCGGTGGTTTAACTGGATAGACACTTCATTGATGAGCAAGAAACAAGCCGCCCCGGGGCGGCTGACAAAGACCGACTCGAAGCGTGAGTATCAGGCTTCCTTGAAGCGGTTTTCCATGCGTGCCTGGAGGCGAATGACCGCCTGACTGTGGATCTGGCTGACGCGGGATTCGCTGACGCCCATCACGGCACCGATCTCGCGCAGGTTGAGTTCCTCATCGTAATAGAGCGCCATCACCAGCCGCTCGCGCTCGGGCAGGCTGGCGATCGCCTCGGCCACCACCCGCTGCATGTCCTCGTTCTGCAGGCCGTCGATAATGCCCGGGGCGTTGTCCGACATGTTGTCGAGCATCGAGTCCTCGCCCGTGCCCATGTCCTCAAAACTGAGGACCTTGTGATAGCTGTTGTCCTGCAGGATCTTGTAATAATCCTCCAATGACATATCCAGGGATTCGGCGATTTCCACGTCGCGGGCATCGCGCCCCCGGTCGTTTTCGATCTCACGCACCGCCTCGGCCACCATGCGGGCCTTGCGGTGCACCGAGCGCGGGGCCCAGTCGTTCTTGCGGATTTCATCCAGCATGGAACCGCGAATACGAATGCCGGCATAGGTTTCGAAGCTGGCACCCTGGGTTTCGTCGTAATTGCGCGAGGCCTCGAGCAGGCCGATCATGCCGGCCTGGATCAGATCCTCGAGCTGGACGCTGGCCGGCAGCTTGTTAATCAGGTGACAGGCAATACGCTTGACCAGCGGCGCATGCTGCTCGACCAGATCGTCGTGCAGCCGCGGCTGGTTGGCGGCATAGATGGCCACGCCACTCACGTCAGCGCCTCCGCCTCTTGCTCATGTCCCATTATCAGTCGCTCCACAAAAAACTCCAGATGGCCCCCCGCCGTCTCGGGCAACGGCCACTTGTCGACTTTTTCCGCCAGAGTGCCATAAGCCTGACTCGCCTTGCTGCGCGGATAGGCCTCGATCACCGAGCGCTGCTTGCGGATGGCCTTGACCACGGATTCATCATCCGGGACATAACCGACATAATCCAGCGCGACATCCAAAAATCGATCCGTCACCCTGGAAATCTTATCGTACACTTCCCGCCCGTGCTGGGCGCTGCGCACCATATTACAGAGTATACGGAATCGGAACAGCCCGTATTCCCGATTCAGCAGCTTGATCAGCGCATACGCGTCGGTGATCGAGGCCGGTTCGTCGCACACTACCACCATCACTTCCTGCGCCGCCCGGGAAAAACTGACCACGCTGTCCGTAATACCGGCGGCAGTGTCGACTAATAATACATCAATATTGTGGTTCAACTCACTAAAAGCCCGGATTAATCCTGCGTGCTGGTTGGCCGCCAGCTCGGCCATCTCCTGCACGCCCGAGGAGGCGGGAATCACGCTCAGGCGTCCGGGGCCCTGCACCAGGATCTCGTCCAGCTCACGCTCGCCGCGCAGGACGTGCGACAGGTTGTAACGCGGATGCAGACCCAGCAGCACATCGATATTGCCCAGGCCGAGATCGGCGTCGAGAATGGTGACGTCCTTTTCCAGCGCCGACAGGGCCATGGCCAGGTTGAGAGACACGTTGGTTTTACCCACGCCACCCTTGCCACTGGTGACAGTGATAACGCGGACCGGATTGGGTTGAGTCATGCGCTGTAATCCTGCTGCCTGATGATTCATGGGCGACTCAACCGTTGGCCCCGGCGACCATGCCGCCCAGAACCAGGGAGATGTCATCGTCTTTCACACCGGCCGCAACCTGCTGCATGATCACCACGCTGCGGCTGACCAGGGTGTGTGGTCGGGCGGGATGGAAATCCTCGGGCACCCGCTGCCCGTCGCTGAGGTACACCGGCGGCAGCTTCTGCTCTATAGCCACCGACAGCGCCCCACCCAGACTGGTGGTCTCGTCCAGCTTGGTCAGGATCAGACCACTGAGCGGCACCTGGCCGAAGGCATTGACCACATCGTTCATGACCCCGCGCTGGCTGTTGGTGGCCAGCGTCAGGTAGGTCTGGACCGCCCGCCCGCCGGTGTTGAGTGCGGCCAGATGCTCATACAGGGCCATGTCGCGCTGGCCCATGCCGGCGGTATCGATCAGCACCAGCCCCTTGTCGCGATATTCGGCCAGCGCCTCATCCAGCGCCTGGCTGTCGGCGGCCACGCGCATCGGCACCCCCATAATACGCGCGTAGCTGCGCAGCTGTTCATGCGCCGCCACACGGTAGTTGTCGGTGGTGATCAGCGCCACTTTTTGCGGTCCGTGACGTAGCGTATAGCGGGCCGCCAGCTTGGCGATGGAGGTGGTCTTGCCGACGCCGGTCGGGCCGACCAGGGCCACTACCCCGCCGCGATCCACGATGTCATTATCGGTTGTGGGCAGCTGATGGGCCACCACGCCCAGCGCCTTGCGCCAGTTGAAATCAAAATCCTGCTGCTCGTCACTCTGGGCCACCACCTGGCGCGCCAGGTTCGGACTCAGCCCCAGCGCCAGCAAGCGTTGCAGCAGACGGGCGCGCAGCGGGTGATAGCGGGTTTCCTGTCCCCAGGCCAGACCGGAGAGCTGGTTGACCAGCATACCGCGCAAGGAGCGCAGCTCGTTTTGCATTTCCATGATCATCGGCTGTTGCGACCAGAGATGATCGGGCTGTTGTGCACGGCCGGCCGGGACTCCGGCGTTCGGTGTGGCCGGGGTATAATCACTGTCGGGAATATTGCGACTGAAGCGGATGTCATCCATCGCCGCCTGGCGGGACTGGCGCGGTGGTGGCGCGTCCGCCTCGGCCGCGGCGCTGGTGGCCTCTGCCTGCCAGGCGCCGGTGCCGGTGGCCGGGCCATCGAGCAATGATTCGTCATAATCGATGGCCGCGACGATCTCCACGCCGCCGGGGATTTTATGGTTGGAGAGAATCACCGCATCGGCGCCGAGCGTATCCCGCACCTGGCGGATGGCCGTGCGCATGTCAGTACCCTGGAAGCGCTTGATTTTCATAACAAAAGCCCCTGTCTGGCTGGTTTGCGTTGCGCGCCCGGCTTACTGGCCGACCGTGGCAACGATACGAATCTGTTTGTCGCTCGGTATTTCGTTATACGAGAGCACCTGCAGCGCCGGAATGCTGTGGCGGACAAACCGGGCCAGCATGGTCCGGATGGTCGCCGAGACCAGCAGCACGGCCGGTTCGCCGGCGATCTCCTGCTTCTGGGCGGTTTCGCTCAGCGCCTGATGCAACCGCTCGGCAAGACCCGGCTCCACGCCGGCCGTCGAACCTTCGGCACTCTGAATCGACTGTTGCAATATCTGTTCCAGTTTGGGATCCAGGGTGATCACCGGCAGCTCCGCCTGCATCCCATTGATTTGCTGGACAATCATGCGTCCCAGCGCTTCGCGCACGGCCGCCGTCAGGACGTCGGGATCCTGGGTACGGCCACCATGTTCCGCCAGAGTTTCGGCGATCGTGCGAATATCCCGCAGGGGGATGCCCTCGTTGAGCAGGTTCTGCAGCACCTTGACCACCACCCCGAGCGAGAGCGTATCGGGTACCAGGTTCTCGACCAGTTTCGGGGTGCTGGCCGCCAGCTTGTCGAGCAGGTGCTGGACTTCTTCGTGCCCCAGCAGCTGACCGGCGTGCGTCTGCAGCAGCTGACTCAGGTGGGTGGCGATCACCGTGTTGGCATCGACCACTGTGTAACCCATGGTCTGGGCCTGGTCCCGCTGGGCGGGATCGATCCACAGCGCCTCCAGGCCAAAGGCGGGATCGATGGTCTCGATACCCTCGATGGTGCCAAACACCTGGCCGGGATTGATGGCCATCTCCTTCTCCGGATAAACATCCGCCTCGCCCACGGTGACGCCCATCAGGGTAATGCGGTAGGTCGTGGGGGTCAGCTCCAGGTTGTCGCGGATATGCACCGGCGGAATCAAAAAGCCGAGATCCTGGGTGAGCTTCTTGCGCACCCCCTTGATCCGCTGCATCAGTTGGCCGCCCTGCTCCTTGTCCACCAGCGGGATCAGGCGATAGCCCACTTCCAGGCCGATGGGATCGACGGGGGTGACATCCTCCCAGGTCAATTCCTTGACCTCGGGCTGGGCGGCGCTGGGAGCGGGGGCGGTCGATTCGGCTTCTTCGGCCTGTTCCCGATGACGACGCTGCATCCACCAGGCCAGGCCGCCACTGATCAGCGCCAGCGTCAAAAAGGCGACGTTCGGCATCCCGGGAATCACGCCCATCAGGCCGAGAATCGCTGCGGTCACCGCCAGCGAACGGGGGTTGTCGAACAACTGGTGGATCACCTGCTGGCCCATATTCTGGGAAGCTGATACCCGGGTGATGATGATGCCGGCGGCAGAGGACAATAACAGCGCCGGAATCTGCGCGACCAGGCCATCACCGATGGTCAACAGGGTGTAATAGCGCGCCGCTTCGGAAAAGGACAGACCATGCTGGGCGGTGCCGATGATCAGGCCGCCGACAATACTGATGATCAGTATCAGGATCCCGGCCACCGCATCACCGCGCACGAACTTGCTGGCACCGTCCATGGACCCGTAGAACTCGGCTTCGTCGCTGATCTCCTGGCGCCGGGCCCGGGCCGTATCCTGATCGATCAAGCCGGCATTGAGATCCGCATCAATGGCCATCTGTTTGCCCGGCATGGCATCCAGGGTAAAGCGGGCACTGACTTCCGAGATACGGGTGGCGCCCTTGGTGATGACCACAAAGTTGATAATCACCAGAATCGCGAAGACCACGATCCCCACGGCGTAATTGCCGCCAACCACGAATTCACCAAAAGCCTTGATCACCTGCCCCGCCGCGTCGGTCCCCGTATGTCCCTCGAGCAGCACCACGCGGGTGGAGGCCACATTCAACGCCAGACGTAACAGCGTGCTCACCAGCAACACCGTGGGAAACAGGGCAAAGTCGAGAGGTCGCAGGGTATAGACCGTCACCAGCATGACCACCAGCGCCAGCGAAATATTGAAGCTGAACAGCGCATCGAGCATGAGCGGCGCCAGCGGCACCACAATCATGGCCATCATCAGGATCAGCAGGATTGGCGCACCCAGACCCTGCCGGCTGAACTGACGTAATGAACTGACTACCGCACTGCTGGACTCGGCCATGACAATTACCTGTCTTGAATTAATCGAACTTGAAGTCGTCGGGAATCGGCAAATCGCTCATCTTGTGTTCCCGGGTGGTATAGCTCTTGCGATCACGCCGCAGCTGGAAGACATACGCCAGCACCTGTGCGACCGCCAGATAAAGCCCCGAGGGAATTTCCTGTTCCAGCTCGGTGGTATGGAACAGCGCACGCGCCAGCGGCGGTGCCTGAACCAGAATGACATTGTTCTCGCGCGCCACGGTGCGGATCTGCATGGCAATCAGATCGGCCCCCTTGGCCACTACAACGGGCGCGCCCATATTCTTGGTAAAGTATACCACCGCCACCGAGAAATGGCTCGGGTTGGTAACCACCACATCGGCCTCGGGCACCGCCGCCATCATCCGGTGTTGCGCCATCTCCCGTTGCATGCGCCGCGCACGACCGCGCACATCGGGGTTCCCCTCGGTGTCCTTGTTCTCATCCTTGACCTCCTGGAAGGTCATCTTCAACTGACGATGGTGATCCCAGATCTGGAACGGCACATCCACCGCCGCGATCAGAATCAGTGCCGAACCGATGATCAAAAACGCCCCGATCAACAAATATCCGGCATGCGGAATCGCCTGCATCACCGGCTCGCCGCCCAGGCCCAGATAGGTATCCGCCTGGAGATATAAAAAGGCGATCGCCACAGAGGCGATGACAATGAACTTGACCAGCGCCTTGACCAGCTCCATCAGCCCGCGCCAGGCGAAGATCCGTTTGAGACCCTTGATGGGATCGATCTTCTCCCATTTGAAGGCGATCGACTCGGGACTGAGCACCACACTGCCCATCAATATCGGCCCGGCCACGGCGGCAATCACCACGATGATAAAAAACGGCGTCAGAATCCACAGCGCTTCGAGCATCGCGCTTTCAAACTGACGCGGCATGGCCATGGGATCGAATATCACCTGGCGACTGACATCCAGATGCCGGCCAATCAGTTCCAGCATGTCATCAATGGCTCCGGGACCCAGCACCAATACCGCCATACCGGAGAGCAACATCACCAGCATGGTATTGAGTTCCCGTGAGCTGGCGACCTGGCCTTTTTCCCGCGCCTGCTGTTTACGGCGCGGGGTCGCCTCCTGCGTGCGTTCCTGACCGGTATCTTCCGCCATGCTCAGGCGCCTCCGTTCAGCAGTTGCCGGATCAACTGATAGGTGTCGTTAAACATGCCGGTGCTGTGCGGAATCACACTGGGCAGGGTTAACAGAATCAACGCAAAACCGATCAACATGGTCAGCGGAAAACCGATAGCGAAAATATTCAGCTGTGGTGCCGAACGGGTCATGATGCCAAAGGCAAAGTTCACCACCAGTAGCGAGGCCACTGCGGGAATCGCCATCCCCAGGCCCCCGGCAAAAATCAGGCTGCCCCAGCTCACCACCTGCCAGAAACTGTCCGCCGTCATCCCCTGCGGACCGATGGGCATGGTCTGAAAGCTGTCGACCATCACTTCGAACATCACCAGATGGCCATTTAGCGCCAGAAACACCATCAACACCATCAACATATAGAACTGGCTGAGTACCGGGGCCTGGGCGCCGTTTTGCGGATCCACCATCAGGGAAAAACCCAGCCCCATTTGCATGGCGACGATCTGCCCGCCAGTCACCACGGCGCTGAACACCAGCTGCAGGGTAACCCCCATGACCATACCAATGAGTATCTGTTGACCGATAATGAACAGTGTCATTGGGCTGAACAGCTCCACCGGCGGTTGCGGCGGCAGCAGGGGCACGACCAGCGCCGTCACCGCCAGCGCCACAACCAGCCGCACCCGGGTGGGAACGTAACGGGCGCCGAACACCGGTGCAGACATCACCAGCGCGCCAATGCGAAACAGCGGCCAGAGGAAGGCGCCGATCAGACTGGTGAGTTCGCTGCCGGTAATAACCATGTGTCATCCGATCAAGTAGGGAATGTCATGAACCAGTCGCTGGGTGTAATCGATCAACAACCGCAACAGCCAGGGTCCGGCCAACATCAATGTCAATACAGTGGCAATCAGCTTGGGAATAAAGCTCAGGGTCATTTCATTAATTTGCGTTGCCGCCTGGAACATACTCACCAGCAAGCCGACCAGCAGCGCCGGAATCAGGATCACCACGATCATAATCAACACCACTTCGAGAGCGTGCTGAAAAATACTGAGAACGCTGTCCGGTGTCATTATTACGCTCCGCTATACATAGAAACTTGAGGCCAGTGTTCCCATGATGAGATTCCAGCCATCGACCAGCACAAACAGCATGATCTTGAACGGCAGGGAAACGATCATGGGCGAGAGCATCATCATCCCCATGGACATCAGGACACTGGCCACCACCAGATCAATAATCAGAAACGGAATAAACAGCAAAAAACCGATCTGGAATGCTGTTTTCAACTCGCTGGTTACAAAAGCCGGCACCAACACGGTAAACGGTACATCCGCCTCGGATTCATAGCCGTCATCCCCGGCAATACTGGCGAACATGTTGATATCCGCCGCGCGGGTCTGGCCCATCATGAATTCACGCAAGGGTGCAGCCGCTTTGACGGCGGCATCCTGCATACCGAGTGATTCGTTCATATAGGGCTGGATCGCATCGTTGTTAATCTTGTTGAATACCGGCGCCATAATAAAAAAGGTCAGAAACAGGGCCAGGCCGAGCAATGTCTGGGTGGTCGGGGTCTGCATCAGCCCCAGGGCCTGGCGCAGGATCGCCAGCACGATGATGATCCGGGTAAAAGATGTCATCATCATTAGTGCCGCCGGCAACAGCGTCAGCACGGTCATCAAGGCAACAATTTGCAGACTCACACTGTAGGTCTGCTCGCCATCCTCACCGGTCGTCAGGGTCAGGGCATCGATACCGCTCTGCGCCATGGCATTGTCGAGCGGCAGCAACACCAGCGTCAGCAGAACAAGCAGCAATGGTCGAAAACGCAGTTTCATGAACGTGACTTCTGTTGCTTCAACAGTTGATTGAGTTTTTCCGCAAATCCCGACGACACAGGCTGTGCAGATTCGTCGCTAACCGGTTTATCCAGCACATGCAGGGTGCGTACCTGTCCGGGAGCTACACCTACCAGCAACTGGGTTTCACCCACCTGCACCAGCACGATTTTTTCACGCTGGCCAAGTGACAGTCCGCCAAGCAGTTTGAGGCTGCCACTGGCAACACTGTTGAAGGTCCCCAGTCGACGGATGAACCAGCCCATTCCGAAAATCAGCGCCACAATGAACAGCAAGCCCAGTGCCATCTGGATATAACTGCCACTGCCAATCGGCTCACTGGTCAATGGGCCGGATTTGACCGTTTCGGCCGCCAGCAGCGCGCAGGAACCCAACAGGCCTGCCAATAACAGGCCCATTCTGTAGAAAAAGCGCTTCATTTGAGTTTTTTGACCCGTTCCGCGGGACTGATGATATCGGTCAGACGAATACCGAATTTCTCGTTCACGACCACCACTTCACCATGGGCAATCAAGGTGCCGTTGACCAGTACATCCAATGGTTCACCCGCCAGACGATCCAGTTCAATCACCGACCCCTGGTTCAGTTGCAGCAGATTACGGATGTTAATCTGTGAGCGACCGATCTCCAGTGACAGGGTGACCGGTACATCCAGGATCACATCCAGGTTGATGTCCTCGTTACTGCGACTACCCGACTCCTGGATATTCTCAAAACCGGCATGCTGGACTTCTTCAGTTTGCTTGGCTGCCGCTTCATCACCGGATTCCGCCGCCTCGTCCATTGCCGCTGCCCATTCGTCCATGACTCCTGATTCGTCGTTTGTATCGCTCATACTCACCTCACTTTGATTCCGTCAGCGCCGTATTCAGTAACGGGTTTTCCTTGGTCCGTTCCATCTGTTCAACGATCTTGATCGCCATATTGTTGTCATGCACTCCGTACTTGCCACGGAACACTGGTATATCCTCGGCACGCACGGTAACAAGCTCGGGCATTTCGATTGGAATGACATCCCCTGCCTTGAGCTTCACAACATCCGCCA
The DNA here is from genome assembly GCA_964405505.1 of uncultured Thiohalophilus sp. Classification (GTDB taxonomy): domain Bacteria; phylum Pseudomonadota; class Gammaproteobacteria; order UBA6429; family Thiohalophilaceae; genus Thiohalophilus. The sequence goes on from CAYOOC010000013.1 coordinate 23,393, forward strand.
GGCTCATCCTGGCCTCGGTCAATGTGGCAGACAGATTTACCTCGGCCGACTTGATATCCTCGCGCAGCGCGTGCGCCCAGCGTTCATCCCGCTCGGAAACATCGCTTTGTACGCCGGCATCGAGTAATTCACGAATCGGTTCGAGCATGGAATACGGCATGGTGACCTGAAAGTCGCCACCACCGCCATCCAACTCGATATGAAAACGGGAAACCACCACGACTTCCGACGGACTGACGATATTGGCAAACTGCGGATTGACTTCCATGTTCATAAATTCGAAGTTAATCGGCAGCACCGGCTTCCAGGCCTCGATCAGGTCGTTAAAGGCATCGTCCAGTACCGTACTGATAACACGCTGTTCGGTAGCGGAAAAATCGCGTCCCTCGACCTTGGTATGCCGACCAATCCCGCCGTAGTAGTTATCGACAATGATAAAAACCAGCTTGGGATCAAAAACGACCAGCGCGGTACCGCGCAGCGGGCGTACCCGGGTCAGATTCAGGCTGGTGGGAACAAACATGCTGTGCACATATTCGGAGAATTTCATCATCTCCACGCCACCGACCGAAATTTCAGCAGTACGGCGCAGCATATTAAACAGACTGATACGAAACTTGCGGGCAAAACGCTCGTTGATCATCTCCAGTGTCGGCATCCGACCGCGAACGATGCGATCATGACTGGCAAAGTCAAACCCGCGAGGTACTCCATCGTGGGCGGAAAAATCGTCCTCGGTATCCACATCGCCACTGTCGACGCCATGTAACAGCGCATCGATTTCGTCTTGTGATAAGAGATCGTTGACTGACATCCCTGGACCCTATTGCATAATCAGGCTGGTGAAATAGACCTGCTCAATACCGGCGTCATCTTCGCCGGGCTGCAGTATCCGGTTAATGGTTTTCAAGGTCTCCTCGCGCAGGCGCAGTTTGCCTTCACGAGAGCTGAGTTCCTCGAATGTCTGCTCACTGAACAGAATCAACAGCTCGCTGCGAATGACCGGCATGTGCGTTTTGACCTGCTCGAAAACCTTGGCATCACGGGCCATCAACTGGATTTCCAGTTGCAGATAGCGCGCCTTGCCGGGGTCCTCGAAATTGACCACAAACTCCGGTTTGAGCTTGAAGTAGTGCGCCGGTTTCGGTTGCGCTTCGGCCACCTCCGCGGCTTCGCCCGCTTCGTCCCCCGCAGCGGCAGTGTCGTCGTCGCCGCTCAGCAGGTACCAGGCCGCACCGGCACCGGCGACCGCAAGCACGAGCACGATCAGTACCACCAGCAAAATGGTATTGAGCTTGTTGCCACTTTTTACATCGAGATCCAGATCTTGTTCGTTGTCTGCCATGAGTTTCCCCTGGGTTTTGGAACCGCCGTGCATCCCTCCGGGTGCAAAACATATGCCAGCGGTTGCGATGAATAATTTGTGCTTTAAATACAATGACTTGTAAAGTCGAACGCACAGCCCGCCAATCTCTTGACGCACTGCGGCGACGTGGCGCAGTCAGAAACCTGACTGGCACGCAGGCCGCACGGGAACTGTTGCCCGGGCCGCTTTTCTAACCTTAACAAGTTGTCGGGAAATTATCCCCGCCGGGAGACGGGGTTCAATCAGCGGGGAAAGGCTTGAGCAAGTGCTCGCGGTAGTAGCGCAATTCGTTGATGGAATCGCGAATATCGTCCATCGCCAGGTGCGTGGCGTTTTTGGTCAGCCCTCCGCCAATAGACGGAGCCCAGCGCTTGGCCAGTTCCTTGAGGGTACTGACATCAAGATTACGGTAATGGAAATACTGCTCCAGCTCCGGCATGCAACGGGCCAGAAAACGGCGATCCTGACAGATGCTGTTGCCGCACATGGGTGAGGTGCTGGCAGGCACGTACTGGCTCAAAAATGCCAGGGTCGCGGCTTCGGCCTCGGCTTCGGTGACGCTGCTGTTACGCACCCGTTCCACCAGACCCGACTGGCCGTGCTGGCGGGTATTCCATTCATCCATTTTGGCCAGAATCTGATCGCTTTGATGAATCGCCAGCTCCGGGCCTTCGGCCAGAATATTGAGCTGACTGTCGGTGACGATGGTGGCAATTTCGATGATCATGTCGTTCTGGGTGTCCAGACCGGTCATTTCCAGATCGATCCAGATGAGATTATTACTGTCTGCACTCATAAAAGGTTTCCGTCGCAGGTCTCTTGCCAACCATTCTATCAGAGGCTAATCTGCCATGCTGCACTCTGAACCGGGAAATCCACGATGAATACGCTGACTCTTGTTTTTGTTATCGCCCTGGTCCTCTCTGTCGTCCTGCAATGGTGGCTGGGCCAGCGCCAGGCGCGTTATGTCAGCCGCCATCGCGATAGTGTCCCCCAGGCATTTCAGGAGCATATCGCCCTGAGCGATCACCAGAAAGCCGCCGACTATACACTGGCCAAACTGCGTTTTGGCAAGACCGAGTTGTTTATCGGTACCGGCCTGCTATTGCTCTGGACCCTGGGCGGGGGACTGAACTGGCTGGATCAGTTCTGGCGCGGGATGCAACTGTCACCGATTCTCACCGGCCTGGCCGTCATCTTCAGTTTCATGTTGATCAGCAGCCTGCTGGATATGCCCCTGAGCCTCTATCGGACTTTTCGACTCGAGGAACGCTTCGGCTTCAATCGTATGACCGGCAAACTGTTTATTGCCGACTTTTTGAAAAATATGCTACTGGCGGTGCTTATCGGCGGGCCATTGCTGTGGCTCGTGTTATGGCTGATGCAGGATGCCGCCGCAATGTGGTGGCTGTACGTGTGGGCCATCTGGATGGGCTTCAGTCTGCTGATGATGTGGGCCTATCCCACCTTTATCGCTCCCCTGTTCAACAAGTTCTCGCCACTGGACGATCAGGCCTTGCGTGAGCGCATTGAAAAGTTGCTGGCCCGTTGTGGTTTTCGCAGTAACGGCATTTTCGTCATGGACGGCTCGCGACGCTCCAGTCACGGCAACGCCTATTTCACCGGCCTGGGCGATAACAAACGCATCGTCTTCTTCGACACCCTGCTCAAGTCCCTGACGCCGGATGAAGTGGAGGCGGTGCTGGCCCATGAGCTGGGCCATTTCCGTCGCCGCCATATCCCCAAGCGCATTGCCGTCATGGCCGTGCTCAGTTTCGCCGGACTGGCGCTGCTGGGCTGGTTGCTCGACTATGCGCCGTTTTATCATGGCCTGGGCGTCGAGGAACCGTCCACCTACATCGCCCTGCTACTATTCATGCTGGTGATGCCGGTGTTCACGGTCTATCTGCAACCGTTGATGGCGGCTTTCAGCCGCAAGCATGAGTTCGAAGCTGATGATTTCGCCGCCCGGCAAAGCGATGCAGGTACCCTGATACAGGCCCTGGTCAAGCTCTATCAGGAGAATGCCAGTACCCTGACGCCGGACCCGGTTTATTCGGCCTTTCATGATTCGCACCCGCCGGCCCCGGTGCGTATCGCGCATTTGTCGAGTAAAATGAGTTAAGTGTTTCCGTTACAGAATATAAGGTTTTAATCCGATGCGTATACACCTCAGCCACAGCGTTCTGCTCTGCCTTCTCCTGACAGGCCCCGCGCACGCCGGCGACCCCGAACGTGGACGGGAACTGCATCGGGAGAACTGCATCACTTGTCATGCCTCGATGAAAAGCGGGATTTACGGCGAGGATGGGACCGGCATCTATGTCCGGGACAATCGCCGTATCGATTCCCTTGAGGCCCTGTATAACCAGGTCCGGCGTTGCAAGACCAGCCTGGGTGTCCCGTGGCCCAAAAGCCAGATCGAGGACGTGGTAACCTATCTCAATCAGAACTTTTACAAGTTCGAGGAGTAACACCAATGGGACTCGCCGATAAAAGCTGTCAGTCACTGCCCAAAGGCAGCCCGGCACTCGATGCCCAACAGGCCACTCAGTTACACAAGGAAGTTTCTGAATGGGAACTCAATGAAACCGAACAGAGCCTGGTGCGTGAGTTCAAATTCAAGAACTTTTACCAGACCATCGAATTCGTCAACGCGGTAGCCTGGATTGCCAATCAGCAGGATCATCATCCGGACATTGAAGCCGGATACAATCGCTGCAAGATCACTTTCACCACACACTCGGTTGGCGGCCTGTCGGAAAATGACTTTATCTGCGCCGCGCGGGTCGACGCCCTGTTTGACTGATTACCAGACAACAAACCGGTAGCTGCATGAGCGTTGACACCTCCCTCGAAAGTCATTCATCACGCTCAACCGAAAAGCACAGGCAGCAAACCGGGCTGGTGATCGCCCATCACGGGGCGAGCCTGCTGGTGGAAACAGCAGATCAACAGCAACGTGAGTGCCATAGCCGCAAAAGCGCTGGCCCTCTGGTTACCGGCGATCAGGTCATCGTTGAAACCGGCGAGCGGGATAATGTCATTCTCCGGCGATTGCCACGCCGTAGTGAACTGACCCGTCCCGACAACCGCGGCAAATCCCGCATCATCGCGGCCAACATCGATCAGCTATTGATCGTCATAGCGCCCCGCCCTGCCTTCAAGGAGGCCCTGATCGATCGTTATCTGGTGGCCGCTGAATTAAGTGGCATCACGCCCGTCATCGTTCTGAACAAGGTCGATTTGCTCAGCAAGGAAGACACGCTGGCCGTAACAAAACGGCTCGCCGTGTATGAACAGATCGGCTATCAGGTTGTGGAGGTCAGTGCCAAACAGGCCAATGGCTTCGACGCATTACATCAGGTGTTAAGCGGGCGCAACAATATCGTTGTCGGACAGTCCGGGGTGGGCAAATCCTCCCTGATCAACGCGCTGTTACCCGACGTAGAGGCCCGGGTTGGCGATGTCTCCCTTGCCACCAACAAAGGCACCCATACGACTACCACCGCCCGGCTCTACCACCTGCCCGAACGGGAGGGCAATATCATCGACTCACCTGGCATCCGTGAATTCGGTCTGTGGCAGGTTGGCCCGGCCGATCTGGTAGCAGGCTTTCGTGAGTTCGACACTTTTCGATCACAGTGCAAATTCCGCGACTGCCTGCATCGCCAGGAACCCGGCTGCGCCGTCCGCGCGGCGATCGAGGCCGGCGAGATCAGTCCACAACGTTACAGGAGCTATCTGAACCTGCTCGAATCGCTGGAACAGGACAATCATTGAGCGTCATTTTTTGGATTTCCTGTAAATAACGCGGAGAACGCCAAGACGCAGAGGACGCAAAGAAAATAATAAATTAAATGATCTCACACATATACCTGTAAACAACCATCGAGAATTTCACCGATTCAAGATACAAAATGTAACCACTTTTCAGCCGCGCAAGGATACTATAATAATTTAATACTTTGCGTACTTTGCGTCTCCGCGCCCTTTGCGTTTTTCCCAGCCAGGCCTGAAAGTGACGAAACTATTCCGGGTCAGGCTGGTCCTCCGGTTTGATTTCGAGGGTATCCATATTGCCCTCACCTTCCATCAGGGCCTGCTCTGCATCCCTATTGAGCACAACGATACTGATTCGCCGGTTTACAGGGTTGTACGGATCTTCCTTGTCGAACAGCACCGAATCGGCCAGACCAACCACCCGGCCGAGCTGTTCCGGCGGCATTCCTCCCTCGATTAGCTCGCGTCGAGCGGCATTGGCGCGATCGGCCGACAATTCCCAGTTGGAATAGGGCTTGCGATAGTCGTTGCCGTACTGATCCTCATATTCGATATAGCCATTGGGGAACGGCGTGGCATCGGTATGGCCGGCAATACTCACCTTATTCGGTACATTGGCGGCAATGACCCCGGAAATATTTTGCAGAATTTCACGGGTATAGGATTTAAGCTGATCACTGCCCAGGTCGAACATGGGACGGTTCTCCTTATCGACAATCTGCACCCGCAACCCTTCGGGTGTGATTTCCAGCAGCAGCTGATCTTTAAAATTCTTCAGCTGATCGCTGCTTTCGATAGCCGCCTTGAGTTTTTGTAATAGCTGGTCGAGTTGCTTTTTATCCTGCTGACGTATCACTTCGCGGACACGCTCCTCGGTTTTTTCTTGCTCGATTTTCTCGACAGGATCGGTTTGCGGGGCATGTTGTTCGGACTTATATCCCTCGCCTTTGGGAATATCCTTGGTGCCACCCAGCTTGATCATGCTGGTGCTAGCACCGCCCGGGCCCTGTATGGCCGAAGGGTTCTGGAACCAGTCGGAAAGCCCCTGCCGCAATTCCTCGTCCGAGATACCCAGCAGCCATAGCAACAGGAAAAATGCCATCATCGCTGTCACGAAGTCGGCATAAGCGACTTTCCATGAGCCGCCATGATGACCGCCGCCTTTCTTGACGACTTTCTTGATGACGATAGGCTGTTTTTTGTCCTCGGCGGCCACGTTGCTAATCCGTCAGATTACTTCTTCTGTTCCTTGATATATTCCTCAAGCTCAAGGAATCCGGGACGATTGTGACTGTATAACGCCTTACGGCCAAACTCGACGGCGATTTGCGGCGTATAGCCGTTCAGGGTCGCCATAATGCAGATCTTGGCACATTCAAGCAGCTTGCCTTCTTCTTCTTCCCGGCTGGACATTGCACTCGCCATGGGACCGACAAAACCATAGGCCAGCAAAATCCCGAGGAAGGTGCCTACCAGAGCGGCAGCAACTTTCATGCCGAGCACTTCCGGCGGTTCGCTGATATATCCCATGGTCACAACGACCCCCATAACCGCCGCGACAATACCGAAACCGGGCAGGCCGTCCGAGGCAATCGTGACAGCATGACTGGGCTGGGAAATTTCATGATGATGGGTTTCAAGCTCGACATCCATCAACTGTTCAATTTCAAAAGCATTCATATTGCCACCCACCATCAGACGCAAATAGTCGCAGATGAACTCAATCAGGTGGTGGTTACTCATCAACTTGGGATAGGCGCTGAAAATCTCACTCTGTTCGGGCTCATCGATGTCGCTTTCCAGCGCCATCAGCCCTTCCTTGCGTGCCTTGCCGAACAGGTTAAACATCAGGGCCAGCAATTCCATATAGGTTTGCTTGTTGTATTTCGCCCCCTTGAGCAGAGCGGGCACCCCCTTGAACGCGGCTTTGATAACCCGCGGCGGATTGGCAATAATAAAGGCACCCAATGCGCCCCCGCCGATAATGATGTATTCCGCCGGTTGATACAGCGCCAGCATGTGCCCGCCAGCCAGCATGAAGCCACCGAATACGGCACCACTGACGATAATTAAACCAATAATGAGCTTCATTGCCTCAAGCGGCTCCCTTTTTGTTGCGCAAATTCACATCGGCCTGACGGCATACCATTCTCTTATCGTCTGAATGACCAGTAAACTTTAAAGATTTCCGGCCGGTGATGTCACCAGACTTTCTCGATGCTCAATCTTTCACCACTCTAAAGACGGCCGTCAGGATACCGATATAGAAAGCATAACAGCGTCATCCCCAGCCCCAATGGAGATCAGGGTATTTCATGAGCAACCGGCGCCTCAACGACTGGATCGAGCGGTTCGGCAACGACCCGATTCCGGCCATTGGTCGTGCAATCAAGGAGTTACGCAGCGTCACCAGTGATGAACGCCGCCCCGTGCATGAGATTGTCGAAGTGGTGGAACGGGATCCCGGTTTGTCGGTCTTTGTTCTGCGTCTGGCCAACAGCAAAAAGCGCAGCAGCCTCTCCAGTGAGGTGACCTCGGTCCAGCAGGCACTGATGTTGCTGGGGACCGGGCAGCTGCAAAAAATCCCGGCGCAACTGACCGATCTGGAAAAAAGTCTGCCCGATGCCGCCCGTCTGCGCCTGCTCAAAACCTTCTCCCGCACTTATCATGCTGCCTATCAGTCCCTGGCCTGGGCCCGTGAGCGACGCGACATGAACCCGGATGAAGTCTTCGCTGCCACCCAGCTGCATTTTCTCGGCGAAATGGCCCTCGCCATCCACGCCCCCGAGCTGCTCGATCAAATCGACCGGATGTGCATCGAACAGCATTTACCCTCCGAAGAGGCCCAATACGTTCTGCTCGGATTCACCCTTGAAGAGCTGACCCTGAAACTGGCGGAACAATGGCATCTGCCGGATCTGCTCAAAGAATCCCTGCAGGCCGAAAATGCCCGTTTTCCGCGTGCTTACGGCATCATGCTGGCCGTGCAACTGGGCCGCCATGCCGCAATTAACTGGTACAGCGAAAAAACCCGGGATATTGAAGACAAGGTAGCCGAATGGCTGGACCAGTCGCCTGATCAGGTCATTGCCCGAGTTCATCAACTGGCCGCCCGTATTGCCAATACCTCCTGCGAGCTGTACCAGGTACAGCCCGCGGCATCCCTGCTACCACTGATTGAGCCCTCGCAACCCGAAACCCGAACCGATTCCCCGAAGCAGGCCAACGCGCCAGAAGCGACTGCGGATATCTGCCTCATGCCGCAACTGCCGGTGGTACGCGAGCTGCTGCAACAACTGACCGACACGCAAATACTTAACAAGCGCCCCCAGGAAGTTATACAAACCGTCATCGAGTCCCTGCATCATGGTCTGGGCCTCAATCGGGTGGTCTTTGCCCGTTTGGATCCGGAAAAGCGGAAACTGATTGGCGAGAAAGTTATTGGCAGCAACAACGATCCGATTTTCAGCCGATTCGAGATCGATCTGAACGGGAAACATCTGTTCAGTCGGCTCATGGAAAAAACCCAGGCTATCCTGATCAACGATCAGACCCGACAAAAATTCTGGTCGCTGGTGCCTGCGGAGTTGCAGAAAAAAATCAGAGTCAACTCCTTTGTGGCGATGTCTTTGTATGTAAACGACCAGCCTCTGGGCCTGATTTATGCCGACCGTCACAGCAACAACTGTCAGCTGGATGAGAACACCTACCGTCATTTCAAAACCGTCTGCAATCAGACTACGAAAGTATTGAGCAACCTCAAACAGACACCCAAAGTTGTATAAGATGCCACATACTGAAGAAAGCCATTATATCCGGCACGTTACCGACCTCGGTAACCAGCAAAAAATTATCGCCGAAGAAGACGTTTATCTTGAAAATGGCCACAAGCTGATAGCTCGCGGAAATCCGGTCGACTCACAAATCCACGAACGCATCCTGAAGCACAAGCTGGCAAAACCTATCGAACAGTCCGTGTCTCTGGAAAATATGCTTTCCGGTGATACGCTCAATGAAGAAATATCCCGAAAACTCCGGCACTCACAACTGGCCGGAAAAATGAAAAGAGATTATCCGGAACTGGAAAAGGTCGCTTCCCGATTACTATCCAACCTGAATTTACCAGCGCAACTGTTATTCAAGCTGACCATACTAAAAGAAAAACTGCCCGACATATTCAGTCACAGCATCGACGTCAGTATTACGGCATTATACACAGGTCTCAACCTGGACCTCCCGCAATCCGACTTGCGGCATTTGCTGATCGCCGGACTGTTACATGACATCGGCATGCTGCATCTGGATCCTGCCATATTCAACCGGCAGAGAAATATCACGGAGGAGGAGCGAAAATCCATTTATGCTCATCCGGTTATCGGCTATATGATTCTGAAACCATTCCGGGATATGAATACTCCCGCCCATGCGATCCTGGAGCATCATGAACGGCTTGACGGCAGCGGCTATCCGAAAAGCCTGACTGGCGATCAACTGGACACGCCAGGGAAAATCCTGGCGATCGCCGAACTGGCAATCAGTTTACAGGACCAACCTCTGGCTCTACCTTATGAGCATCGGCTCGCTGCTATATTGAAATTCAATCAGCCCCGATATGATTCAGACGGCAGCCGTGTACTACTGGATCTCGTGCATCGCTATTACGATGAGCCACAGACACCGCCGGTCAATCTTCCGCGCGACGAGTTTACGCACTGCGTCTCTTCTGTCTGGAACATACTCGATGACTGGGAGCAATCGAAATCCCGGAGCTCTCACTTGCCGGACGACATAAAAGATTATATAGATACTCAAACAACAGATATAAAAGCGGGGTTGATTCGCAGCGGACTCGCCCGCGAGAGCCTTGAAGTCGATGAGGCCTTTCTGGATGCGATGCTGGAAAAACCCTGCGAGATCATGGCCATCCTCAATGAAGCCATGTATCAGCTTAAAAACACCATTCGCGAACTCGAAAGGCGCTGGCCGGACATCAGCCTGGACAGGAAGCTGACAACAACAGTTAATGATTGGATCGCCATGGCGCAGAATATGATGGGCTCGCCCGACGAGGATGAAGGGGTGCCCGACTTTACAGACGATGGCGTTCCATGAACGCCCGGGACAGGGTGCTGCTGTTAAGATATTCCAGTTCACCGCCCATCGGAACACCCTGGGCAATGCGCGAGACATTGATGCCTTCACGCCGGGCGGCCATCTCGGCAATATAATGAGCAGTCGCCTCGCCTTCAACCGTGGCATTGGTCGCCAGAATCACTTCGGTCACTTCACCACTGTCAAGGCGTTCACCCAGTTTATCCAACCCAATATCCAACGGCCCGATCCCGTCCAGTGGCGACAAATGACCCATCAGCACAAAGAACAGACCCTTGTATTCGGTAGCCTGTAGTATCGCCTGCACATCCGCCGGTGTTTCGACGATGCACAACAGACTGCGATCCCGGTTGTCGCTGGCGCACAACTGACAGACCGGCGCCTCGCTCAGATTACGGCACTGCTCACAATGCCCAACCTTCTCGATGGCTTCCTGCAGTGTCTGCGCCAGATGGCGCCCACCCTCGCGATCCCGATCCAGCAGATAAAACGCCATGCGCTGGGCCGACTTCGGCCCCACACCGGGCAGGCAGCGCAACGCTTCGACTAACTGATTGATCAGGGGACTGTAGGACATGAGGCCTGTACTCGAATAACTCATTCAACTGTTCAGCAAGAACAAATATTTTTTGTCCGCGAATAAACGCAAATGAATGCGAATACGTAGTTTTCATCTGACACTCGAACTTTTTTGCGTCAATTCGCGTTCATTTGCGGACTTCGTTATCTGTCTCGCTGTCAGAACGGCAGCTTGAAACCCTCGGGCAGGTTCATTCCGGCGGTCATACCGGAGAATTTTTCTTCCACGGTTTTCTCCACCTGGCGCACGGCATCGTTGATAGCCGCGGCCACCAGGTCTTCGAGCATTTCTTTGTCATCGCCCACCAGGCTGTCGTCGATCTCGACGCGTTTTACATCATGCTTGCAGGTCATGGTGACCTTGACCAGACCGCCACCGGACTGGCCGGTCACTTCCAGTTTGGCCATCTCTTCCTGGGCTTTTTGCATGTCGGCCTGCATCTGCTGGGCCTGCTTCATCAGATTGCCTAATCCGCCTTTCATATTTTTCACCTCGATGCATTACTGTCGGTTTAGTCGATTGGTTCCACACTCCCGGTATTGATCCGGGCGTCAAACGTTTCCATCAGATTTTTTACATTGGCGTCGTTTTCAATCGCCGCCACCGCGGCAGTTTGCCGCTCATCCCGCTCCCGGGCTTCACGGCGCGCCGGAGTTTCGCCTTCCACCTGGCCCACCTCGATACTCAGTTTGATCGGTTGGCCGAAATACTCGCTCAATTGCTGTTGCAGACTGGCCTGGCGCTCTTTGGTATACAGCGGGGCGCCGGTTTGATCCAGAGCCAGCTTGAGGCTGTTGCCCTCCCGGGCCAGTAAAACGGAATGGGCGGCCAGCTGTTTGACTGCGCCACCGAGCGACAAACTGCTCACGATCCTCGACCACTCCTGTTCGGCCGGCGACGCCGTAACCGGCGTGGCCGCTGCCGTTGCTTTATCCGTCGGTGCCGGTTTCGCGGGTGGCGGACGCGGTACGTCCGCCTGCGGCTTTTTTACCGCGACAGGGCCTCCACTGTCGCCCGCCGCCACGGGCCGAAACGCCAGCATGCGCAGCAATGCCATTTCCAGACCGCTGCGCGGGTCCGGCGCCAGTGGCAGATCGCGACGGCCATTCAGCGCAATCTGGTAATACAGCTGCACATCCTCGGGGTTCAGTTTTTGCGCCAGCGCCTGCAGGGCGGCCTGATCACCCATGCCCTCATGGTACGCCTCGGGAACCTGCTGCAACAGCGCCAGCGAATGCAACAGGCTGATTAACTCCGCCAGCACCTCACTGTAATCGGGAATGATGTCGATGGCCTGCTGGACAATCGCCAGCACCTTCTGGCCGTCACCATCGGCCAGGGCATCGAGCAGGGCAATGACCGGTTGCTGATCCAGCTTGCCGAGCATGGCGCGCACCTCCGCCTCACGCACCGCCCCGCCGCCGTAGGCAATGGCCTGATCCAGCAGACTCAGGGCATCGCGCATGCTGCCATCGGCGGAGCGGGCCAGCTGCTGCAAGGCCGGCGTCTCACATTCGATGCCCTCCTGCTGCAGGACGTTCTCCAGATGCTGGACGATCAACTCCGCCGGCAGGCGGCGCAGATTGAACTGCAGGCAGCGGGACAAAATGGTGACCGGCAACTTTTGCGGGTCAGTGGTGGCGAGCAGAAATTTGACGTGCGGCGGTGGTTCTTCCAGGGTCTTGAGCAGCGCGTTGAAACTGTGCCCGGAGAGCATGTGCACCTCGTCGATCAGGTACACCTTGTAACGGCCCCGGGTCGGCGCGTACTGGACATTGTCGAGCAGATCGCGGGTATCCTCGACCTTGGTGCGCGAGGCAGCGTCCACCTCGATCAGATCCACAAAGCGGTTTTCATCGATCTCGGTACAGGTACTGCAGACGCCGCAGGGCTGAGAGCTGACCCCCTGCTCACAGTTAAGCGATTTGGCGAAAATTCGCGCAATGGTGGTCTTGCCCACCCCGCGGGTCCCGGTGAACAAAAAGGCATGATGCACCCGGTCATTATCCAGCGCATTGATCAGCGCCCGCGAGACATGCTCCTGCCCCACCAGCGTATCAAACGTACGCGGCCGCCATTTACGTGCCAATACCTGGTAGCTCATGATATCCGGAATTCGCCTGAAGCTTCACAAGAAGGGTCATTCTACCTGTCCCGGACAGGCGGTGCATCACTGATAAGGCGCCAGGTGCTGGGTCCTAGTAACTAGAACCTAGCACCTAGCACCTGCGAAAGGGTGACAGCTCGTACCAGCCACACCCCGGCGCCCGAGTCCACCGCTGCGGCTGCTCCCTTCCGGGCCTGACCGGGTTCACGGTTTATCGTCGCGAGGGGACCGGCACAAGCTGCCATTGAACTGGCAGGGTGCCGAAAAACAAAAAGGGCCGCGGGCCCCCTGGGTTTTCACAACATCCGAATCGCGATGGTAGCACATCAGTCCCGGGACTTGTGCATCAGAATCACCCGCTCACCCGCCTGTTCTACCGCGAACCCCAGTCTCTGCCCGAGCCAGTCGAAAGTCGCCGGACGATAAAAACTGACATGGGTCGGGTCGCCCTTGTAGCCCCAGCGGCGAAAAGCCTGTGGATCGGGATCCGACACCAGCCAGGTCATGATCCCGAGCCAGCCGCCCGGACGCACCCGTTCGACCAGTTGCGGCCAGGCCGAGCCCGGATCGTTGAAATGCTCCACCACCTCGGTGCAGGTGACAAAATCGTACTGCCGATCCAGTAGCGCCGTATTTGGCGCATAGAGGGGATCGTAGTCATGCATCACCATCCCGGCCTCACGCAGCATGCCGCTCAGGGTCGGCCCCGGGCCGCAACCGTAATCCAGCCCGTGCATGCCAGGACTCAACCGTTCCAACAACGGGTCAGCCAGTTGCGCCAGAAACCTCCGATAGCGGGGATCGGCCGGATCGTTGTCATGTTGATCATAAACCGCCTTTTCCTCGGCCCGATCCAGATGCGCGGTGGGATCGGCACTGATCAGTTCACACTGCGCGCAGCGGAAAAACCGCCGGCGCCGATCCACGCAAAACGGTTCGGCGAGATGACCGCACAACGGGCAGGCCGGGGAATCGGATGAATTGGCGGCAGGTGTTTTCACAGGCGCGGAGTATAGCATCGACCGCCGGCCGTTCTGCTAGACTGCGCGCCATGCCATCACGCCTTCTGCCCCGCGACTATCTGGCCTTTTTATGGGACCACCGCCGTCTGCTCGCCTTCGGCCTGCTGACCGCCATGCTCTCCGGTTTCGGCCAGACCTTTTATATCGGCCTGTTCAATCCCCAGCTGCGCGACAGTTTTGAGCTGGGCCACGGCGAGCTGGGGCTGGTCTACGGCGGCGCCACCCTGGCCAGCGCCTCGCTGCTGACCTGGCTGGGCAAGCTCTATGATCGCGCGGACCTGAGGCTGTTTTTAAGCGGTGCGGCACTGCTGCTGATCCTCGGCTGCCTGTTGCTGGGAACCAGCGGCGGCGTGGTCGCGCTGCTGGCATCGCTGTTTTTACTGCGCCTGGGCGGCCAGGGGCTGATGACCCATATCGCCCTGACCACCATGGCCCAGCGTTTTCACGGCGGACGGGGCAAGGCGGTCTCCATCGCCGCCATGGGCCTGCCGCTGGCCGAGGCCGTGTTCCCCGCCACCGCCGTGGCGGCGCTGGCCTGGCTGGGCTGGCGGGACATCTGGCTGCTGGGCAGTGGCCTGGTATTGCTGTTTCTGCTCCTGCTGCTGTGGCTGCTGCAGGGTGCCCACGGCGGCACCCTCGCCGACACTTCGACAAGCCCTCAGGTTGCCCGGGACTGGACCCGCCGTGAGGTGGTGCGGGACTGGCGCTTCGCCCTGCTAATGCCCGCTGCCGTGGCGGCACCGTTTACCGTGACCATCGCCTTTTTCCACCAGATCCCGCTGGCCGATGCCAAGGGCTGGAGCACGGAACTGGTCGCCTCGGGGCTGGCGCTGTTCGCGGTGGGTCACGTCAGTGGGCTGCTCGGCGCCGGGCCGCTGGTGGATCGACTCACCGCCACCCGCCTGTTCGTCCCCTCGCTGCTTCCCTTGATCGGATCGATGGCCGTGCTGGCCCTGTTCGATGCTACCTGGGCGGCCCTGGCCTGGCCGGCGCTGCTGGGTCTGGGGCTGGGATTCAACTCCAGCACCCTGACCCCGCTTCTGGCCGAACGTTACGGCCTCGCCCACCTGGGCGCGATCCGCGCCCTGCTCCAGGCGTTAATGATCCTCTCCACCGCCGTCGGTCCACCGCTGTTCGGCAGCCTGCTCGATCGCGGCCTGCATACCGACCTGCTGGCCGGCGGGATCGGCGCCGGGATATTGATCGCCGTCGTACTGGCCGCCCTGACCTTGCGCCGGCAGGACAAAACCTGACGCTGCCGCCGTCGCTGATTCGGGCAGGAACAAAACAAACCTGATACCAAGACCATGGACAACCGTATCACAGGCCAGCTGTTTACTGATGGTATGATAAGAAAAATGCCGCTTCAGATGCGGACAACGATCTTGTCGCCCTCTATCGATAAAGTATTGTATTAATCACGGAGAACGAAGCAGGACATGATTTATAATCCAGTAACTGACAAATCATCATGCAGCAGGCATTCCGTGAGGGGCATCGGAACACAACGCGCATGCATGCAACGGATAGCTGGCATTACCCGTCTGTGTCTGTTTCTCGGCGCGCTCATTGCACCAAACCTTGAGCAAGCCTTCGCCCAGCCCCAACATCACGGAGCTCAGGGCGCGAGCGCCGATGACGAACACGCCGCGAAACATAGCCCGCATCCCGGTTCGGCTCAGTCCAGGCAGGGAGGGCATGGTGGGGGACATGGAGGCAGACATCACGGTCATGGCATGGTTGTCGAGGAAGCCAGAAATTTCCCTTCCATTGCCGACGATGAAACCAGGGCAGCCCGGCCGCCGCAACACAAGGCCATCCCTGACGTGGCGGGTAATCCCGAAACAGGTAAGCAGCTGGCCTACAGCCGTTCAAAGGGACGCTGCCTGAGCTGTCACGTGCTCGGCCCCGACAGTACCCAGCCAGGGAATGTCGGCCCCAATCTCAGCGATTATGGCAACTCGAAACGGACCCGGGAATACACGTTTCAGCATATCTGGGACGCGCGGGTGCACAATCCGCAGTCGTTAATGCCGCCGTTTGGTACCAACGAGTTGCTGAACGCCCATCAAGTGGTGCATATCACCGCCTACCTGGCGACATTGACCCGGCCTGTCGCCGAACCCTCCAGAACAACATCACCACGTCGAAGCCGGCGGGAAAAGGTGTTCATCGCCGGCGTGGATCTGACCGACGCCGACGACTATATCAAAGCGGGCAAGGCAGAGTTCCATCAGATGGGTAACAATAGCCGTTCCTGCGCCTCGTGCCATAGCGCCGGCAAGGACGGCCCGGATCTCGAAGGCGTGGCCGCCACCTACCCGAAATTCGATGCCGACACAGGGCGGATCGTTGCCATTCAGGATCGCATCAACCGGTGCCGTGACACTCATATGGACAGCGCTCCGTTAAAGCGCGGCAGTGCCCGGTTGAATGTATTGACCAGCTATATCAAATATCTGAGTCGCGACGTACCCATCCAGGTGGCTACCAACGGACCCGCCGTGCGGGCCGTCGAACGTGGCGAGCAGCGCTTCCGGCGCAAGGCCGGTCAGCTCAACTTCTCCTGCGCGGACTGCCATACGCAAACGAAAGGTCAATGGCTGCGCGGACAACCACTGAATTCGCTGGATAACACCGCCGGGGACTGGCCGAAACATTTTATCGCCGGCCACGATCTCGGGCTAATCAGCCTGCAACAGCGGATTCGCCATTGCCAGATCGTCACCCGCACCTTTCCGCTGGATCTGGGCTCGCAGGAATATACCGAGATGGAACTCTACCTCACCGCTCTTGCCAACGGCGAGCCCATGTTGGCGCCGACAAAATCCCGCCTGCGTGGGCAATAATATAAAAAGGTAGGATATAGCAAACAGGCAGGCGGCGGTAACGCCGCCTGCGGCTATTCCCATTCCATTTGTTGATAGACCTGCTGTGCGTTGCGACCCTTGAGCACGGCGTAGTCCTCTAGATATTTGAAACGCGACTGGTCCAGGATGCCGATCCGGGTGATATCACCGCCGCCCTCCATAAACGCACCTACTGTCTCGCGCAGGAAAATCAGATAGTCATAGGTATCTCTGCGCGCATGGTCAGGATCGGTGGCTGGACCGTGGCCGGGGATCGCGACTTTCGGCTCCAGCGCCGCTATCGCGTTAAAGGCCCCGGCGCAGCCAGACGAGGCTGAGGCGGTATGATTATCCTCCCGGGGTACATTTTCAGTTCACGGCAATCGTCATCTTCATCGAATGCGATTCCCCGGCCTTGAGCGTATAGGCATTGTCCAGGGCATTGGCGGCTTCGACGCTGACCATGTGGTCGTATTGATCGTCGGGCATGTCGGTGAAACCTCTGGCGCCTTCCAGACCCGGGTTCCAGACCACGGTACTGGCACTATTGTTTTTTTCCATTACTATCCGGCGTTGGTTGCCACTGTCTTCGAGGACCACCTGATGGGGATGATCCACGAACACGCAGTCCATCGGCGCGCTCACCTGCAGCGGTCCCCGCTGGGTAAAACGCTGTCCATCACGCAATTTGTCGATATAGGTGGCATTATCCAGACCCTCGATGGTCAGCCCGTCTGCATTGGCGACACGGAAATAGGTGTGAAAGGCTTCGGAAACCATCCAGTCACGCTCACCGCGGTTTTCGCCAACCAGTTCCAGAGTCAGTTTCTCGCCCAGGGTCACGATCAGTTTGAGCATGAACGGCAGCGGCCACGCCTGGCGAATCGAGTCATTGGGTTCGAGTTGCAATACCACTTCGGTGGTCTCGTTATTCACGCTGCGCACGCCGACCACATCCCACAATTCATAACGGGCGACACCGTGACCTTTTTTGGCCGCGTCGGTCGGATCCGCGCCCATGGTGTCGGGATCATACGGACCAAACCACGGCCAGCAGATCGGCACGCCGCCGCGCACCGGTTTGCTGCCGTCATAGATCGCCGTTTCGCTCAGCCAGATCACCTCTTCGCCGTTGGCGGGCTGATAACTGAGCAAGGTCCCGCCATGGGTGGTGAGTGTGGCCGAACCGTGACGATTGCGTAGCTCAATCATGATCAGTTGATCTTTTTGGCTGAAACTTACGTCAGGATGGGAAAAGCGTTGTTTGAGATCATCCAGCATGGGACTGACTACCTGGGTTAATAATTAAAACTAATGCGACGCAGCCATAGCTAATCGAGGCGTGTGAAATAAGCCGTCTGGGTCGGTTGCCCGAATTCCGGATCGGCCTCGCCAATCCCGCCCAGCGTAACGCGATAACTATTGCGTTGGGCAACTCCTTTTACCCAATTGCGGAACTTGCCGCGGTCCCATTCAAATTCATGATCGGGTTCGCGAAACGCACCGGGACGCAGACCAAACAATGGATTGTATTCCCGATTGGGCGTGGTCAGGTACACCACTCCCGGGCGCATTTGACCAAACACCACCTGCTCCGCCGCCGACAGCGCGCCCGGTTTGAGATGTTCGATGGTTTCCACCATGGCGGCGGCATCATAACCACCAAGTGTGTGCTGTGACACGGTATAGGAGCCGTTGATCAGATCCAGCCGGGGTAAATCACCCTGCAGATGATCGGCCAGCAACTCCCTGGCCTGCCTCAGCGAGCGCGCGCAGTTTTCCAGCCCGACGATCTGCTCGAACTGTGGTTCACCGGCCAGACGATAGAGCAGATGCCCCGAACCACAACCGAGATCCAGCACCCGGCGCGCGCCGCTGCCCTTGAGGCGGCGCAGTACCTGATCCAGCCGGGTTTCGTGCAGCGGAGTCATGCGGCCCATCATTGATGGGGCCGTCAGTACATCAATGTCCATCAATACGCGATCTCAAGGTTGAATATAAACCGTACACAACGGTTACGCTGCAGCGATAAACGGGCTGGCTTCACCGACGTGGTTCAACGTAAGCCGGTGCATGGCGCGGGTACAGGCGATATACAGCAGGCGTTGGTCTGAATCATCATCACGTCTGTCAAATACACTACAACTTTCTCACCCGGTTTCCGCCGGAACCGGTCAAACTCAAAACACGCCAGCGGTAAACGGCGGGAGAATGCTGCCGGAATCACACACCCGGGACAATGTCGCGGTTCACGCCCCGGGCAGGGAGGCCAGCACCTGCTCGTGCACCTGCAGGCTGTGCGGCTCGTGCAACACAAAACGGATGTGCTGCACGGTATTCAGCTGCGGCAGTTGCCCGGTCACGGTGGTCAACGCCACCCGGGTCGCCGCCTCCAGCGGATAGCCGAATGCCCCGGTGGAGATCGCCGGAAACGCAATCGAGGCGATCCCGTGTTCTTCGGCCAGAATCAGGGCGTTGCGGTAACAAGCCGCCAGCAATTCCTCGGCCGGCTCGTCCATTCCGTACACCGGGCCCAGGCAATGGATCACATAGCGGTTGGGCAGATTATGGGCCCCGGTGATCACCGCCTGTCCGGGTCGAATCGGTGCCAGTGGCCGGCATTCATCCTCCAGCCCCGGCCCCGCCGCCCGGTGCAGTGCCCCGGCCACCCCGCCGCCGATACGCAGCTCGGCATTGGCCGCATTCACCACCGCGTCCATGCCGGACTGGCTGGCAATATTGCCCTGAATACATTCAAGGCGCACGCCGTGTAGAACCCGTTCGCTCATGCCACCTGCCATCGCTTCGTCATTCGCAGCGCAAAACTAGCATGTCTGACCCGGAATTTGTAGGACGCGCGGCTTCTTTGGCGCCCAATCGCAGCTGCATATGCCTTATGTCACCCTGCAGAGTAAAGTGGTGTCCTTATGCTTTTTCAAGTTGCTTCGCTTTCTTCTTGAAAGCCGGAATCTGAATGCAGGCAGTCGTTCGAACGCTCCCCCGTTTACTTAAACAGTGCTAACAGGCAAAGTTTTATTGCATATTGTCGGGAGTGTACGGATTATCAGAAGAGAGTGTTTCGATTAGACAAAATACTGCCGCAACCATAACGGTTGCGGCAAGTCAGTGAGCCCGGTATTACCAGCCCAGGTCAGGTTCGCCCTCGTCTTCTTCCGAGTCGGTGTCCGCATTCTGGACAGTCAGGGGAACAATCATCTGATCATCCCACGTCCAGGCAGGGATCTCTTCTGCCGCCATGGCACCCGCCGGCAACGCGGCAATGGCGAAAACAAAGGCCAGAACACTCATTAATGATTTCATCGTCATCTCCTCAAGTAACTGAATCAAACATGGCTATGAAATATATGGCAAGTAACGTGCCAGACTGTGCTCCACCTTCTTTTCATCGAGACGCATCCCTACCCTGCTGTATTCATTGATTTTTTTATGCATGCTTAAAATACAAGCCAGACTCACCTTGTTCGAAATTACTGTCATTTTTGTCAAAATGAACCCATAATACTGCCATTAATGACAGCTTGTGGACCGCCATGCCAACGCCCGTTCCTGCCGAAATCACTGCCCTGCTCGACGTCTACGACGAACCGGCGGTATTGCTCAACCAGGACTATTTGATTCTGGCCGCCAATCAGCCTTACCGGGCCATTTATGGCGACGAGCAGCCGCTGCGGGCGCGGCACTGCTATGAGGTCTCCCATCACTACCCGGTCCCCTGCGACCAGGCCGGTGAAAGCTGCCCGCTGAAGGCCAGTCTGGCCTCCGGAGAGACGCAACGGGTGCTGCATCTGCATCACACCCCGCGCGGGGAAGAACACGTGGATGTCGAAATTCATCCCATCCACAATGAAGCGGGCGACATCCTCTATTTCGTTGAAGTGATGCGCCACAGCAAGGTGGCCAGTGCGCGCCCCGCAGCAGATGGGCTGGTCGGTCGTGCCCCGGCGTTTTTGCACATGCTGGAACTGATACAACGGGTTGCCCCCGGTGACACCACGGTCCTGCTGCTGGGCGAGACCGGGACCGGCAAGGAACTGGTTGCCCGGGCCGTGCACGAGGCCAGCAACCGCAACACCGGGCCATTCGTTCCGGTCGAATGTTCCGGACTGACCGAGACCCTGTTCGAGAGCGAACTGTTTGGCCATGAAAAAGGAGCGTTCACCGGCGCTACCCAGCGCAAACCGGGGCTGGTCGAAATCGCGCGCGGCGGCACCCTGTTTCTGGACGAGGTGGGCGATATTCCGCTGGGCATGCAGGTGAAACTGCTGCGTCTGCTGGAAACCGGAACGTATCGTCGCGTCGGTAGCGTCGAATCCCACAAGGCTGAATTCCGGCTGGTCTGCGCCACGCACCGTGATCTGAAACAGATGGTGTCTGATGGGACTTTTCGCGAGGATCTCTATTACCGGATCAGTACCTTTCCCGTTGCCCTGCCGCCCCTGCGCGAACGAATCGAAGACCTGCCCTTGCTGATCGAAACCATTGTGCAGCGCATCGCCTCGGACAAACCCCGCCGGCTGGATCGCCAGGCGTTACACTGCCTGCGGAACTATGCTTTTCCGGGGAATATTCGCGAGCTACGCAATATACTCGAGCGGGCAAACCTGATGGCCGACGGTGAGACCATTACCATCAATCACCTGCCGGCCGAGTGTCGCTGTCCCACTGACAGCAAGCTGACAGAGGTCACTGACACAAACATTCTTCCGCTGGTGGAAGTGGAACGACAGTACCTGCAGCGGGTACTCGCTCGTTTCGAAGGGGACAAACGCGAACTGGCTCGCCAGCTCGGGATCAGTGAACGGACCCTGTACCGCAAACTGAAGTTACTGGCCATTGAAAAATAACGTGACGTTCCTGCGTAACATACGAGCATCTGAACTCTGACAGTAAGATTTCACTAAACAATCTCGATGCAGTGCCCCCGGTGAAGCTCTCATCAGAGTGAAACGCACAGCAACAGCCCATCAGTGATTAGCAGGTTTATCGCGGTCCGGGGACGACCAGAGAAAATGGCGGAAGAGAGCAGGAGTCGAACCTACCAGGGACCGCCTGGCGGCCCCTCCCGGTTTTGAAGACCGGGCGCCCCACCGGGGAACGATCTCTTCCAGAAGTCATTATGCGCTCCAGTGCTGCAAAGCGCTGTCGTGACGCAAGACATGATCATCGCGTACCCGTCGAGTGTAACCGATACGATCGAAGAACTCGAGGATCCGAATCGCCACCTTACGACCGCCGCTACCATCGGGAAAGATAATGTCTCGAAACGGGGCGGCACGCGCCGCGCCCTGTTGCTCATTGAGCTGACGGACATGTTCGGCCAGCTCCTCGACCGCCCTGGCGGTGAAATAATGATCATGGGCTACCGGATAGAGTTCCCCCGTCCGGGCGAGCCGCTTGAATAACTGGCGTACCACATGCTCGGGCGTGCCTGTTGCCCTGAATACATCACGCACGCGCGGCGGATTATAGGGACTGGCATCCAGCAAAGGCTTAAGCTCGGCAAAAAGTTCCCGGTCGTCGGCAGTGACAGTGGCACGATGCTCCGGCAGATGCAGCCAGGAGCGCGTCTGTACAATGGCACCATTTGCCAGTAATTCCTCACTCAGTGCCTGAAAAACAGGACGCGACAGCCTGCTGGAGGTCATGCGCCGCAGCCGTTCGGCTTCCACGCCGATCATATCGGGCGCACGCTCATGTTCCGCAGTCAGCGCCTCAAGCAGTTTACTTCGCAACGCGGCCCAGGCCGCCGGGGTAATACCGGTTGTTGTTTCGCTCTCGCGGATCACACGCAGGCCGACCCGTTGCCAGAGCAACTCGGCATCTGCCTCGCTGAGGTTCCAGCTCATCGCGAATCGATTGAGATCGATGCCGGCTTCCGCCTGGTCGGTCAGATATTCAAGCGCAACGGCAGGATCCTCGTCACGCAGTTTGTTGAGCAGAGCCAGCCGTTGCGGTGTCCGCTTGTGGCGGGTAGGCGGAAAGATATCCAGCACCCTGCCTCCGGCAACAGTCCGTTGCGCACCGGCATCGCGCAGGATGAATCGGTCGCCGTGCAGGGCCAGAGTTTCGCGTTCGAGCAGGATCTCTACCAGCGCGGTATCTCCGGCATTGATCTCCTTGCAATCGAGCAACGCCACCCGGCCGACTATGTCATCGCTACCAAGATGCACATGCACGTTTTGCATGTGCGTCACCGGTTTCTGACCGGCGGGAATGCGCACCTCACCCTGAAAACGGGACAGGGGCAGGGCCAGCCCCGGATCGACCAGCCACATCCCCCGGGCAATATCCTGTTTGTCAAAATCACCCTTGAGTGCCAGGGCACAACGTTCGCCCGCCTGACCACGTTCGGCAGAGCGGTCCTGGACATGCAGTTCACGCACACGGGCCTTGACCCCCAACGGGGACAGGGTGAGCGTCTCGCCGACACTGACTGCCCCGGCATGGGCGGTACCGGTTACTATGGTGCCAACACCGGTGAGCGAGAAACAGCGATCGATGGCGAGACGGAAACGTCCTCTCGCTGAACGCGGGTGAAATGAAGTCGCCATCGTCTCCAGATAAATGCGCAGGGACTCGATCCCCTCCCCCGTTTTTCCCGACACGCAAAAGAGCGGACTATCTGACAGTCCGGTATCCGCCAGAAGTTGTTTGACTTCCTGGCGGACCGCCTCGAGCCGCTCGGCTGAAACCACATCGATTTTGGTAAGGGCGACTGCGCCCCGGGTCCTACCCAGCAGTTCCAGCAACTCGAGATGTTCACGCGTTTGCGGCATCGGTCCGTCATCGGCGGCAATCACCAGCAGCACGAAATCGATAGCGGTGGCGCCAGCCAGCATGTTGCGGATCAGTTTTTCATGGCCGGGGACATCCACAAAACCGAGTACTGAACCATCCGATAAGGGGGTATAGGCGTAACCGAGGTCGAGCGTAATGCCGCGCGCCTGTTCCTGCGGCAACCGATCGGCATCCACGCCGGTAAGCGCCTTCACCAGCGCGGTTTTGCCATGGTCGATATGCCCTGCAGTGCCGATCAGCATCTTGCGTATCTCATGCCATCCGACCTGATGCATCCGGTTGACGTGTGTCCAGGGTTGAAAGCTGGGCGGTGAATTCACTTTCCTCATCCGTCGCAAGGCAGCGCAGGTCCAGCAGCAACGCGTCGTTCTCGATGCGACCGATCACCGGACGCGGCAACTCGCGTAATCCGGCCTCGATGCGATGCAGTACGCCGCTTTTCCTGCTCTGCGAGCGAATAGCAAGCCCGGTAGACGGCAGACGATCGACCGGTAGTGACCCGGAGCCGATCTGCGATCGTAGTGGCATGATTTCCACGGTTACCGGCTGCGAGGCCAGGGCATTCTGCAATGCGGGCAACAGGCGTTGCGCCACGGCATGGATGTCGGCTTCGGGACGGGTCAGTTGCTGCAATGCCGTCAGGCGTTCGGGCAGGCGATCGGGATCGCGATAGAGACGCAGCACCGCTTCGAGGGCGGCAAGGGTGATCTTGCCGACGCGCAGTGCGCGCTTCAGTGGATTTTTCTTGATCTGATCAATCAAATCTTTGCGACCAACCAGCAACCCGGCCTGCGGGCCGCCAAGCAGTTTGTCACCGGAAAAGGTTACCAGGTCGACCCCGGCGGAGATGCTCTCGCGTGGTGTCGGTTCGTGGGGCAGTCCCCAGCGCTCGAGGTCGGTTAATGTACCGGAACCGAGATCGACGACAAAGGGCAGATCATGTTGATGTGCCAGCTCGGCCAGTTCTTTTTCCGGTACGGCATGAGTAAACCCCTGGATCGCGTAATTGCTGGTGTGGATTTTCATCAGCATCGCCGTACGTGAGGAGATCGCTTCGCTAAAATCCTTCCGATGCGTGCGATTGGTCGTGCCGACCTCGACCAGTTTGGCACCGGCCCGCTTCATGATATCGGGGACACGAAAGGCGCCGCCGATCTCGATCAATTCCCCGCGGGAGACAGCAACTTTCTTCTTCCATGCCAATGTGTTAAGCAACAGGAAGACGGCAGCAGCATTATTGTTGACCACGGTGGCCGCCTCGGCTCCCGTCAATTCGCAGAGTAAATCGCTGACGATGTCATCCCGATCACCCCGTCCGCCATCCTCGATATCGTATTCCAAAGCACAGGGATTGCGGGCGGCCGTCACCAGCGCCTCAACGGCGTCTTCGGGCAGGGAGGCGCGGCCGAGATTGGTGTGCAACACGGTACCGGTGAGATTGAAGACCGGGCGCAGCCTGGGCAGAGCGAGCGCCTTTGCATTGGCCGTGATTTTTTCGATCAGGTTTTCGTTATCGGGAACCGGGGCGCCAGCCTGGGCCGCCGCACGAACCTCGGCCAGCATGTCACGGATCAGCTGTGTCATCACCGCGTGGCCGTGGCTATTCACCAGCTCCGCAACCGCGGCGTCAGACAACAGACGACTGACAGAGGGGAGTCTGGAGAGTTGATTCATTATTTTAGTATCCAACTGTTTATCCACCAGGTTAAGCGACGAACCGCTGTGTAGCCTTTTTCTGCCCACTTGTAAAATAAAAACCCCGCCACGAAGGGCGGGGTTTGAGATAGCCGGATAAGGACTCGACTATTCCATGGAAGGGTTCCATACCTCCCAGACTTTCCCCACCAGATCCGGTCCAGGTTTGAGCGTCGGCTTGCCCGGCTCCCAGCCTGCAGGGCAGGCTTCTTTCCCTTCAGTGGCGCGTACATGCTGATAGGCCTGAATCTGGCGGATGGTTTCAGCAAGCTTGCGTCCGACCGGCGGTGTCAGCACTTCCATGGCCTGGATCACGCCATCCGGATCGATGATGAAACGGCCACGGAGCTCGACCCCCTGGCTCTCATCCCAGCATCCGTAAGCGCGACCGACATTCCCTGCCTGGTCAGCCACCATGTGGTATGGCACCCCGCCATCCACCATTTTACTCAATTCCTCGTCATTCCATATTTTGTGGACGAAATGGCTGTCCACACTGACTGAAATAACTTCGACACCTAAATCCTGGAGCTTCTGATAATTCGCGGCGACCGCCGACACTTCAGTAGCTCAGACAAAGGTGAAATCGCCTGGATAGAAACAGAGCATCACCCACTTACCTAAATAGTCCGACAGCTTCACGCTGGTGAAGCTGCCCTTGTGATAGGCAGGCGCGGTGAAATCGGGGGCTTTCTGCCCGACACGTACACTCATACTGGACCTCTCTTCTTGATTGGTTGATTCAGAGGGTGCCGGAGTTTCCGGTGACGGCTCTCCCGAAACTGAGCCGGTCACCCTGGCACATGATACGGATTCTTCTTCTGCCATAATCGTCCCTCTTGTTGGCGTAGAGCATATAGTACACAGTAAAAGTTAGAACTAAAGCCAGTTCCTGTCAATAAACCGCAGGTAAACCGATCCCGGCATGATAAAATGGATACAAGTGCGCATGAATTATTTAAAATGTTCACAGTTGGTAACGTTTGTCTTGGAAAGTTCATTGATTCAGATATCAGGGGAAAGACTATAGGATTAATAAAAATACGTCTTTCAGCTTCTACCGAGTGCTCCTCTGTTCCGCTTGGCAATTTTGTCGAACCAAAGGGTTATCATCACGACTTCCCCGCATATCAGTAACTGGATACTTAAGTTCCTAGCAGCTAGTGCCTGGAAATTAAAAAAGGCTCCGATAGGGACCTTTTTTATATGGCGGAGAGGGAGGGATTACTCGGCGCATCCCTGCGCCTCGCCCCTACGGGGCCAGCGGCGCGATGCGCCGCTGTTCAAATTCGAGTCGCTCCCGGCATCCTGCCTCCCGCGACATTAGTACA
>CAYOOC010000014.1:0-49885 GCA_964405505.1 uncultured Thiohalophilus sp.
CTTTGACCCCTTAAAAAGCAATGGTTCGTTTGACCGGCTATGTAAAGCAGGACGGCCTGGAATCAGGGAAGAAGATGTTCTATATTTTTAACTGAGAATGAGATGTAATTTTCACCGATCCCTTTTCGTGTTCGACTTTTTGATTAATCAGCAAACCTGTAACACCGAACCGGCAGGAGCAGCCAATGTGGAATACCTGGACCAGCCTGATCATCGGCATTCTCATCCTTGTCGTGGCTATCCCCTATGTCGCTCGTATTCGTCATCCTGAACAAAAACCAACTGCGGCATACCTGATTTTTATATCAGTTTTTATCGTTGTGGTAATCGTATTGTTCAGCCTGCTGACCACACTGGTTATGCAGCTCAACCTTGGATCTATGCTGAACAAACCTGGCCCTGCCATCCTGTTTCTTGTTTTGGTGTTTCTCCCCGCGTTCCTGCTCGCACGCTGGTTGGCTCGCAAACCGCCCAGACAAGAGGGGCCGCCACCCTGATAATGTTTAAAACGTCCGAAAAGGGCTTTGACCCCTTAAAATGAGATGGCGCTACACTGGATAATCGAGTTTGGTCGTCGGTGGTTGTGACAGGGCGGGCAGGGGTTCTAAGTAAATCCGGGTCAGAGACTGACGGTTCCCCACAAAATCACACATAACATTGCAGCTCTAATATTTTTAATCCTTGAAATTTGCCGAAAAACCCGCCAGCCTTTTAGGTATGAAAAAGATTCTCTATACCATCGTCGTTATGCTGGCACTGGCCATCGGCAGTGGATTGCTGGTGATCTATTCCGGCACCTATGACGTGTCCGCCAGCCGGGACGAGTCCGGCCTGATACGCTGGGCGTTAAGTACGACTCGGCAGGTTTATGTTGAACAACAGGCCGAGGCGATTACGCCACCGGATAATGCAAGCACACCCAGCCCCGAAGTGCTGCGTTCCGGTTTCAGTCATTATGACGAGATGTGTGTCGGCTGCCACCTGGCGCCCGGCAAGGCAACCAGCGAGATTCGCCAGGGGCTCAATCCTCCGCCCCCGCAACTGGCCAAACGTGCCAGGCGGCGAACACTCGAGGAGATCTTCTGGGTCACCAAACATGGCATCAGGATGACGGGTATGCCGGCCTGGGGAGCCACGCATGACGATACGCAACTCTGGGCCATTGCCGCATTTGTCAAACAACTCCCCGAATTCAGTGCCGAGCAATACCAGGCCATGAAACAGCAACCCGTTGATGACGGACATCATCACGGCGATCATTCGCATTAGGGAAAAACCGGGCCAGAGAACAATTGTTCTAATATTTAATGAAAATGATTCTTTGACCCCGGTGCTTGCCGGTGTTTTTGTGAAGCGGTTTTCGGCTAAGCTTTTAACCTGTGGGACGCCCGTCAGGATACGGAGAGAGCATGTTGCGAAATCTCGTTGAAACATACCCGGAGCTGGCGGCTGTTCTGGTACTCGCACTGGGTGTGATTGTTGGCAAGCTGTCGGAGCTGGCTGTCCGGCGATTGTTCCTTGTCGGCGACAGGATGATCAGCCGGTTTTCCGGTCGCAGCCACTATGTGGTTTCCCCTCTCTTTCAGCAGGGTTTAGCCTTACTGGTCTTTGCCACGGTGCTGGTGCTGGCGGCGGTGATTGCCGTGCGATTGCTGAATATTCCCCAGCTTACGGCCTGGCTGGACATGTTGTTTGATTATCTGCCGCGTTTTGTACTGGGTCTGGTGATCATTGGCATGGGGAATGTCGTCGGTGTCCTGTTGCGCAACCTTACGGCCGGGATGATCGCCCAGGGTGATGGCAATGCCCTGCTGCCACGACTGGTGCACGCTGCTGTCGTCGCGGTGGCGGTGATTACCGGCCTGCAGCAACTGGGCATTGATATCTCGTTTATTACCCAGCTTTCACTGATCATCCTGGCTTCGCTGCTGGGTGGCCTGTCAATCGCCTTTGCCATCGGTGCACGGCAATATGTCGCAAACCTGGTGGCCCAGCCGGAAATGACTCGCTATGCCAGTGGTGACCGCCTGCGCATCGACGATGACGAAGGCGTGATTGTCGAGATTTACCGGACCGGGCTGACACTGGAAACGGATGAAGGTCTGGTCTCCATTCCCGCTGCCCGATTGGCCAGCGGTCGGGTCGTCCGGATTACCACCCGATCGGCGTCGGAAAGCTGAGATCATGACCACTGCTCACCCATTGAAACTGGCCTATGCACGCGACTACCCGGGCGAACTGGCTACCTTTCTCGCCACCCGGGGTACCGAGGCCGTATTGCAGACACTGGATGATCTGCCAGCGGAAACGGCCGCGCCGCTGGTGGCCATGCTGCCCCATCACCAGGCGCTGACGGTGCTGGGTAAACAGGATGATGAAACCCTGATCCGCTGGTTGAACGCGGCGGGGGTCGATCATGCCCTTACCCTGCTGCTGCACATTGAGGAATCCCGACGAGCGCGAATACTGCAGGGGCTCCCGAGCCGGCGCATGCGGCGCACACTGGAAAAGCTGGTCATTTACCCGCCGGACAAGGTCGGCGCGCTGGCGGATCCGTCCGCCATGCAACTGAACGCGGGCATGCTGGTGCCCGACGCCGTGAGCCTGTTGCACAGGCATGCCCCCGACCCGGAGCAACCGGTTTGGCTAGTGGATGACGGCGGCGGTTATCTCGGCCGGCTGGATCTCGGCGGGGTATTGATGGCCAAAACCGAGACCGCGAAATTGTCCGCGTTCATGATGCCGGTCGAGGCGCTGCGGGCGGAAACCCGCCTCGCCAATGCTCGTGATTTCCCGGAATGGCTCCGGCACACGACGCTGCCGGTCACCGATCATCTTAACCACCTGCTCGGCAGCCTGTCCCGGGAAGAGCTGATGGTGGCGCTGAGGGGCAACGTCGCCGAAAACAGCCTTGGCCAAAGTATGAACGAGCTGACCGGGCAGTATTTTCGCGTGATGGGTATCTGTCTCGAGGCGCTTTTCGGTGTACGAGGGAAATGACCAGAGTGGCTACGCCCGATATCGAAAACAGCATCCCGAACGAATACCTGCGCCGCCACCCGGTCGCCGCCGCCGGACAGATAGAAGATCTGCCGGACAGGGCGCTTGGCGACGTGCTGCACGGCGTGGACAGTGCGGCCCTGACCGTGGCCATGGAATACCTCAGCCCGCTCAAGGCGTTGACGGTGTTCTCCCTGTTGCCCCGTTCACTGCAACTCGATGTGCTCGAGCGGGCCCCGCCCCGACTCGCTGTCACCCTGCTGATCCAGTTACCGGAAGCAGATTGCGACAGTCTGTTCGCGGAACTGCGCCCGGTCAGCCGCGACGATCTGAAACGGTTGCTGTCGTTTCCCGAAGACTCCGCCGGGCGGCTGATGAGTACCGCCTTTGTGGCGGTCCAGGCTGACATGACGGTCGGGCAGGCGCTGAAACGGCTGCAGCAATCGGCCATCCGCGGCACCCGGTCCCTGTTCGTGGTCACCGGTGACGGCCGCCTGGATGGCCGGGTGGACATTCAGGACCTGGCACTGGCCGTCCCGGAACAGACCGTTTCCACCCTGGTGACGCCGGTCCATGAAGCCGTTGATACCCGGACCAGCCGGGAGGAACTGGTGGCGCTGCTGGATCGATCCCGCCAGGATTCGGTCCCCGTGGTGGATGCCGATGGGCGCTTGATGGGCGTGGTCCGTTATCGCAGTTTGTTTCATGCCATTGAGGATGTCGCCACCGCCGATTTGCAGAAAATGGTCGGAGTCAGCCCGGAAGAACGCGCGCTGTCGACACCCGGATTTGCCATTCGTCGCCGCTTACCCTGGTTGCATATCAACCTGCTGACCGCCTTTCTTGCGGCCGCCGTAGTCGGCCTGTTCGAGAACCTGATTGCCCAGTTCACTGCCCTGGCGGTGCTTTTGCCGGTGGTCGCCGGTCAGTCCGGCAATGCCGGCGCCCAGGCGTTGGCGGTCACGATGCGCGGGCTGTTTCTGCGGGAGGTGGGGATACGCCAATGGCGATCCGTTTTGGGTAAGGAAGTGATGGTCGGCCTGTTCAATGGCCTGGCACTGGCCATCACCTGCGGCCTGGCCGTCTTTCTCTGGAGCAGCAACTTCGGCCTGGCGCTGGTGATCGGCGTCGCCATGGTCATGTCCATGCTCGCCGCCGGCATCGCCGGCTCGCTGGTGCCGATCATCCTCACCCGTCTCGGTCAGGATCCGGCCACGGCCTCCTCAATCATTCTCACCACCATTACTGATGTCGCTGGTTTCTTCTCCTTCCTGGGTACTGCCTTGTTGCTTTCTTTTATGCTTTAGCTGATCCCCATGCCGATATTCAGGGTCAGAGTAAAATCCCGGGAAAAGGAACATAGAAATTAAATTTTGACCAAGAGAGAAGGGAGAAAGGCGAGGGCGTTAGTCAACGAAAAGAGCTTTGACTCCTTAAAATATTCCCGGCCCCCTTTTCCCATTAACTTTCGTTTTCGTTGCCCGGGTTTGGCAGGCCAGCCAGCTTGGATAATTTTTGTATTGGTCCGTGGGGAAACATGTCGTAAAGAAAGTTCTTGTACTTTTCAGCATCGGTGAAATTATTGTTCTCTCGCTTGGCCAGTTCTCTGAGAAGGTGGTTCATGGTTGGGTGTGTTTTGTTCTTTTGATAATACTGATGAAAATATTCAACAAGGCCAATAGCTTCCTCGGATAGTGGTTTGTGGCCATCTGCTTCATGTTGCTTTATCAGCTCATGCATCACTGATTCATTCCAGTCATCTATGTTGAGCAAATATCCTTCTTCATCCGTTGATAGCATTTTATCATTCACTTCTATATTCATTTATTTATCCCTCCTGATTTGTAAATAGCACCACCAGATAGGTGAGAAATATGGCTCAACAACAATTGAGATAATCGCTTTTCGCACCAAAACTATACATCACAAAACACATACGGTCGGTGATTCTATATCGCATCAACTGTTTGACAGTATAGTCAAGATTACAAGCTTCATCATCTGATGCCCCGGTTATTTTGATAGCACGATCAGCACCGCCACCAGAATGCCGGCGGCGAGGGCGAACAGGCTGTACTTGCGCCGTTCCTTCTCCGCCTGGGGCAACAGGTGCGTGGCACCGACATAAACCAGGGCACCGGCGGACAGGGAAAGCAGGGCGCCAAGCAATGATTTGTCGATCTGGCTGATGTAGGGCCAGGAGACCAGCATGCCCAGGGGGGTGGACAGCGAGGCGGCAATGATCGCCAGGATCAGCGCGGCTTTTTCACTGAAACCGCCGCGCAACAATAATAAATAGGTGATGATGCCCTCGGGAAATTCATGCAATACCATGCCGGTGGCGGCGAGCACGCCGGTAAAGATACTGACCGTGAAGGTGATGGAATAGACGAAGCCGTCGATGAACGAGTGCAGCCCGATGCCGATCATGGGCACCAGGCCGATGCCGTAATCTGGATTCGGCCCGCGCTCGCAGACAAAGGCGGTGATGAAGCGGTTGAACAGGTGCATGATCACGAAACCACCGAGCAGGTACGCCGGCGCGTGGGGACTCAGCTCGAAGGACTTGGGGATGATGTGCAAAAAGGACACCGAGATCAGTACGCCGGCGGCGAAGCACACGAAATAGATGCTGTACTTGCGGCCCCAGGCCTCGAAGTGACGAATGGTGTAGATGCCAATGCCCGTCACCACTGCCGCCAGCACGCTGGCGCCGAACGCCGTCCAGAAGGTGTTCTCCATAAACTTCAGACCCTTATTGATTCGTTACGGCCGTCTGGCCCGCACCACGACAAACGCCCCCTGTCCGTAACCGCTGCGCACCGGCTCGATCTCGCAGGTCTCTTCCAGTGTCTTCGACAGGGTCTGTACCCAGCGCGGTTCAACAAAACCACTGTCGTGCAGCAGCTGTTCCACTTCAGCGGCGGAGAAGAAGGTCGCATCGCGATAGAATACATTTTCGGCCTGGTGCGCCAGGTAGTGCTGGCCGAGGGCACTGGCGCGATCGATAAAACCGATCACCAGCACGCCGACAGGTTGCAGGACGCGAAACGTTTCGCGCAGCATCGCGCTGGCATCATCCACGAAGCAGATGGTGGTCACACACAACGCGTGATCGAAGCAGTTGTCCGCAAAGGGTAGCGCCTCGGCCATCGCCTGCACGCTGGCGATACCGCGCTGGGCCGCATAGCCCAGCACTTCGTGTGCCGGGTCGATGCCGATCTGGATGCCCATGGGCGCGGCGAAGCGCCCGGTCCCCACGCCGATGGACAGGCCGAGGCCGATGTACGGCAACTGGGCGCGCACCGCCAGCAGCTCCGAGTGGTAGGCCGCGGAATGGCGCACAAACCAGTCGTCATAACGCTGATGATAGGTCTCAAACGGGGCAGTGCGCGGCATGGTTATAACAACTCCCACCACACTGTCAGCATACGCGCGTTGTCCTCGGGCAGTGCCGTGGTTGCGTGCATGAAGCCGGGGCCGGGCACGGCGTCGTTCAGGGGCTTGATGTAAATACCCTGCTCGCGCAGCTTGCCGGCCAGGCCGATGAAGGCCTCGTCGACCAGAAACTGCGTGTGCGGATAACGGCGCAGCAAATCGGGCAAGGGTGCCATGTCAAAGCTGCCGCCGTCGGGATTGTTGGGATTGACGATGACCGCGAGCGTGGTGCCATCGGGGAGCGCCAGTTCCCCAGGTCGAAGGTAAAATCGTTTTCCGGTAGCAGGCGGGTCTCGGTGTAATGCCTGACGATCTCCGGGAATAGCGGATAGGTCGCTGTCAGCAGATGTACCTGTTGACCCAGCCGTTCGAACACCTGGCGCAGGAGCTGCTTCGAGCCCGCGTTGATGTGCACCAGCCGCTCGGGCACGCCGACACTGTCGGCGATAAAACGGCGCAGCGGCGCCGAATAGGGCTCGGTATAGTAATTGCTGCGCGGCACCTCGCTCTGGGCGGCGGCAAATCGCCTCGTCCAGCGGCGGCAAGGGGTTCTCGCACAGCTGCAGCTTGATGCCCTCGAACGTGCTGCCACCTTTTTCCAGTATTGATGTCATCCTCTCTGGCTCCGGGAATTTATCCATGCGTGGCCGCGATTCGAATAAGGGCTATTATGCTGGTCAATTCCCTGGCGGTTTACTCTGCGCGTGCGCAGCGTGGCCCGAAATCATTAACATCGTACTGTCTTTTGAACATGACAAATTTAATTGTAGACTGATGAGAGGGATAACGCAGGCAATGCAGATGCCGGAACACCATTATTAGCCACAGTCTCAAGAAGACAATCCGGGCATTTATCAATCTTAGGCCCATCATCATCGGCATGTTTACTGACCGGCCTGAAAAAAACCGGGCGAAGATCCCCCCAGTTTAACGGACACGTTTATTTCTCTGCTCCCAAACAACAGGCATAAACGCCTCTGCGGTAAAAAAACCTGATCCCCTTAAACTAAAACGCGCCGCGATCTTTCGATCGCGGCGCGTTGATTTCGATTCGAACTGTTGTCAGGCGGCCTGGATAGACTTGTCGCCGGACTGCTTCTTGTCCGCTTCGTGAATATCCCGCAGGCTGACGCTGCTCAGGTAGTCATAGACCATATTGGACAGCTGTTGCCATAGGTGGGCGCTTTCCGGGGCGCCGTGGCCGGTGGGGACATTGTCTTTGGCTTTCTCTTTTTCCGGCAGGTCGATCGCCTTGACGATGTCGCCGACGGAGATCTCGTCGATGGACTTGTTCAATACATAACCGCCGCCGGGGCCGCGCACGCTGCGTACCAGCCCGTGTTTGCGCAGCAGGGCAAAGATCTGCTCCAGATAGGAGATGGAGATGTTCTGGGTGTGCGCCAGATAGGCCAGGGTGACCGGCCGGTCGGGGCTCATCGTCAGTTCCAGCATGGCCTTGGCGGCGTAGTCTGCTCGTGATGAAAGTTTCATGGTGTGGCCTCTTGAGGGTTTGGGTTCGTTCTCGGTCTCTACAATCGAATTGTCTAAATAACTTAGGATTATTCCCCCAGCTTGACAATGTGTATGCTGTGAACAATTGTAAACTTCAACCTTGTCGCTCATGCGGGAAATTGTAAATTATCAATATAAAACAACAGCTTGAAGTCAGTCGCATGTTATATTGATGGTATTTTCTTAGGCACATAAAAATCCGGATGGTTCCGCTTTGTCGTACCTGCGCCGCTCGCTGGTATAGTAGGGGCCGACCGCAGGCCGGGCGGCGGTATGGCTTTTCCCCGGCACCAATACAGGCGAATTGATTTGATACAGGCACTTGACGCGGACGCGCTTTATACCCCGTGTGATCCGGACCGGTTCGGGTTCAAAAGCACGGCGGAACTGGCCGATCTGGACGGGTTGCTGGGCCAGGATCGGGCCGAGGAGGCCCTTCAGTTTGGTCTGGGGATCCGCCGACATGGCTATAACCTGTTCGTGCTCGGCCCCAGCGGGATGGGCAAACACACCATGGTGCACCAGTTCCTGCACCAGTGTGCGGCTGAAGAGCCGGTGGCCTGTGACTGGATCTATGTGGCCAATTTTTCCCATCCGGAAAAACCGCGGGCCATCGAACTGGCCGCCGGACGGGGTAGTACGTTTGCCCGTGATATGCGTCAGCTGGTGGAAGATTTGCGTTCGGCGATCCCCAATGCATTCGAAACCGAGCAATATCACGCCCGGCTGCAGGAGTTGCACGAAAGTTTCCAGGAGCGCTCGCGAGAAGTGTTTGCCGAACTGGCCGAGGAAGCGGAAAAGCACGGTGTCACCGTGGTGCGCGCCCGGGACCGGGATGAATTCAGTTTTGTGCCGCTCAAGGACGAGCGTCCGATGAAAACCGAAGAATACGAGGCATTGCCGGAAGAAGAACAGCAGCGCCTGTCGGCGGTGATCACCAGTCTGGAAGACAAACTGCGCGGGATTCTTCATCAACGCAGTCAATGGCAACGGGAGTTGCGCGAGGCGATCAAGACCCTCAATCGTGAAGTCGGCATGTTTGCGGTCGGCCACCTGATCGAGGATTTGCGCGAGAAATATAACGATATAACAGCGATCAGCGATTACCTCTCCGAAGTGCAGGAAGATGTCATTGACAACCTCAATGCCTTCCGCGATGAAGAGGAAGAAGTGGTGATGTGGGAGACCGGCAAGGCCGAGCAGTCGTTCCGGCGTTACCAGGTCAATGTGCTGGTGGATCACAGCGAGGCAGCAGGGGCGCCGGTGGTCTACGAGGATCTGCCCATTTTTCAGAATCTGATCGGGCGGATCGAATATGTCTCGCAGATGGGCACGCTGGTCACCGATTACATGTTGATCCGATCCGGCGCACTGCATCGTGCCAACGGTGGTTATCTGGTGCTGGATGCCCATAAACTCCTGACCCAGCCGTTTGCTTGGGAAGCCCTCAAGCGCGTGCTCTATGCCGGCGAGATCCATATCGAGTCACCGGCGGAAATGTACAGCATGATCAGCACCGTGAGCCTGGAGCCGGAACCGATTCCGTTGAACGTCAAGGTGGTGCTGGTTGGCGAACGCTATCTCTATTATTTGTTGCAGGCCTACGATCCCGATTTTGCCGAGTTGTTCAAGGTCCAGGCCGATTTTGAAAACAGCCTCGACAGTAATGACGATAACCAGAATCGCTATGCCCGCCTGTTGGCTACCCTGGTGCGCAAGGATCAGTTACTCCATTTTGATCGCGATGCGGTCGCCCGGGTGATCGAGCACAGCCGGCGTGCGGTGGAAGATACTCAAAGGCTGTCGGTACATATGCGCAGCATCAACGATCTGTTGCAGGAAGCCGATTACTGGGCCCGTCAGGGGGGGCGTGAACTGGTCAGCCGTGCCGATGTGCAGCAGGCGATCGACAAGCAGATCTATCGTTCCGATCGAGTCCAGCGACGCATTGTCGAGGAGATCCGGCGCGGAACGTTGTTGATCGATACTGCCGGGGCGGTGACCGCCCAGGTCAATGCCCTGGTCATCAGCGAACTGGGTCGCTTTGCCTTCGGTCATCCCAGTCGTGTTACCGCCACGGTGCGCGTCGGCGAGGGCGAAGTGGTGGATATCGAGCGCGAAGTGGAGCTCGGCGGGGCGATTCACTCCAAGGGCGTGATGATCCTGACGGCCTATCTGGCCGCGCGCTTTGCCGGCAGTAAGCCGCTGTCCCTGGCGGCGACCCTGGTATTCGAACAGAACTACGGCGGCATCGAGGGGGACAGCGCCACCATCGCCGAGCTGTGCGCCCTGTTGTCCGCGCTGGCGAATATCCCGGTACGCCAGTCACTGGCGGTGACCGGTTCGGCCAACCAGCGTGGCCAGGTACAGCCGGTCGGCGGGATTAATGAGAAAATCGAAGGCTTCTTCGATGCCTGTCAGGCCATCGGACTCAATGGCGAACAGGGCGTGGTGATTCCCTCCACCAATGTGGAACATCTTATGCTGCGGGACGATGTTGTGACCGCCGCCCGTGAAGGCCGGTTTCATATCTACCCGGTGAGTACCGTGGACGAGGCAATCGAAGTGTTGACCGGAGTCCCGGCCGGTGAGGCTGATGCCCGGGGCGAATATCCGCCAGAGTCGGTGAACTATCAAGTCAAACAGCGACTCGAGGATTTCGCCGAGACCCGCCACGAGTTCGCCAAGCCCGGCGATGAAGACCAGGACGAGGATCCCAAAGACAAGGACGATGATGCGTCCTGATGCCGGGGGCAGGATCTGCGGTGACCTGAACCGATAAAGACACTACAAAGCGCAGGCTTGAAATCACATCGGCGGCGCCCATAACCTTCATACATTGTATTTATTCAACCCAGACATTGACGGAGTCAGCGCATGAGCATGCAAACGGTCATTGAGGAAAAATTATCCCGGCAGATTCATCCTTCCCATCTGCAGGTGATCAACGAAAGCGACAACCACAATGTGCCGCCGGGCTCTGAATCCCACTTCAAGGTGGTGATCGTCGCTGACAGCTTTGACGGCAAGCCACTGATCGCCCGTCACCGGATGATCAACGAGGTGCTGGCCGATGAGTTGCAGAACAACATCCATGCCCTGGCGCTGCATACCTATGCACCGGATGAATGGCAGGAGACCGGCGAGGCCCCCGATTCCCCGCCCTGTCATGGTGGGGGTAAATAAGGTTCTAGGTGCTAGTTACCAGGGGCTGGTATTACGGGACTATCCGGCTGTCCCACTTTTGGGAAGCGTTGCGGCATGATGTTGTTTCTAGCAACTAGCCCCTAGAGACCAGTAACTGTTTTATCCCCGGGCGGCATTTGCAGGTAAAAACCCTGTTCTTCTATTGCGGCGATCACCTCGGCGCCGGTACAGCGGGCCAGCTGACGTTCCGGTGTCAGTGCCAGTTCCAGAAACCGTTCGGTTTCTCCCAGCAGGTTCAGTATATTCTCCGGCACGGCCGACCAGTCATCTTCCCCGGGCAGGTAGACGTATAAACCCGGTTTGCGCCGGCTGCGATAGACGTGGCAGTTGAGCGGATTCAATTGAGGGTGACCTGCGCGGTGGCATTGGCCAGCGCCGTTTCAATCTGCTGTAACCGCTGTTGCGACTCGGGCAGGGAGTGGCCCTGTTGTTGTGTACTTTCCAGCAGGGTTTTTGCCTCCTGATAGATCGTACTGAGTTGTTCGGCATCGAACAGTTGTAATGCTGTTTGGACCGCCTGTTCCGATTCGCTCAGTAACGCGGGGACCAGCTCGTGCTGCTCGATGGGTGAATCGGGCAGGATGATGTCGGCCACAAACACTTCGTCGGCGAGTCGGTTATGCAGCTGGCGTGCCTGTTCTTCCTCGTCCAGCTTGTTCAGGGCGACCGGATCGTTGGCGGCCCCCTGACGCACGGCGACCATGATGACCTGCACGAGTTTGTTCACCGCCTGTTTGATCTCGCTGTGATCGCCGGGCAGGGCGCAGCACTGGACATAACATTGATCCAGCCGTTCCTTGATATCCAGAATCACATCGCTGTCACTGCTGGGTTGCAGCTCGACCGCCTCCTGGACCAGATCGCGGAAATAGCGCAGAAAATGATTGAGCTCGGTCTCGTCCTGCTCGCGTACCCGGTTGACCTGTTCGGCGTCGATGCTGTTGCCATCCACAAACAGGGGGTTGCGGTACTTGCGTTGCAAGTGCCGTTCGCGGGGACCGGGTTGCTGGCTGAACTGGATTGGCATGAGATAAACCGGATTGTTATAGGGACCCGTGAATGATACCGGATTTTGCCGGTCGGTCAGAATGGCCCGTTGCCTGAACAAAAAAAGACCGGCGTGATGCCGGTCTTTTGCCCAGGGAAGTAACCTGCAGAATCAGACGCAGCCGGTCGGCTTGGGCAGGCCGCCCCACTTGCAAATCAGTTTCATCGGGCCCCTTTTGAAGATGTCGTACAGCTCCTTGGAGGAGACGCCCGTCTGTTTGGCAAATTTGCGAATTGGCGGAACGACGCCGTCTTCTTCGTACATATGACGCGCCTGATTAATCAGATCCATGATTTGATCGTCAATTTCCATCTCATCCTGCTTGGCCAGTTCTTTGGCGACTTCTTCTGACCAGTCGTCACGATCGACGAGAAAGCCTTCGCCGTCCAGATTCAGTTCCACTGTTATCAACCTCCTGATTGAAAGAATGTGTTTTGGGGCTGCCCCAAAATTGGCTTATAACCTTAGCAAAAGACTCGGGTATTTGGCAAGGGGCCAGCACCCTTTTTTCCGTGTCGTGGGCAGGGTTACTGTCCGCTCTGGTGGCGAAGGCGGGCAGCCAGTCGCCCGGGATCGACGGGTTGCGCGGTGTCGACCTCAAGGGTCCGGGCCTGCTCGCGTTCATCCAGCGGATCATGGTGTTGCAGCTGGGCCTCCAGCACGGCCAGATCCGCCTCGGAGGCGTCCTGCCCGGCCTGCTGGCGGTGGCGAATCCGCTCGCGTAACACGTCGGGTTCGGCCTGCAGGGCGAGGATGTGAAACGGCACACCACAGGCGTCGGCCAGTTCGGCAAAGAGCTGGCGGCGGGCGTGTTGCAGAAAGGCGGCGTCGACGATCACCGTGTAGCCCGCCTGCAACAGTTGACGG
The DNA here is from genome assembly GCA_964405505.1 of uncultured Thiohalophilus sp. Classification (GTDB taxonomy): domain Bacteria; phylum Pseudomonadota; class Gammaproteobacteria; order UBA6429; family Thiohalophilaceae; genus Thiohalophilus. The sequence goes on from CAYOOC010000014.1 coordinate 13,073, forward strand.
CTCTGTTGTTGTAAATGGCGATACAGCCGCTCGCTGACCTGGGTTGAATATTTGCCGGTGCCGATGCCCTGATCGCTGTCGGCTTCGCCAAACAGGCGCGTGCGCTCCACGTCGGAACGCAGTCGTACCGCCCCGAGTGACTGCAGCAGGCGGTCCGTGACCGTACTCTTGCCGCTGCCGGAAAAGCCCATGGTGATCAGCAGGGCGGGCGAGTCGCGCCGGATGGAGGCCGCGGCCAGATCGAGATAGTCATTCAGTTCCTCACGGTGGCGCGGCGCCTGGTGCTGGCCCAGTTCAATGGCGGCCACCTTGGCCCGTACCATGGCGCGATAGACCCGGTAGAACGGCAGCAGATCCAGCCCGGCATACTCGCCGGTCTGCTCGAGATACCGGTTGAGTACATACCAGCCCAGGCCGCTGGCCGCATGGGCGTCGAGATCCATGATCAAAAATGCGATTTCATTGAGAGTATCGATCCAGCGCAGGGCCGGGTCAAATTCGATACAGTCAAAGGCGATGACCTTATCCTGCCACAGGGCAATGTTGCGCAGATGCAGATCCCCGTGGCATTCACGGATAAAGCCGTCGCGATGGCGTTGTTCAAACCGCCAGGCCAGTTGTTGCAACTGTTGTTCAGTCCAGTCGGCCACTTCGTTTAGCCGGGGATCATCGGCCAGTTGCGGCGCCTGCTGGCGAATCTGCGCGATGTTCTCCTCGCAGGGATGACGGATCGCCTGTGGGGTGCCGTAGTCACTGTCGGGCGGGGCAGCGGGCAGTTGCTGGTGAAAATCCCCGATCAGGGCCGCCAGTTGATCAAGATGCGTCAATGTCAGTTGCTGTTTTTGCAGGAGATGATCAAAGCCCTGCCCGGGATCGAATTGGCGCATCTTGAGCGCGTATTCGATCACCTCGCCATCGGTCTGTTGCGGATCGGCCAGCATGATGCCGTCGGCGGTATCGATCACCGCCAGAACCTGCAGATAAATAGGGGCGGCCAGACGGCGATTGAGACGCAGCTCTTCCTGGCAGTAATAGTGACGTTTATCAAGTGTGCTGAAATCGAGAAAGCCGAGATCCAGCGGCTTTTTGAGTTTGTAAGCGAACTCGCCGGTCAGCAAGACCCAGGAAATGTGGGTTTCGATCAATTCGATCCTGGCAACGGGATGCGTATAGGCGGCGGGTTGTTGCAACGCTGTCAGCCAGGCTGGAGTTTGTGCCTCGCTCATTGGTACACTGGATGAATTATCTGCATACGCACAGCCTAGCGCTGATCGCCGATCGGGACAATCACATGTCGACGGACTCCACCCCACCAACGCGTCTGGACAAATGGCTCTGGGCCGCCCGGTTTTACAAGACCCGGGCGCAGGCCAGCGAGGCGATCAATGGCGGACACGTGAAGCTCAACGGTCACCGGGCCAAACCCGGGGCCCGTCTGCAGAAGGGCGATCAACTGTTCATTCGCAAGCAGATGCTGAACTTTGACATCACCGTGCGTGAACTGGCGCAACGCCGGGGCCCGGCCAGCGTGGCGCAACAGCTGTATGAGGAAACGCCCGACAGCGTGGCCCGGCGGGAATCGCAGCAGGCCGCAAGACGGGAAGAGGCGCGGATCAACCCGCGTCCCAAACACAAGCCGGATAAACGCGAGCGACGCAAGATACACCGTTTTGTGAATAAACATACCCGGGAGTCTTCATGAGCCGGCCCGAAACGCCGTTATTGACGGTCGATATCATCATTCGACTGATCGATCGGCCCGATGAACCGCTGGTGTTGATCGAGCGTAAAAACCCGCCGCATGGCTGGGCCTTGCCCGGCGGTTTCGTGGACATCGGTGAGACCCTCGAGACGGCAGCCGTGCGCGAGGCGCGCGAGGAGACCGGCCTGCAGATCACGCTGGAGTGCCTGCTGGGATGTTATTCGGATCCGCGGCGCGATCCGCGTGGGCATACCGTCAGCGCGGTGTATATCGCCCATGCCCGCGGCAAGCCGCAGGCGGCGGACGATGCCCGCGCTGTCAGGCTGGCAAGCCCGGCGGATCCGCCGGAGAAACTCGCCTTTGATCATGCACTTATTCTTGCCGATTACGTGCATTATCTGGCCACGGGCGAGCTGGCACCGGTGCGAAAATAGCGGGGTTGTATCGTAAAAAATTGCCCTTATATTTACTGTTACGCAAAAATTTACACATTCTAAATTTCAGGAGAAATCCATGGCGACCGTAGAACTGACCCCCGAAAACTTCAAAGATGTCATCGAGCAGAACGATTTTGTGATCATCGACTTCTGGGCGCCGTGGTGTGGTCCTTGCCAGTCTTTCGGTCCGGTGTATGAAGAGGTATCCGAAAAACACGAGGATATCGTTTTTGCCAAGGTCAACACCGAAGACCAGCAGGAGATGGCCGGCATGTTCAACATTCGCTCCATCCCGACCCTGATGATCTTCCGCGAGCAGGTCATTCTCTATTCCGAAGCCGGTGCGCTGCAGCAGTCCGCGTTTGAAAAACTGATCGAAGACGCCAAGGCCCTGGATATGGAAAAAGTCCACCAGGAAGTCGCCAAGCAGCAGCAGGAACAGGAACAACAGGCCCAGTCCTGATCTTTTAAAATCTCACCACGAAGACACGAAGACACCAAGGGAAGACAATTTAAAGTTTTTCCTGTGGTGTCTTCGTGTTTTTTATGCACGGTGTAAATATTTTATCGTGCATCCCTTTACCTCTGAGTAGAGTTGAAAAGGGATTGAATAAAATTGACTTATTTTACTTCGTGTCTTTGTGCCTTGGTGGTGAAGGTCTTTTAGATTCAAGACACGAAGACACCAAGGGAAGGCGATTTAAAGTTTTTCCTGTGGCGTTTTCGTGTTTTTTTATGCCCGCCGAAATGTTTCAAGGTGCAGCCCTTTCCCTCTTGGCAGAGTTGAAAAGGGATTGAATAAAATTGACTTATTTTACTTCGTGTCTTGGTGTCTTCGTGGTGAATATCTTTTTTCACATTAACCCGCGAAACGGCTGCACTTCGACCAGGGTGCCGGCGTCGATGTTGTCGGCTTCCAGCGGCAGGATGATGAAACAGTTGGCGCGGCTCATACCGCTGAGGATATGCGAGGCCTGCATGCCCGCGGCCGTGACGCCGGGGTTGCCCTGTTCATCATAGGTCAGGATGCCGCGTTGAAAGTCGGTGCGCCCGGCGCGTTTTTTCAACATTTCGCGACAGGGGACTTTGAATGTCGACGCTGATTCGGCCTGCTCACCCATCAGGCGACGCAGGGCCGGCAGGGCGAACTGGTAGAAGGTCGCCATGACCGAGACCGGGTTGCCGGGCAGGCCGAAGAACCAGGCGTTTTTGACCCGCCCGAAAGCCAGCGGCTTGCCCGGTTTCATGGCAATCTTCCAGAAACTGACCTGGCCGAGTTTATCCAGGGTCGTTTTAACGTAATCGGCTTCCCCCACCGACACGCCGCCGGAGGTGATCACCGCGTCGGCCTGATCGGCGGCCTGTTCAAAAGCAGCTTCGACCGCGTCGGGCTCATCCCGGATGACACCCAGATCGAGAATCTCCACATCCAGCTCTTTGAGCATGCCGTACAGGGTATAACGGTTGCTGTCATAAATCTGGCCTTCTTCCAGCGCCTCGCCGACCGGGCGCAGTTCATCGCCGGTAGAGAAAAACGCGACCCGCAGTTTGCGGGTAACCGTGACCTCGGGGATTCCCAGCGAGGCCAGCAGGCCGATCTCGGCCGCCCGCAGACGCTGGCCTTTTTGTAATACCACATCTTCCACGGCAATATCCTCGCCGGCATGACGCACGTTCTGTCCCGGCGTGTGACCCGTGCCAAAGGTAATGCGGTTGTCAGCGACGCTGGCATGCTCCTGCATGATCACCGTGTCCGCCCCGTCGGGCAGCTTGGCACCGGTCATGATGCGCACGCACTGACCGGCCCGGACTTCACCCTCGAACGGCTTGCCGGCGAAGGCGGTGCCGATCAGATCCAGCGTGATGTCGTCGTCGCCGAGATCCGAGCCGCGCAGCGCGTAACCGTCCATAGCCGAGTTCTTGTACGGCGGCACATTCAGTGGCGAGCGGATAGCCTCGGCCAGAACATGGTTGTGCGCCTGCATCAGTGGCAGTCTCTCGGTTTCTGCTATGGGCGTGATGCTGTGTTCAATCTGTTCCAGCGCCTGTTCCACGCGCAGATTGTTGGGGTCGAATTCGTCGCAGGAAGGTTTGGCGGACATAGGCGGTTACTCAATAAACGGGGTTTGTTACGAGCCCGGATTATGGCATATCAGCCGCGATTCTGCTGAATGAAGGCTTCGACAAAGTCGGCAATGGCCGGCGGGTTATTAATATCGAGCACGCTCAAATTCCCGTCGATGTCGGCGGGCAGTTCGGTCACCAGGGCGATAATCTGCGGATCGTCGATATACAGCGGCGAATGCGAGGCCACCTCGCGGTACACTTCCAGTTTGGGATAGGTTTCATGCTTGAAACCTTCCACCAGGATCAAGTCCAGCTCACTGCAATCCAGTTTGGCGATCAGTTCGCCCAATTGCGGATCATGCTCTTGCTGTGGTGTTTCGCTGATCAAGGCCCAGCGGTACTTTGAGGCGACCAGCATCTGACTGGCGCCGGCATGGCGCAGTTCATAACTGTCCTTGCCGGGATGATCGATATCAAATTGATGATGGGCGTGTTTGATGACGCCGAGTTGATAGCCGCGCTCGCGCAGGAGGGCGATCAGCTGGGTGAGCAGGGTGGTTTTACCACTGCCGCTGTAGCCAACAAAACCGAGCAGGGGACAGGGTGCTTCAATCATGAGAGTCCGGGTTCCAGTTGTTGCGGTTCGTTGATGTTGATCAGCGCCTGGGACTGATCGCCATAGTCCACCAGGGCATGAGATTGGCTGCGAATCCATTCCTGCACCCGATGGTGGCCCTGCTGATAATAATTGAGCAGCGCGCTTTCACAGGAACGGTGCAGCAGACAGAAGGTACCATGCAAGTGCTCTCCGTCAGTGACCGCGACCACGGGGACCTGCGCCTTTGTGGCTGTCTCACTCAGGCGGGCGACCAGATCCGTCGGCAGTTGCGGTGTATCGCAGGGCACAAAACAGAACCACTCGCCATCGCACTGTTGCAGGGCAGTGTAAAACCCGGCCAGGGGCCCGGGAAAATCCGGCCACATATCTTCGATGATCGGATAGCCATAGCGTTGATAAATTTCCCGGTGGCGGTTGGCATTGAGGCACAGCTTCGCCACCTGGGGGCGCAGTCGTTCGCAAACATGTTCGATCAACGGGCGCCCCTGGTAGAGGAGCAGCCCTTTGTCCTGTCCCTGCATGCGCCGGGCCCGGCCTCCGGCCAGGATGATGCCGGTAATGGTGGTGGGTGTGGGTAAGCTCATGCCGGTTCCGTTGCGCTCAAAACCCCAGTATACCGCGCTTCGCGACACGGCGCGTCAATCCCTAAAGATCGCCACTGGAGGGCCGATAAGGGTAAAACTGCAAGTAATTGAACCACTCAACAGCGGCCCGGGTCCCCATGTCCAGTATCGATACCACCATGAAAAACGCCGTCAACGGCATGCAGGCCGGTATTACCACCGCCCGGCGCGCGGCCTCCCAGATCGCCTCGGGGCGCGGCGACAGCGAAGCCTTGCAGGATCTCAAACAGGCCGAGCGCCAGGTGGCTACGAACGCCAAGAGCGTGGAACAGGCCAACGAAGCCCTGGGCGGGGTTATCGATGTCAAGGCGTGACCCTGTTGCTGGCTGATACCTCACGCAATGCCATTCGGCTGGATGTCCGCAAACTGAGCAGTTTGCCGGCGGTTTCGCCGGTGCTGGACCAGCTACTCGATGCGATCGGCGACGAGGAGATCACCATCGAGTCCTTTGCCCGGCTGATCGAGCAGGATCCGGCGTTGCTGGGGCGGATCATCGGCCTGGCCAATGCCGCCTATTTTGGCCATCATGAACCGGTTACCTCCGCCGAGGAGGCCATTTTCAAATCCCTTGGTCTGCGTCTGGCCCGCAGCCTCGCCCTGAGTATCGCCCTGGCCGGGCCGTTCCGGATCCTGGCCTCGATTCCCGGTTTCGAACTGCAGCGTTTCTGGTTGCAGGCGATTCTCACCGCCAGCATGACCCAGGAATTGAGCACGCTGGTCACGGTCGAGCCGCGTCCCGGCGCGGAGGAAAGTTATCTGGCCGGCATGTTGCACAATTTCGGTTTATTGCCCCTGATCCATCTTTATCCCGAGCAGGTGACCGAAGCCTATCGACGCCGCGAGGCGGAACCGGCCCTGTCACTCAGCAGTGCCCTGCGCGAGGTCAGCGATACCGATCATTACGAGGTCGGTGCCTGGCTGGCGGAGCACTGGCACATTCCGGGTAATATCGTCACGGTGATACGCAATCTGAATGATTACAGTTATCGCGGGGATCATTATCCGCTGGTGCTGTTGATCCATGCCACTGCCGAGTGGGCTGAAAGCTACTGCAATGATGGCGATCGTAAATGGTTACCCGAGTCGGCCAAGGCGGCGTTTTTCGATTTGGGGATTTCCGTCGAACAGGTTCACCAGGTACAGGAAAAATTACATCGCAAGCGTGAGTTGTACGAGGCCGTGGCCAAGATGCTGGCCGTGGTTTGAGTGACGGGTTGAATATGGATAACAAACCATTTGTTGAAGCCTTTCAGGACGTTAATACCCGACTGATCGATCTGGTCGGAACTCTCTCGGCGTTACGTGAACTCTCCGGTTTTGAAGTCACCGATCATGATGAGCAACGTCTGTTACAGGGCGCCTTGCAGGTGGTGGCGGAGAATCTCGAACTCGATTCAGTCGGCATCTTTTTACAGGACGAGGCCGAGCGGTTTGACCTGGTCGCGTGCCGGGGATGTGAGGCGACTGAAAATGAAGATGCAGAGGCCGCACATACCTGGATGAAACAACAGGCACGGCGCACGACCGAGCAATTTGCCCAGGGCATCAAGGGCGCACTGATCGACAATGATGAGGTGTCGTATATCGGCTTGCCGATTCAGGCCAGCGAGCAACTGCTGGGGGTGTTTGTCGCCTGCCACCCGCATAGCGGTTTTTTTACCGTGGAGCATGAGCGCAGCCTGATTATTTTTTGCAATTTCCTCGGCCAGCTGCTGATCAAAAACCGGCTATTGCACGACATGGAAAAGATGGTCACGGAGCGCACGCAACAACTGCAAGCGGCGCTGGAAGAAGCCGAGTATCTCAAGGAACGTTACGCCACCCTGTCAGTCATCGACGAGTTAACCGAACTGCATAACCGGCGTTTTTTCTTTCCCGAAGCCCAGTCAGCGCTGGCTCGGGCAATCCGCTATGACGAACCGTTCTGTTTACTGGTACTGGATGTCGATAACTTCAAGTCAATCAATGATCGTTTCGGTCACGGGGTGGGCGACAATGTGTTGCGCGCGATTGCCGATCTGCTGCGCGAGGAAGCGCGCGAGGCGGATATTATCGCCCGTTTCGGCGGCGAGGAATTTGTACTGGCGCTGCCGGAGACCGGGGAGGACGGCGCCATGACCCTGGCCGAGCGGATCCGGTTACACATAGCCAATCTGGAATTTCGCTTTGCTGAAAAAGATTTCGGTATCACAGTCAGCGCCGGTGTCGCGGCCCTGCGAGCCACGCATTCGCGGAAAACCCGGCATGCCCTTGAAGAACTGCTGCATCAGGCGGACAGTGCCATGTATTACAGCAAGGGCCATGGTCGTAACCAGGTCAATCGCTATTCCGATATCGCCTGCAAGATCTGATTTCACTCCTCGAAAGTGACTTCACCACCAAGACACGAAGACACCAAGTAAATCTCTGTATTCATTGAAACCACTTCCGCTCGCGACATAGACTTGCCCGCTGTCGTGACATTGGTAAACGCATGATCGTTTCAGCTTCTTGAATAATTTTTCTTGGTGTCTTCGTGTCTTGGTGGTTGGTCTTTATTCTTTTATTCGGCAAACTCGATCGCTTCGCGAATCGTTTCGATGCCGGCTCTGGCGCACTCATCATCCACGTCGCCGGTGATCTTTTTGGCCGGCGCACCGGAGATACCCACGGCACCGTAGAAATGGCCGCCGATGCGCACCGGCACCCCGCCGCCGATCAATAAGACCTCGGGGGCAAAGCGCAGGTTATCGAAATCACCCTCCTGCATGTCGAGCGTGGACGTCTGGAAGCTGGCCGCGGTGACCGCTTTCAGCCGGCTGACGTCGATGGTGTGGGTCCCGGCCAGGGGATCGCGTGCCACGGCCAGCAGTTTGCCGTTGCGATCGACCACGCTGGCGGTGACCTGATAACCCTGTTTGCGACAGGCCCGGGCCGACTCGACAGCCAGCTGGTTGGCCAGTTCGAAGGAGAGCACCCGGGTGGTGACATAGGCCGATTCGGCGCCGGCCAGCGGGCTCAGCAGTAAAGCGGGAAGCAGCACAGCAGCAAGGTAGCGTTTCATGGTGGTTTAATCCTCGATGGTGGCGGGTTGATGTTGTTGTAATGCCCACAGCACATGTTCGCGCACCAGTTCGGAAGGATGGTCGGTGCGGGCCTGCAGGGCGGCGATCACCTCCGGCGAGGTGGCCGCATTGCCCAGTGCCACGGCGATATTGCGCAACCAGCGTTCATGGCCGATACGCCGAATCGCCGAGCCTTCCAGGTTCTGATTGAAAGTGACTTCGTCCCACTGGAAAAGTTCCACCAGGCGCGCCTCATCCAGGCGCTGACGCGGATCAAAATCCGGCTCACGGCTGGTGTCGGCAAACCGGTTCCAGGGACAGTAGAGCTGGCAGTCATCACAACCGTAAATCCGGTTGCCCATGGGTTTGCGCAATTCCACCGGGATCGATCCTTTCAGTTCGATGGTCAGGTAGGAGATACAGCGCCGGGCATCGACTACATAGGGTTCGACGATGGCATTGGTGGGGCAGACATCGATGCAGGTGCGGCAGGTGCCGCAATGGTTACTGGCCGGTTCATCCACGGGCAGGGGCAGATCGGTATACAACTCGCCGAGAAAAAACCAGGAGCCCGTATCCCGCTGCAACAGATTACTGTGTTTGCCAATCCAGCCCAGGCCGGCTTTTTCCGCCAGGGCTTTTTCCATGACCGGCGCGCTATCGACAAAGGCCCGATACCCGAAGGGGCCAATCTGTTGCTGGATACGATCGGCCAGCTGTTGCAGGCGCTTGCGCATCAGCTTGTGATAATCGCGCCCCAGCGCATAGCGCGAGACATAGGCTTTTTCGGGATGATCCAACAATGCCTTGAGATCGAGCGTCTCTTCGGGCAGATAATCCAGGCGTACGCTGATAATGCGGAATGTCTCAGGGACCAGTTCGTCCGGCCGGCTGCGTTTTGTCCCGTGTTCGGCCATCCATTGCATGTCGCCCTGGTAATCCCGGGCCAGCCACTGCTGCAGACGCCTTTCATACTCGCCCAGATCGGTATCGGTGATGGCGGTCTGCTGAAAACCGAGCTCGGCACCCCACTGTTTGATCTCAGCCGTCAGTGTCGACCAGTCGGGTTTGTGCGCGGCTTGCTTGTTTTGGTGCTGACTCATGATCATAATCATAGCCTTATGACTCATCTGCCGCATGATCTTTATACCGCCGACCAGTGCCGGGAGCTCGATCGCATCGCTATCGAGGAAGAGGGCATGTCCGGTTCTATATTAATGGAGCGCGCCGGCGAGGCCGCCTGGCGTCTGCTTACCCGGCGCTGGCCCGAGGCGCGCCACATCGCCGTGGTATGCGGCACCGGCAATAACGGCGGCGATGGCTACGTGGTCGCCCGGCTGGCGCACGCCGACGGGCGCGAGGTCCGCGTGCTGCAGGTCGGGGATCCGGATAAATTACGCGGCGACGCCCTGGCCGCTCTGCAGCGACTGCAGGGTATGGAGGTGGTTCCCGAGCCCTTTACATCGCAACCGGCCGCCGATACCGAGCTGCTGGTCGATGCCCTGCTGGGAACCGGTGTCCAGGGACAGGTGAATGAGCCCTACGCCACGGCGATCGACTGGCTCAATGCCAGCGGCAAGCCGGTCCTGGCGCTGGATGTCCCCTCCGGCCTGGACGCCAACACCGGTCAGGCAGGCGGCCGGGCAGTCTGCGCCGATGCGACCCTCACGTTCATCGGTCTGAAGACAGGGCTGTTGACCGGCGATGCCGCCGATTATGTCGGCGAGCTGGCATTCACCTCCCTCAATCTGCCAGCCAGCGTGCGGGCGCGCGTGAGTCCGGTCGCCCGGCGGCTCGACTTTGAAGTCTTACGCCAGCACCTGCCGCGCCGGGCGCGTAACAGCCATAAAGGGCTGTTCGGTCATGTGTTGATCATCGGCGGGGAGCAGGGAATGAATGGCGCGGCCCGGCTGGCTGGCGAGGCGGCCCTGCGCTGTGGCGCCGGGCGGGTGAGCATTGCCACCCGCGCCGCCCATGCGGCGACCCTCAACAGTGGCCGCCCGGAGCTGATGTGCCATGGCGTGGAAGACAGCGAGGCATTGCTGGCGCTGATCGAGCAGGCCTCGGTGCTGGCAGTAGGCCCGGGTCTGGGGCAGGGCGAGTGGGCCCGGATGATCTGGCAGGTCGTCGAGGCGAGCGCCACCCCCCAGGTGGTCGACGCCGATGGCCTCAATCTGCTGGCCGACAATCCACAGCGGTCGGGGCAGCGAATTCTCACGCCCCATCCCGGCGAGGCCGCCCGCCTGCTTGATCTGAGCACGGCCGAGGTGCAGGCCGATCGGCTGGCGGCGGTGCGTCGCCTGCAGGCGGAATACGGTGGGATCGCCGTGCTCAAGGGGGCCGGAACATTAGTGAGCACTGACGCGGGTAACAGTGTCTGTACCGCCGGCAATCCGGGCATGAGCAGCGCCGGCATGGGCGATGTGCTTACCGGGGTAATCGCGGCCTTGCTGGCGCAGGGGCTGGCGCCGGAGACAGCCGCACAACTGGGGGTTTGCCTGCACGGCGCGGCGGCAGATCAGGGCGCCAGGACCGCTGGCGAGCGCGGCCTGCTGGCCGGGGATCTGTTCGGCCCGTTACGTCGACTCGTCAACGGCTGATCCCCTCAGCCCGGATTCTTTCTGCCGGCGGCATGCCGTTATTCGAAAAATTCCGCTAAGCTTGGATCGATGGAACAGTATCTTAACAATGAGGCGGCCACGGTACAGCTGGGTCGGCGCCTGGCGCGTTTGTGTGTGGCACCCTGCCTGCTGTTTTTGCACGGCGAGCTGGGGGCCGGCAAAACCACGCTGGTGCGGGGCCTGCTGCAGGAGCTGGGTCACAGTGGCCCGGTCAAAAGTCCGACCTATACCCTGGTCGAACCCTATCATTTTGATCACAAAAAGGTTTTTCACTTCGATCTGTACCGGCTCGGGGATCCCGAAGAGCTGGAATACCTGGGCTTTCGCGATTACCTGGACGAGCATTCGCTCTGCCTGGTGGAGTGGTCCGAGCGAGGCCAGGGTCACCTGCCCCATCCCGATGTGGAGGTGTATCTCGAGCCGCGCGGCGAGGGCCGTCAGGCGCGTATGATCGCCCACGACCAGGCGGGCGAGGCCCTGCTGGCCCGACTGGAGCCGTTTTGAGCCCCCCGCAGAGCCGTTATCTCGAAAAAACTCTAGAAATCCTGGCTATCTTCATAATAAATATCAAATTTTTACTTGATTTCTCCCGCCGACCGGCACAATAATAAATGGAACGCAGGTAAACGGGAGGGGAGCACCATGCGTACAGCTCGGGCGCTGCTATGGCTGATGTTGTCCGTTATACCACTGACCGCGGCCGCCGCCGGGGTGCAGGTGGAAGGGGTGCGCATGTGGCCGGCACCGGACCACACCCGGCTGGTGCTGGATCTGAGCCAGCCGGTGGATCACCGTCTCTTCTCCCTGGAAAACCCCGACCGCGTGGTGATCGATCTCAAGGACTCCCGTTTTCCCGGCAGTCTGCCGACCCTGAGCTATGACGGCGCGCTGATCGAAAATATCCGTTATGCACACCGCGAGGATAACCAGCTGCGCTTTGTGCTGGATCTCAAGTCCGAGGTGCGTCCGAAAAGTTTTGTTCTCAAACCGCAACGCGAATACGGTCACCGGCTGGTGATCGATTTGCACCAGCCGCAAAGCGAGCAGGCCGCGCCCAGGGTGACCAAGTCGGTCAATGACGGCAGGCCGCGGGATCTCATCATTGCCATCGATGCCGGTCACGGCGGCGAGGATCCCGGTGCGCTGGGGCGACTCGGGACGCGGGAAAAAGACGTGGTCATGGCCGTCGCGCGCAAGCTCGAGGCGATGCTCAAACGGGAGCCGGGCTTTGCACCGGTGATGATCCGCACCGGCGACTATTACCTGAGCCTGCGTGAGCGGGTGGAAAAAGCGCGGCGCGCCCAGGCCGATCTGTTTATCTCCATCCATGCCGATGCCTTTCACGATCGTCGCGCGCACGGCTCCTCGGTGTATGTGGTCTCCGACGGCGGCGCCAGTAGTAAGGCCGCCCGCTTCCTGGCCGAAAGTGAAAACAGCGCCGATTTGATCGGCGGGGTCAGTCTGGACGACAAGGAAGATCTGCTGAAGATGGTCCTGGTCGACATGGTCCAGAACTCCACCATCGAGGACAGCCACCGCGTGGCCAGCGAAGTGCTGGGGCGCCTCAAACACGTCAATCACCTGCACAAGCGACACGTGGAGCAGGCCGGCTTCCGGGTGCTGAAAGCACCGGATGTCCCGTCGATCCTGGTGGAAACGGCGTTCATCTCCAACCCGGCCGAAGAGCGCAAGTTGCGCAGCAGCGCCCACCAGACCGAACTGGCCAAGTCGATGTTCTACGGCGTGAAGCGGTATTTCGCCCGCCACGCCCCGGCCGGCACATTGCTGGCGACCCGCAAGGCGCGGCGCCACGAAATCAGCCGCGGTGATACTCTCACCGGCATCGCCGCCCGCTACCGGGTCAGCGTCTCGGCCATCAAACAGCACAACAACCTCTCCGACAACATGCTGCGCGTCGGTCAGGTGCTGCGGATTCCCGTCATCTGACGTTCCACTTTTCAGGGGCTCTGGAAAGTAACGCGGAGTTCGCAAAGGCGCAAAGGACGCAAAGATATAAGATTTTGAATTTAAAATGTTGAATTTTGAACTCGCGATCAAATACCGATGAACAATTCAAAATTCAACCTATTAAAAATTAAACCTTTGCGTCCTTTGCGTCCTTTGCGTCTCCGCGTCCTCCGCGTTTTTTAACCGGTACTGCAACGAAGCCCGTTCACCTTTTTGTATAACGCGGTTAAGCTATTTGGATGCAACCTGCCCGCCGTTATCAACCCGATGCGATCATCCAGCGCCTGCCCTCGACTCTGGCCAACCAGATTGCGGCCGGGGAGGTGGTGGAGCGGCCGGCGTCGATCGTCAAGGAGCTGGTGGAAAATGCGCTGGATGCCGGCGCCAGCCGTATTGAGGTACAGATTCGTAACGGCGGGCTGGAGCAGATTCAGGTCAGCGATGACGGCTACGGCATTCGGGCCGAGGAGCTGGCGCTGGCGGTCAGTCCGCACGCCACCAGCAAGATTGCCCGGCTGGACGATCTGGAGAACCTGGCCAGTCTCGGTTTTCGGGGCGAGGCGCTGGCCAGCATCGGGTCGGTGGCGCGGCTGGTGATCGACTCCCGTTTCAGCGATGCCGAAGCGGCCTGGCGCCTGAGTCTGACCGATCGCGAGGCGGGCCCGCAGCTGACGCCGGTGGCCCATCCGGAGGGCACCACCGTCAGCGTCTGCGAACTCTTTTATAATACCCCGGCGCGGCGCCGTTTCCTGCGCACCGAACGCACCGAGTACCGCTATATCGAGGATATGCTCAAACGTCTGGCCCTGAGCCGCTTCGAGGTGGGCTTCAGTCTGCGGCACAACCAGCGGGAGATTTTCCGCCTGCCGCCGGCGACGACCACAGCGCAACAGGCCCGGCGGGTGGAGCGGCTGTGCGGCAAGGCTTTTCATGCGCAGGCGTTGCACATCGATTACAGCCTGGACGGGCTGCGTCTGTGGGGCTGGCTGGGGCGGCCCGAGGCGGCGCGCAGTCAGGCCGATTTGCAGTATGTGTATGTCAATGGCCGCAGCGTGCGTGACAAGTTGATTAACCACGCCCTGCGCCAGGCCCAGGGGGCACTCTATCCCGGTCGCCATCCGGCCTGGCTGCTCTATCTGGAGCTGGATCCGCTCAAGGTGGATGTGAATGTGCATCCGACCAAACATGAAGTCCGTTTTCATCAGGCGCGCCAGGTGCATGATTTCCTCGTCCACGCCGTCAGCGAAGCCCTGGTCGAGGACCCCGCCGTTGCCCGGCTGGCGACACCGGCATCGAACCCAGCGACGGCAGAATCCCGGCGCGATTTTTATACCCCGGCGGAGGGCAATATCCCCGCGCCCTGGTCGGTCCGCGAAGCCGCCAGCGTCCCGGTCGCGGCCAATAGCGACGACGCCGCGTCTGACAAACCGGTTCTCGCCACGCTGGGGGGCGGTTATCTGGTAGTGGAAGAGGCCGGCGCGTTGCTGCTAATCAACGCCCCGGCAGTGCGCGCGGCGCAACTGGCGGCCTGCTTTGCCGCCGGCGAGACGCAAACCGTCCGGCCGCTGCTGATTCCCGAGACGATCGAGTTATCCGCCGCGGCGCTGCACTGGCTGGAGCAACACGCCGGATGGCTGGATCGCCACGGCATCGATCTCAGTGCGGTCAGCGAAACCACGGTGCTGCTGCGCCAGGTGCCGGCCGCGGCGGCTTCCTTCGAACCGGGACAGTGGCTGGCGGCATTTGTCGAGACCGCGCTGGCAGGAACGGCGCCGGAGACCGCGCTGGCGCAGGCCCTGAGTCACCCGCCGGGCTGGAATGTCGCCGAACAGCAGGCGCTGGTGCGCGATGCCCTCGCCTGGCAGCCGGAGCCCCAGCCGGCCCGCTACTGGGTGCGCTGGGATCGGAGCGCGTTGCAGGCGCTGTTCGAAACGTGAGCCTGCCCCCGGTGTCACTGCCGCCGGCGATCGCCCTGATGGGGCCAACCGCCTCGGGCAAGACCGACCTGGCCGTGCGTCTGGTGCGGGAGTTGCCGGTGGAGATCGTCAGCGTCGATTCGGTGATGGTCTACCGGGATATGGATATCGGCTCGGCCAAGCCCGGGCCCGAGGTCCTGGCCGAGGCGCCCCACCGCCTGATCGACTTTCTGGATCCGGCCGAGGCCTGCTCGGCGGCCCGGTTTACCGAACTGGCGCGCCGGGAGATGGCCGAGATTACCGCTGCCGGTCGGATTCCCCTGCTGGTGGGCGGCACCATGCTCTATTTTCGCGCCCTGATCCACGGCCTCTCCCGCCTGCCGGCGGCCGATGCGGCGTTGCGCGTGCGACTGGAGCAGGAGGCACGCGAGCGCGGCTGGGCGGCGATGCACGCCCGGCTGGGGGAGGTGGACCCGCAAGCCGCGGCTCGGATTCATCCCAACGATCCCCAGCGAATCCAGCGTGCGCTGGAAGTGTTTGAGCTGTCCGGTATACCCCTGAGCGATCTTCAGCAACAGAATGAACCGTTGCCCTGGCAGTTTGTCAAACTGGCGCTGATTCCCTCGAATCGGGCCGTGTTGCACGAGCGCATCGCGCGGCGGTTTGCGCAAATGCTCGAGCAGGGCTTTGTTGAGGAGGTGGAAGCCCTTTTCAGACGCAGGGATTTGCATGAGCAGATGCCCGCGATCCGGGCGGTCGGCTATCGCCAGCTGTGGCACTACTTGCAAGGCAGGATCAACTATACTCAAATGCAGGAACAGGGTGTGGCGGCGACGCGCCAGCTGGCCAAGCGCCAGCTGACCTGGCTGCGCAGCGAATCGGGGGTCCGGGCATTTGATGCCCTGGATCAAAAAAGGGGAGATCAGGTCTTGAAATGGTTAGCCAGCTCACCCATTGATACAGCATGAGTGTGGTAAGATAAATTTGAATTTTTGTTGATTTTTTATAAGGTTATAAGAACAGGCCCGATCGTCTGAGACAATAACTATAACATGCGGAGATAATAACGATGAGTAAAGGACAGTCCTTACAAGATCCGTTTCTCAATGCGCTGCGTAAGGAACGCGTCCCCGTTTCAATCTTTCTGGTGAACGGGATTAAATTGCAGGGGCAGATCGAGTCATTTGACCAGTTTGTGGTGCTGCTGCGTAATACAGTTAACCAAATGGTTTACAAACACGCGATTTCCACCGTCGTGCCGGCGCGCAATGTGAAGCTGCCGGTGGCGGAAGAAAATGGCAAGGGTAATCTTTGAGTCGCCAGCCCGGTTGGCGAGGGTGGTAATGATTGTTTGAGCGTCCTCAAGCCGGTGAACGGGCTGTTCTGGTTCATCTGGCTCTGCAAGCGGAACAGCAACAGGAAGAACCCCAGGAATTCCGTGAACTGGCTGTTTCCGCCGGTGCCGAACCCATCGCGGTGATCACCGGTTCGCGGGCGGTTCCCCATCCCCGTTATTTTGTGGGGACCGGCAAGGCCGAGGAGATCCGCGATACGGTCAGGGAACGCCAGGCCGATCTGGTGCTGTTCAACCATGCTCTGTCACCGGTGCAGGAACGTAACCTCGAGCAATTGCTCAAATGCCGGGTGCTGGATCGCACCGGCCTGATCCTGGATATCTTCGCCCAGCGCGCCCGGACCCACGAAGGCAAGCTGCAGGTCGAGCTGGCGCAACTCAAACACCTTTCCACGCGCCTGGTGCGCGGCTGGACCCATCTGGAGCGCCAGAAAGGCGGTATCGGCCTGCGCGGTCCCGGTGAAACCCAGCTGGAGACCGACCGCCGCCTGATTGGCGAGCGGATTCGCCAGCTTAACAAGCGGCTGGAAAAGGTCCAGCGCCAGCGCGAGCAGGGGCGTCGTGCCCGCAAACGCCGTGAGATCCCCTCGGTCTCGCTGGTCGGCTATACCAATGCCGGCAAATCCACCCTGTTTAACCGGCTGACCGACTCCCGCGTGTATGCCGCCGATCAACTCTTTGCCACCCTGGATCCGACCTTGCGCCGGCTGGAACTGGCCGATGGCCAGGCCCTGATTCTGGCCGACACGGTGGGCTTCATTCGCCATCTGCCGCATGATCTGGTGGCGGCGTTTCGCTCCACCTTGCAGGAGACCCGCGACGCGGACCTGCTGCTGCATGTAGTGGATGCTTCCAGCCCCGAGCGCGACGGGAATATCGAGCAGGTCGATGCGGTGCTGGCGGAGATCGAGGCCAGTGATGTGCCCCAGCTGCTGGTGTATAACAAAATCGATCAGCTCGAGCAGAGTGAGCCGCGGATTGAATACGATGAGCGCGGCCTGCCCTGGCGGGTCTGGATCTCGGCCCAGAGCGGCGCCGGGCTGGCCGAGTTGCACGAAGCGCTGGCGGCACGACTGGATCGCGGCCGGGTCTGCCATGAGCTGCTGTTGCCGGTGGCGCAGGGGCGACTGCATGCTCTGTTATATGAAGTCGGCAAGGTTCACCGCGAGCAGGTGGACGAACAGGGTAACTGGCTGATGACCGTCGAAATGCCGCGTGCCGATTGGGACGCACTGGAGAAACATTATGCGATTGGCGCGCATCTGGCCGGCGAGGAAGACGCGGCCCGGCTCGCCCATCTGGCTTCCTGACAAAGAGCGGGGACAAGCGTGGCGAGCTAAATCCGGAGCATGCCTTGCGGCAGGTAGCGAAGCCCCATAGAATTGCCCCTCGGTCACATTGAAAATCCATTTTCCTGAATTGAACCGCACGCGCTGATTCAGAACACATATTACGGAGCATCACATGGCCTGGAATGAACCTGGTGGTTCAAACAACAAGGATCCCTGGGGCAATCGCAATAACCCGCAAGGCGGTCCGCCCGATCTCGACGAAGTCATCAAAAAGCTGCAGGCCAAGTTCGGCGGTCTGTTCGGTGGCAAAGGCGGTGGCGGTGGTAAGACGCCAGGTATCCCCGGCGGATCCACTGGCTTGAGCTTTATCATCCTGGTACTGGTGGCGGTCTGGGCCCTGTCCGGTATCTACATCGTCAATGAAGGCAAGGAAGGCGTGGTACTGCGCTTCGGTGAATTCCACGTCATTCAGCCGCCGGGGCCGCACTGGTACCCCCGTTTTATCGACACGGTCGAAATCGTGGATGTCTCCCAGGTCCGCTCGGTGCATATCGGTGAAGGCGGTAACGAAGCCCTGATGTTGACCAAGGACGAGAATATCGTCGATATGGAATTTGTGGTGCAATACAACGTCCGCGACTCGCGCCGTTTCCTCTATCACGTGCGCCAGCCG
The DNA here is from genome assembly GCA_964405505.1 of uncultured Thiohalophilus sp. Lineage (GTDB taxonomy): Bacteria > Pseudomonadota > Gammaproteobacteria > UBA6429 > Thiohalophilaceae > Thiohalophilus. The sequence goes on from CAYOOC010000014.1 coordinate 31,390, forward strand.
GAAATTTCCCTGCAGCATGTTACCCAGAGCGCCGTGCGCGAGATCGTCGGTAACAATGACATGGAATTCATCATTACCCAGGGGCGTGACAAGATTGCCGCCGAAGCCTGGGACCGGATTCAGGGCATCCTCGATACCTATGAGACCGGCCTGCAGGTTCGGGGCTTCAACATGCAAAAAGCCCAGCCGCCGCAGGAAGTTATGGCCGCGTTCGATGACGTGGCCGCGGCGCGCGAGGACCGGGAAAAATTCATGAACCAGGCCAGGGCTTACGCCAATAACATCCTGCCCCGTGCGGAAGGTCAGGCGCAGCGTTTCCTCGAGGAAGCCAAGGCCTATCGCGATGAAAAAGTTTCCGTCGCCGAGGGTGATGCTGAACGCTTCACCGAGATCATGCGCGAGTACAAGAAATCGCCCCGGGTCACGCGCGAGCGTCTGTATCTGGAGGCGATGGAAGAGCTGATGGAGAAAAACCCCAAGGTTATGGTTGATCTCAAAGAAGGCAACAATCTGATGTATCTGCCACTGGACCAGCTGATGAAGCAACGCGCCAGTGGTTCGAGTAGCAATAGCGGCGATTCACAGGGTTCCGGGCCGTTCTCTCAACAGGTGGAAGATTTCGGACTGGATCAGACCCGTGAGCGCGATCGTTCAAGGGAGGTGCGCCAATGAATCCGAAACTTCTGGGCGCCGTCATCGTCCTCGCCATTGTTGGCGTGGTGGGAAGTAGCAGCGTTTTTACCGTCAATGAACGCGAGCTCGCCATCCTGTTTGCCCTGGGTAAAATCGAAAAAGCCGATTATGAGCCGGGGCTGCATTTCAAATGGCCATTCGTGAACAACGTGCGCAAGTATGAGAAGCGGATCATTACCGCCGATACCGCTCCGCAGCGTTATCTGACCCAGGAACAGAAACCGCTGATCGTGGATTACTACGTCAAGTGGCGGATTCGCGATGTCGAAACCTACTACAAGACCATGCAGGGCATGGAAACCCGGGCCCGTCAGCAGTTTCAGTCGATCGTGAACAAGGGACTGCTGGACGCCTTCGGTGAACGCACTCTGCAGGAAGTCATCTCCAGTGCGCGCGATGAAATCATGCGTGACATCACCGAGAAGGCCAGCGAGCGGGTTGAGAGTTTCGGTATCGAGATCGTCGACGTGCGTCTCAAGCGTATCGAGCTGACCGAGCGGGTGTTCAAGAACATTTTCGAACGCATGAAGTCGGCGCGTGAAAAGGAAGCCAACGAGTTGCGCGCCACCGGTCAGGGTGAAGCTGAACGGATCCGTGCCGAGGCGGAACGGCAGAAAACCGTGATGTTGGCCAAGGCCTATCGCGAGGCGCAGGCAATTCGCGGTGAGGGTGACGCCCAGGCAGCGGCGATTTATTCCGCTGCCTATCAGCAAGATGAAGAGTTTTACTCCTTCTATCGCAGCCTGACCGCCTATCGTAAATCGCTGGTGGGTGAAGGCAATCTGATGGTGCTGGAACCGGATTCCGACTTCTTCAAGTATTTCAAGGATAATAATCCTACCGGCAAGTGACGCGCCGATAACGTTTGACTAACTACGCTTTCGGACGTCATTCATGTGGCAGGAATTGATTGTGGCAATCGCACTGGTGCTGGTGATCGAGGGGATTACACCGGCACTCAGTCCCGCCTCTTTTCGTCGCGGTCTGATCATGGTGGCCCAGATGAGCGACCGCGTTTTGCGGCGCATCGGGCTGGCTGCCATGCTGGGCGGGGCGTTGTTGATCTATCTGGTCAAGGGTTAGAAACAGAATGAAATCCGATCGTTGGTTGTTACCGGAAGGGATCGAAGAGGTCCTGCCAGAACAGGCGCGCCGGCTGGAAACGCTGCGCCGGCGCCTGCTCGATCTGTATGCCGGCTGGGGCTACGAGCTGGTGATTCCGCCGATGATCGAGTATCTCGATTCCCTGTTGACCGGTACCGGCCATGATCTCGATTTGCAAACCTTTAAACTGACCGATCAGCTGACCGGTAAGATGATGGGCCTGCGCGCGGACATGACACCACAGGTCGCGCGTATCGATGCGCATACGCTGAAGAAGGCCGGTCCCTCACGACTTTGTTATATCGGTTCGGTATTGCATACCCGCCCGGACGGCTTTGCCGGTTCGCGCAGTCCGATACAGGTCGGTGCCGAACTCTATGGTCACAGCGGCAGCGAAAGCGACGTGGAAGTGTTTCGTCTGATGCTGGAGACGCTGCGCCAGAGCGATGTTGAGGATCTCTATTTTGACCTGGGCCACGTCGGTATCTACCGTCAGCTGGTTGGCGAGGCACAACTCTCCGAAGAACAACAGGCCGAGCTGTTCGATGCCCTGCAGCGCAAGGCGATCCCCGAGATCGAACAGCTGCTGGATAACAGTTCGGTCGACAGCAAGATTGCCGAAGGACTGCTCGGGCTGGCGACGCTCAACGGGGATGACGCTGTCATCGATGAAGCGCGCCGGCTGCTGGCGTTCGCCGGTGACGGGGTTGCTCAGGCGCTGAATAACCTGCAGGCCGTCGCACAACAGATCAAGCAGCACGCGCCGGCGATTCCCCTGCATTTCGACCTGGCCGAATTACGCGGTTACAACTATCACACCGGTGTAGTGTTTGCCGCTTACGTGCCGGGGCGGGGTCAGGCCATTGCCCAGGGCGGGCGGTATGATGAAATCGGCAAGGTCTTCGGCCGTTCCCGCGCCGCCACCGGTTTCAGTACCGATCTCAAGACGCTGATCGATCTGGGCAAGACCACAATGTCGCTGCCCGGCGCGATTTACGCCCCGGCTGAAGAGGATGCCGGCTTGCGCGAGCAAATCGAACAACTTCGCCGCCAGGGAGAGCGCGTGATCAGTGCCCTGCCGGGCGATAACAGCGATCCGCAGCAACTGGGCTGCGATCGCAAGCTGGTCAGGGACGGCAAGACATGGCAGATTACAACGATTTGATAACAACAACAGGCTGAAGTCATGGGCAAGAACGTCGTCATTATCGGGACCCAGTGGGGAGATGAAGGTAAAGGCAAGATCGTCGATCTGTTGACCGATCGGGCTTCAGCCGTGGTGCGCTTCCAGGGCGGTCACAATGCCGGACACACCCTGGTGATCGGCGACAAGAAAACCGTGCTGCACCTGATTCCGTCGGGCGTGCTGCGGGAAAACGTCCAGTGCCTGATCGGCAACGGCGTGGTGCTCTCGCCCGAGGCGTTACTCGATGAGCTGAAGATGCTCGAAAACGAGGGCGTCCCGGCCCGCGAACGGCTGCGCATCAGCGAAGCCTGCCCGCTCATCCTGCCCTATCATGTGGCACTGGATCATGCCCGCGAAGTGGCGCGCGGTAAAAAGGCCATCGGTACCACCGGCCGCGGTATCGGCCCGGCCTATGAAGACAAGGTCTCCCGGCGCGGCCTGCGCCTGGGTGATCTGTTTCACCGCGAACGCTTTGCCGCCAAGCTGGGCGAGATCCTCGATTATCACAACTTCGCCCTGAAAAACTATTTCAAGGTCGAGCCGGTCGACTTCAACCAGGTGCTGGATCAGGCCATGGCCATGCGCGAAGAGCTGCAACCGCTGGTGGCCGATATTCCCGAATTGCTGAACCAGCATATGCAGGCCGGCAACAACATCATGTTCGAGGGTGCCCAGGGCGCGTTGCTGGACATCGACCACGGTACCTATCCGTTTGTCACCTCGTCCAACACCACATCCGGTGGCGCGAGCACCGGCAGCGGCATGGGGCCGCGCAATCTCGATTACGTGCTCGGCATCACCAAGGCCTATACCACCCGGGTCGGCTCCGGCCCGTTCCCCACCGAACTGTACGACGGCAACCTGTTAATGGACGAAGTCGGTGCGCGCCTGGCCGAACGCGGCCACGAGTTCGGCTCCACCACCGGCCGCCCGCGGCGTTGCGGCTGGTTCGATGCCGTGGCCCTGCGCCGTTCGGTCCTGATCAACAGCGTCAGCGGCCTGTGTATCACCAAGATGGACGTGCTGGACGGCCTGGATCAGATCCAGATCTGCGTGGGTTACGAATGCAACGGCGAAGTACGCGATACCCCGCCGGTCGGCGCCGAAGCCTTTGAAAGTTGCGAACCGGTTTACGAAGCCATGCCGGGCTGGCAGGAATCCACCGTCGGCCTGAAAAGCTACGACGAACTGCCGGCCAACGCCAAGGCCTATCTCAAACGCATCGAAGAAGTCACCGGCACTCCCGTGGACATCATCTCCACCGGTCCCGAACGCAGCGAAACCATCATCCTGCGTCATCCCTACGATGTTTAACGGCCTGTTGGCCGTTAAACAGGGGCTAGGTACTAGGTCCTAGTGACTAGTATCTAGCACCTCGCTCCTGTACTTTGCACTCAGCACTCAGCACTCAGCACTCAGCACTCGGAACTTTATACCAGAGGTAGGCCGGACATAGCGAAGCGGTGTCCGGCAATCCGGTCGATGCCCGATACCGCGGAATTTATGCCCGAAGGGGGCTTTATCGGGCCTGCTGATGTTTATAAACCCTCACCACGAAGACGCGAAGACACGAAGGAGAAATTATCAGCTTCGAGACTTAGTGTCTTCGTGGTAAAAAAATCGCCTGCTAGATAGCATGTCAGGTAGCGCTGCGCACAATACACTCTTAGTACTTAGTACTTAGTACTTAGTACTTAGTACTTAGTACTTAGTACTTAGTACTCAGAACTCAGCACTCAGAATTTACACCAGCGCAACACTTTTCACCTGCGCATAAACCTGTTTACCCACCGCCAGTTCCAGATGCTCGGCGGACTTGCGGGTAATGCGGGCAAGGAGGGTGGCGCCGTTGGCATTGAGTTTGACCAGTTGCTGGGCCAGGTTCTCTTCGGCGATGGCGTCGATGGTAACGGGGAAAATGTTAAGGATGCTGGTGTCCGTTTGTTGCGACAACGTCAGACTGATATCCCGTGCCTGCAAACGCACCCGCACCGGTTGACCCACCAGAAAATCGGCCTGCGCCACTGTCAGTCTTCCGCCTGCAAAATCAAGATAGCTTAAACCGTACTGCTCGTCATGTGCGTTGACCGTGGCCTCGACGATGGTCTCGGCATCGGGGGCATGGGCCAGGGGCAGATCGAACCGGTTTAACAACTCGATCACGCTGCCGGTGGCCTGTACCCGGCCGTTGTTCAACATGATCATCTGTTGTGCCAGTTGCGCCACTTCGCTGTGATCGTGACTGACGTACAGCACCGGGATTGCCAGTTCCTGCGACAACTGCTGCAGGCAGGCCATGATGGCGTGTTTACTGTCGCGATCCAGCGCGGCCAGCGGTTCGTCCATCAGCAACAATTGCGGCGCCGACAGCAGGGCGCGACCGATCGCCACCCGCTGGCGTTCGCCCCCGGACAGGTTTGTCACCGAACGGTCCTGCAGTTGCTCGATGCCCAGCAGACCGATGATGCGTTCCGGATCCACGCCGGCCTGTTCGCTGCCGCTGCGGCGATAACCGTAGAGCAGATTGTCGCGTACGGACAGATGCGCGAACAGGTTGGCTTCCTGAAAGACATAGCCGATGTTGCGCCGATGGACCGGCACAAAGGTATGATCATCCTGCCAGGCGGTGTGACCCAGTTTTACACTGCCGCGCGCGCCCGGCTCCAGGCCGGCAATGCAGCGCAACAGGGTGGTCTTGCCGCAACCCGAGGGGCCGAACAGGGCGGTGATGCCCTGCGTTGGCGCGCTGAATTCGGTCTGGAGCGTGAAGTCGCCGCGCGACAGTTCAAAGCGGGCCTGCAGCGTCATGTGGGCAGCACCTGCAGACGCCGGTTATAGCGATAAACCAGCAGCAACATGATGAACGAGGCCAGCAACAGCCCACCGGCCAGCCAGTGGGCGCTGGCGTAATCCACGGCTTCGACATGATCATAAATCGCAATTGACAGCACCTGGGTTTCGCCCGGAATATTGCCGCCGATCATCAACACCACGCCGAATTCCCCCACCGTATGCGCAAAGCCGAGTATGGCAGCGGTGATAAAACCGGGGCGTGCGAGCGGAATGATCACGGAAAGAAAACGATCCAGTGGCGAGGCACGCAACGTGGCGGCCACCTCCAGCGGCCGGCGGCCGATAGCGGCAAAGGTATTTTGCAGCGGCTGCACTACAAACGGCAGGGAATAGAATACTGAGCCTATCACCAGCCCGCTGAAGGTAAAGGCCAGTGGTCCGAGGCCCAGTGCCTGCGATGCCTGTCCGAAGATCCCCCGTGGCCCCAGCGCCAGCAGCAGGTAAAACCCGAGTACCGTGGGTGGCAGCACCAGCGGCAGGGCGATAACCGCCTCGATCACCGGTTTGAACTTGTGGCGAGTGTGGGCCAGCCACCAGGCCAGCGGCGTACCGAGCAGCAACAAAATCACTGTCGTGAGCGTGGCCAGCTGCAGTGTGATCCACAGGGCCTGCAGGTCGTTGGCGCTGATCATTCCCTCTCCTGTTACGGGGTGGCGTAGCCGAACCGGCGAATGATCCGACCGGCAGGCTCATTTTTTATATAGGCGATAAATGCCCGGGCCACCGGCGTGTCGTTCAACAGGACCGCCTGCTGCTCGATCGGATCATAGAGCGATTCGGGAATGGTCCACAGCGAGCCCTGTTGTGCCATGCTCGATCCTTGCAGTTGCGAGAGTGCGACAAAGCCCAGTTGCGCATTGCCGGTAGCGACAAACTGAAAGGTCTGGGCGATGTTCTCGCCGCGCACCAGACGGGATTGCAAGCGCTCGTACAGCCCGCGTTGTTGCAGAACCTGTTTTGCCGCCAGTCCGTAAGGCGCCAGTCGCGGATTGGCGATCGCCAGGCGCCGGAATGTGCCGCTTTGTAACACCTGGCCCTGATCATCCACATAACCGGCCTCGGGACTCCACAGCACCAGCTTGCCGATGGCATAGGTAAATCGGCTGCCCGGTACGCTGTTTCCCTGTTGTTCGAGTAATCGTGGCCGGCGCACGTCGGCGGCAAAAAACAGATCAAACGGCGCGCCGTTGCGGATCTGCGCATAATGCTTGCCGGTCGAACCGCTGGCGAGGATCACCCGATATTTGCTGGTCGCGGCAAAATCTTCGACCAGGGTTTCCAGGGTCGTCTTGAAATTCGACGCCACCGCCACCCGCAAGGTCTCCGCGTTGCAAAGCGGCGCAACCAGTAACAGCAAGACGATGGTATAAAGGCGAGCCACAGACATCGATTGTCTCCGTTAGTCGTATCGGTGATTAGTGTTCAGGCATTATTATCCGCGAATCAACGCAAATGAACGCCAATATCAAAATATTCGTTTACAGACTTGTGTGCCTGGGTAGGTAGCAGGAGAAGAATCATTTCGTTTCTCCGCGACCTTTGCGCCTCTGCGTCCTCTGCGTTCATTTCCAGAGCGCTGAACAAGTGACGTTACTCTCCCGGCCACCGTCACCGCTAGTGCAGCTTGATCTCCGGCTCCACCGTGGCCCGGAAGCGGTTGGCGATGGAAATCATCATGGTGCGATAAAAACCGAACAGCGCGAACTGGTGCAATTTGTACAGCGACAGGTAAACCATGCGCGCCACAAAACCCTCGACCATGATGCTGCCGGTCAGATTCCCCATCAGGTTACCCACGGTACTGTACTTACCCAGCGAGACCAGCGAGCCGTAATCGCGATAGTGAAATGTCGGCAACGGTTTGTCGGCCAGACGACGCTTCATGCTCTTGATCAGCAAGCCGGCCTGTTGATGCGCGGCCTGGGCCCGGGGCGGCACATGGGTCTCCATCTGTGGCCAGGGGCAGGCGGCGCAATCGCCGAAGGCGAAAATATTCTCATCGCGGGTGGTTTGCAGGGTCTGGTTGACGACCAGTTGATTGGCGCGGTTGGTTTCCAGATCGTCGATGCTGGCGAGAAAATCGGGCGCCTTGATCCCGGCGGCCCAGACCTTGATCGGTGCCTGGATTTCGCGGCCGCTTTCGGTATACAGCGCCTCGGCGCTGACCTTGACCACCCGTTCGCCCTTGAGCACCGCGATGTTGAGTTTGTCCAGCTCCGCTTCGGTGGCCTGCGACAGGCGGGGTGGCAGGCCGGGCAGGATCCGGTCGGCGGCTTCGACAATGGTAATGCGCACATCGGCGGGATTGATCTGATCGATGCCGTAGGCGGTGATCAGGCGCGAGACCTTGTGCAACTGGGCGGAGAGCTCGATGCCGGTGGCGCCGCCGCCGGCGATTACCACATCCAGCTGGCCCTGTTGCGCCGCATCGGGCCGGGTGCTGGCGCGCATGAAATTTTCCAGCAACAGGTGCTGGAACGATTCGGCCTGCTGCTTGGTATCCAGAAACAGGCAGTGATCCCGCACACCCTCGATTCCGAAATCATTACTCACGCTGCCGACCGCCATAATCAGGGTGTCGTATTGAAACTCGCGCCGGGGAATGACTTCATTGCCCTTCGCATCCAGGGTCGGGGCCAGATAGATGGTGCGCGAGGCGCGATCCAGCCGGTCCATCCGGCCGAGGCGAAACTCAAAATGGTTGCGCGCCGCCTGGGCCAGGTATTCGATCTGGTTTTCATAGGCGTCGAAGGTGCCGGCGGCCACCTCGTGCAGCAGCGGTTTCCAGATATGGGTGCGGTTGGCATCCACCAGCGTGATGCGGGCGCGGCCTTTTTTGCCCAGGGTCTTGCCCAGTCGGGTGGCCAGTTCCAGGCCGCCGGCACCGCCGCCGACGATCATAATATGCTGCAAATCCGATTCGCTCATCGTTCGGTATGCGTCCTGTGAGAATGAGGTTAGCAAAGTGTAGCACCGGGGGGATGCATGCCCGAAAGACAATCAGGGAGATCGGTACTTTGTTTCGAAAGAAACAAAAAAGCCCCCGAAAGGGGGCTTTTATGAGAGAATTGGTGCCGAGGAGAGGACTTGAACCTCCACGGGGTTGCCCCCACTAGCACCTGAAGCTAGCGCGTCTACCAATTCCGCCACCTCGGCTCAGAAGCCGCGCACTTTACAGAGAGTCCCCGGGATTGTCAATCACAAGCGCGGCTCCGAAAAATGACGCATAATTCGCCGGTCGCGAGTGAAAAATCGCGACCGAATACAAAATAACGAGAGAAAGAAGATTACATGACCCAACGTTCCGACAAACAAGACCCTTACGCCGAGCGCGAAGCTCAGAAGTACGAAAACCCCATCCCCAGCCGTGAATACATCATGGATCTGCTCGAGCAGGCCGGCCGTCCCTTGTCCCGCGAGGCGATTGCCGAGGCGCTCAAGCTGGAAAGCGACGACGAACTCGAGGGCCTGCGCCGCCGGCTGCGGGCCATGGAGCGCGACGGCCAGCTGTTGTTCAATCGCCGTCGCGAATACGGCCTGATCAGCAAAATGGACCTGGTGCGCGGGCGCGTACAGGGTCATCCTGACGGCTTCGGTTTTCTGATCCCCGATGACGGCTCGGACGATCTGTTCCTCTCCGGGCGCGAGATGCGCGTTGCCTTCCATGGCGATCGGGTGCTGGGCCGGGTGGCCGGCATCGATCGGCGCGGCCGCCGGGAAGGCGCCATCGTCGAGGTCCTGGAACGGGCCCACAAGACCGTCGTCGGTCGGCTGTTTATCGAGGGCGGTGTCGCCTTCGTGGTACCGGACAACAAGCGCATCAGTCAGGACATCCTGGTGCCGACGGAAAATCTTGGTCCGGCCGAACACAACCAGATCGTCACTGTCGAGATTGCCCAGCCGCCAACTCCGTTTCGCCAGGCTATCGGCCAGGTGGTTGAGGTGCTCGGCGATCACATGGCTCCGGGTATGGAGATCGATGTGGCGATCCGCGCCCATAGCTTGCCGCAGGCCTGGTCGCCGCAAACCGAGGCGCAGATTGCCGAACTGAGCGACGAGGTCAAGGAAGAGCACAAGCAGGAGCCGGGCCGCGAGGATATCCGGCATCTGCCGCTGGTGACCATCGATGGCGAGGACGCCCGCGACTTCGACGACGCGGTCTATTGCGAGCCCAATCGCAAGGGCTGGCGCCTGCTGGTGGCGATTGCCGATGTCTCCCATTATGTCGAACCCGACTCGCCACTGGACAAGGATGCGATCGAGCGCGGCAACTCGGTCTATTTCCCCGAGCGCGTTATTCCCATGTTGCCGGAGATCCTCTCCAATGGCCTGTGTTCCCTGAACCCGGAAGTGGATCGTCTCTGTATGGTGTGTGATATGCAGCTGGATAAAACCGGCGTGCTCAAGGGGTACACCTTCTATCCGGCGGTCATGTATTCCCATGCACGACTCACCTATAACAAGGTGGCGAGCATGCTGATCGACGAAGATGCCGATCTCTGTCGCCAATACGCCGGGGTGCTGCCGCATCTGCACAACCTCTACCAGCTTTACCAGGCGCTGCGCCAGCGCCGCAGCAAGCGCGGTGCCATTGATTTCGATACCACCGAAACCCGTATTGTGTTTGGCGAGGATCGCAAGATCGAATCTATCGTGCCGACCGAACGCAATGACGCGCACAAGCTGATCGAGGAGTGCATGATCATTGCCAACGTGGCTACCGCCCGCTTTTTGCTGGAACACAAGGTGCCGGCGCTGTATCGCGTGCATGAAGGGCCCAAGCCGGAAAAACTTGAGGCCCTGCGTGAATTTCTCGGTGAGTTCGGGCTCAAGCTCGGTGGCGGCGACGGCCCCGACGGCAAACATTTCGCCAAACTGCTGGAGCAGATCAGCGAGCGCCCCGATGCGCATCTGATTCAGACCGTGATGTTGCGCACCCTGCAGCAGGCGGTCTACAGCCCGGACAACGTGGGTCACTTCGGTCTGGCCTTTGACGCCTATGCGCACTTCACCTCGCCGATTCGCCGCTATCCGGATTTGCTGGTGCATCGTGCTATTCGCCACGTTATCACACACAAAAAGGGCGGCTTCCTGCAACGCAAGAAACTGCCGCCGTTTCGTTACGATTACGCCGCCATGGAAAATCTCGGCGAGCATTGCTCGCAGACCGAACGGCGCGCCGACGAGGCGACCCGCGACGCGGTCGACTGGCTCAAGTGCGAATTCATGCTCGACAAGGTGGGCGAGGAATACAACGGCACCATCAGCAGCGTGACCAGCTTCGGGCTGTTTATCGAACTCGATGAAGTCTTCGTCGAGGGACTGGTGCACGTCACCTCGCTGGAGAACGACTATTACCATTTCGATCCGGCCCATCACCGGCTGATCGGCGAACGCCAGCGGCAGATGTTCCGCCTCGGTGATCGGGTGCGGGTCAAGCTGGCGCGGGTCGATCTCGAAGAGCGCAAGATGGACTTCATGTTGCTGGAAAGCCTGACCGGCGAGACCTTCCGTGGCGAGTTGCCCGAACGCGGCGGCAAGGGTGGCGGTCGCGGCAAGAAAACCGGCAAAAAAACGGCCGGTAAAAAGCGCAGCAGTAAAAAGTCCGCCAGTGGTTCCGACGAGGGCGGCGGGCGCAAGAAGACCGGCAAGAAAACCAGCAAGAAATCGACCCGCCGACGCGGCAAAAAGAAGACCGACTGATCCCGGGCGCACCACGCCATGGCAGAGAAACACATCATCTTCGGCCTGCACGCGGTCGAGGCGGCGGTCAAACGTGACAGCGAGCATATCCGGCGGGTCTATCTGGAGCAGGGCCGCCGCGACGAGCGGGCCCGGCAACTGGAAGGGCAGGTTCGCGCCGCCGGGGTGGCCCTGGAGCGGGTCAAGCGTCAGGTCCTGGATGAACTGACCGACGGCCAGCGCCACCAGGGCGTGGCGGCCGAGGCCACCCTGCCGGGTCCCGGCGACGAACGCCAGTTGGTCCGACTACTCGACGATCTGAATGATCCCCCGTTGTTACTGGTGCTCGACGGCGTGCAGGACCCGCACAACCTGGGCGCCTGCCTGCGCACCGCCGATGCCGCCGGGGTGCAGGCGGTTATCGCTCCCCGGGATCGCGCCTGCGGTTTGACCAGCACCGTGCGCAAGGTCGCCAGCGGTGCCGCCGAGATCGTCCCCTTCATCCAGGTCACCAACCTGGCCCGGACCCTGCGCGAGCTGCGTGAACGGGGCATCTGGCTGGTTGGCACCGACCTGAGCGCCGAGATCGACCTCTACCAGGCCGATCTGGCCGGCCCGCTGGCACTGGTCATGGGCGCCGAGGAAAAAGGCCTGCGCCGCCTGACCCGCGAGCACTGCGATCAGCTGGTCAAACTGCCCATGCTCGGTACCGTCCAGAGCCTGAACGTCTCCGTGAGCACCGGGATCTGTCTCTATGAGGCGCTGCGACAGCGCAGCACAGGGGCTAGTTGCTAGGTACTAGGTTCTAGGAGGTAGGCCGGACAAAGCGTAGCGGTGTCCGGCAGTCTGCCCGATACCGCTGCGCTATATCGGGCCTACCTATATCTGGATTGCAAAGCCCTGATCGCTCGAGTAAAATGCGCAGCCTTTAGTCAACCCGGCCAAAAACCGGGGTTCCTTGCTCCACCGCGACAGGCGGGGGGCTTTTAACCGAAAGGAAGAGATGTCGATGCGACACTATGAGATCGTGTTTCTGGTCCACCCTGACCAGAGTGAACAGGTTCCCGCCATGCTGGAACGGTATCGCAACCTGGTCGAAGGCAACGGTGGCAAGGTCCATCGGGTCGAGGACTGGGGCCGCCGTCAGCTGGCTTTCTCCATCCAGAAAGTCCACAAGGCGCATTATGTTCTGATGAACATCGAATGCGACCAGGCCACCCGTGATGAACTGGAAAGTGGCTTCCGCTTTAACGACGCCGTCATTCGCAACCTGATCATCCGTCGTGATGAAGCCGTCAGCGAGCCGTCTCCGATGGCGAAGAAAGACGAGCGCGAAGAAGACAGCGAGCAAAGCGCCGCTTGAGCCCGACCTTAACCAGTTAACTTAAAGGAATCACATCATGGCCCGTTTTTTCCGTCGCAAGAAATTCTGTCGCTTTACCGCTGAAGGCATCAAGGAGATCGATTACAAGGATCTCGGTTTGCTGAAGGCCAACATCACCGAAAGCGGCAAGATTGTGCCCAGTCGCATTACCGGCACCAAGGCCCGTTATCAGCGTCAGCTGGCCACCGCCGTCAAGCGTGCCCGTTATCTGGCGCTGCTGCCGTACAGCGACTCGCACAAGAACTAAAACCGCCTGTTCGCCCGGGTGCGAACAGAGGATTTGCAATGATGAAGTCGCTGGCAAGCTATGCCATGCGCGGCCCGCTCCAGGCTATCCTGGCGGTGACCGGGCTGGCCATCGCCTCGTTGCTGTTTTTTCCGCTGAGCTGGCCGTTGAGTTATCTCAGCGCCGGCCTGGTGGCGCTGGTGGGGTTGACCCAGGCCAGCCGCGAGAGCCTGCTGATCGTGCTGGGGGCTACCGCCGCGCTGGCCGTGCTGGCCCTGCTGATCGGCAGTCCGCATTTTGCCGTTGGCTATGCGCTGGTGGTCTGGTCGCCGGCCTGGCTGGCCGCCCAGTGGCTGCGCCAGCGCGAGTCGCTCTCCCAGACCCTGCTGTTGTGTGGGCTGGTGGGACTGGTTGGCATCAGCATTATGTTCCCGTTGCTGGGCGATCCGGCCCAGTGGTGGGGCGAGTATTTCAACCAGCAGGTGATCCCGGCGCTCAAACAGGCCGGCATCGAGATTCAGGACGAGGTTGCCCTGCGGGCGGTGCTGGAGCAGTCGGCCCGGTTGATGACCGGCGCCATGCTCACCTCGCTGGTATTGAGCGCGATCATCGGCCTGCTGGCCGGGCGCTACTGGCAGGCGCTGTTGTTTGGCAGTGCCAGTCCCGGCGAGTTTCACCAGCTGCGCCTGGGCACGCTGGCCGCCGGCATCTCGCTGACCATCGTGGCGCTGGCCCAGTTCGTGGGCGGTCTGGCCGGCCAGTGGCTGGTCAATGCGGCCACCGTGGTGCTGGGTGTGTTTTTGTTTCAGGGGCTGGCCGTGGGTCATGCCCTGGCTGCCCGCAGCCAGAATGCGCAGATCTGGCTGGTGGCATTGTATATCGTGCTGTTTTTTACTCTGCCCTATGGCGCGCTCGCAATCGCCATGCTGGGCATACTGGATAACTGGATTGAGCTCCGCCGCCGTTTTCCCGGGGCGGCGGGTTAATCAACCAATCACATCAAGCGAAGGCATTGAGGTCAATAAAATGGAAGTCATTCTGCTGGAAAACGTAGCCAATCTCGGCACCCTGGGCGACAAGGTCAACGTGCGTCCCGGTTATGGCCGCAACTTTCTGCTGCCGCAGAAAAAAGCGGTGCCGGCCACCAAAGAGAACGTCGAAATGTTCGAAGCGCGCCGCGCCGAGCTGGAAAAGGCGGCCGCCGAGGCCCTGGCCGCGGCCCAGGCCCGCGCCGAGAAACTTGCCGAACTGGGACAGATCACCATCCGCGCCCAGGCCGGTGAGGAAGGCAAGCTGTTCGGCTCCGTGGCCGTGGCCGACATCGCCGACGCGGTGACCGCGGCCGGCATCGAGCTGGAAAAACGCGAAGTGACCCTGCCCGAAGGGCCGATTCGCCTGACCGGCGAGTACGAGATCGAACTGCAGCTGCACGCGGAAGTCACGCAGTCCATCAAGGTCATCGTCGAAGCCGAGTGATCCCCGCGGGCGGGCTCTTCCCGCCCGCTATCTTCTCTGGCACGCCTTTCGCACGCCTCGCTCGTGCGGATTTTCCCGGTTCATTTTTCCGTTCCAATTCCGTGCGCCGGATCGGTCCGATCCCGGTCGGGGTTGTGCTATGCTCAGGGCCTCCCGCCACGGGAGCGAGGGGTCGTTTCAATGACATTCTCCGGGAGCGCCGCCTGTCAGCGCCTCCGGCCATGCTGGGATAACAAGACTAACCACCATGCCTGATGCAATTTACTCGGTAACCGCCACGGATCAGGCCACCGACGCGCTCAAAGTCCCGCCGCACTCCATCGAGGCGGAGCAGGCGGTGCTCGGCGGACTGATGATCGACAACAGCAGCTGGGACCAGGTGGCCGATCAGGTTACCGAAGAGGATTTTTACCGGCGCGATCACCGCCTGATCTTCCAGGCCATTACCGCGCTGGCCCAGGAAAGCGATCCCTGCGACGTGGTCACCCTCTCCGAATGGCTGGAGCGCCATAACCAGCTGGATGCCGCCGGGGGCATGAGTTATCTCGGCGGACTGGCCAAGAACACTCCCACCGCCGCCAATATCAAGGCCTATGCCGCCATCGTGCGCGAACGCTCGGTACTGCGCCAGCTGACTCGCGTGGCCACCGAGATCGGCAACCTGGCCTACAACCCCGAGGGGCGCAACAGCGCCGAGGTGCTGGATCAGGCCGAGAAGGCGGTGTTCGACATTGCCGAGCAGGGCGCGCGCAACCGTTCCGGTTATGTCGGCATCAAGGACTTGCTGGTCAAGGCGGTGGATCGCATCGACGCGCTCTATCAAAGCAGCGATGCCTATACCGGCGTGCCCACCGGCTATACCGATTTCGACGACATGACCTCCGGGCTGCAGAATTCCGATCTGGTCATCGTCGCCGGGCGTCCCTCCATGGGTAAAACCTCCTTCGCCATGAACCTGGTGGAAAACGCCGCCATCAAGCACCAGGTGCCGGTGGCCGTGTTCAGTATGGAAATGCCCGGCGAGCAACTGGTGATGCGTATGATGTCCTCGCTGGGGCGAATCGATCAGCACAAGATCCGCACCGGCAAGCTGGACGACTCGGACTGGCCGCGCCTGACCTCGGCGGTGGGCATTCTCAACGAGGCACCCATCTATATCGACGACACGCCGGGGCTGACCCCCAACGAGATCCGCTCCCGTGCCCGGCGCATCAAGCGCGAGCATGGCCTGGGCCTGATCGTGATCGACTATCTGCAGCTGATGCAGGTGGGTGGCAGCACCGAAAACCGTGCCACCGAGATCTCCGAGATCTCGCGCGGCCTCAAGGGACTGGCCAAGGAACTCAACGTGCCGGTCATCACCCTCTCGCAGCTCAACCGCTCGCTGGAACAGCGCCCCAACAAACGCCCGGTCATGTCGGATCTGCGTGAATCGGGCGCCATCGAGCAGGACGCCGACGTGATCGTGTTTATCTATCGCGACGAAGTCTACAACGAGGACAGCTCCGACAAGGGGACCGCCGAGATCATCATCTCCAAGCAGCGTAACGGGCCCATCGGCACCGCGCGCCTGACCTTCCTCGGTCAGTACACCAAGTTCGAAAATTACATCTCCGGTGACAACTATCTGGAAGGGCCCGGTGCATGACCCGTGCAACACGGGCCACCATTAATCTTCGTGCCCTGCAACACAATCTGACCGTGGCCCGCCGGCATGCCCCCGGCAGTCGGCTGATGGCCATCATCAAGGCCAACGGTTACGGCCACGGCATGGTCGAGGTCGCCCAGGCCCTGGATGACGCCGATGCCTTCGGCGTGGCATCCATCGACGAGGCGATCACCCTGCGCGAGGCCGGCATTCCACAATCGATCGTGTTGCTCGAAGGCTTCGTCCAGGCCGAAGAACTGCGCCTGATCGATGGCTATCAGCTGCAGCCGGTCATTCATCATCCCGATCAGATCGCGATCCTGGAACAAACCCCGGGCCCGGCGCTGGAGGTCTGGCTCAAGGTCGACACCGGCATGCATCGTCTGGGGATCGCCCCGCAGGCGATCCCGGCCATGCTGACTCGCCTGCTCAATTGTTCGCGGGTCGCCAGCGTGCGCCTGATGACGCATCTGGCCAATGCCGACGATCGCGAGGATGACTATACCCTGGAGCAGATTCGTCGTTTCGATAGCCTGAATGAACTGAGCGTGGCGGGGCGCAGCATTGCCAACTCCGCCGGCCTGCTCGGCTGGGCGCAAAGCGCCAGTGACTGGGCCCGACCCGGTATCATGCTCTACGGCGCCTCGCCCTTTATTAATAGTGTCGGCGAACAACAGGATCTGCAGCCGGTAATGACCCTGCGCTCGCAACTGATCGCGGTGAACCACCACGGGGCCGGCGAACCCGTCGGCTACGGCGGCAGCTGGCGCTGTCCCGAGCCGATGCCGGTGGGGGTGGTGGCCATCGGCTACGGCGACGGTTATCCGCGCCACGTGCCCAGCGGCACGCCGGTGTTACTGAACGGCAAGCGGGTGCCCATCGTCGGGCGGGTGTCGATGGACATGCTGTGTCTGGATCTGCGTGACTGTCCCGAGGCCCGCATCGGCGACGAGGTGATCCTGTGGGGTGAGGGACTGCCGGTGGAGGCGATCGCCGATGCCGCCGGCACCATCGCCTATGAGCTATTATGTAAAGTGACATCGCGTGTCGATTTTGAGTACGTTCATCACTGAACCCTCAGCGGTTCGAACCCGGAGGCGTTGCCATGAACGTTGCCGCCTACGCCCTGTATGACTCGCGCGACAAGGGGCGCTACATGCCGTTGTACGGCCTGCTGTCCGGCATGCTGTTGTGGCTGCTGGACGCGATGGTCGATGTCTATGTGTTGCAGGTGCCCCAGAGTCTGGTCGAGAACCTGATCTTTCCCCCGCTGTTCGACGTCGCCCTGCGCACCGGCATCATCGTGCTGATGGTGGCCCTCGGGGTCGTGGCCCGGCGCAAACTCAAACGCCAGCAATCCCTGCAACAGGAACTGCTGGAATACAAAAACCGGCTGGAAGAACTGATCGAACTGCGCGCCGAGGAAGTGCGTAATCCCGCCGACTCGGTTAACTCCGAGATTACCGTGTTAAAGGATCGCACCCGCGACCTGGAAGAGATCGCCAGCGTCGACGGCCTGACCCGCTTCTACAACCGGCGCAAGTTCGGCGATCTGATCAATTACGAACTGGCGCGCAAGCAACGCTATCATCACAGTCTGTCCCTGATCCTGGTGGACATCGATCGCTTTTCCGAGATCGCGGCTGTCCACGGCCAGGCCACCAGCGAACACATCATCCGCAGCGTGGCCAACCGGATCCGTTCGCGCATTCGCGCCACCGACATTCCCGCCCGCTGGTCCGAAGACGAGTTCGCCATCCTCATTCCCGAAACCCGCCAGAGCGACGCCCAGCGCCTGGCGCAGAAACTGGTCAAATCCATCGACGGCACCCTGATCGATAATTTCGGTCTGGTGAGTGTCAGCTGCGGCGTTACCGAAGCGCAGATGCAGGATAATGTGGACTTGTTCACCGACCGTTGCGTGGAAGCCGTGCGGCTGGCGCGCGAGGGTGGGGGGAACCGGGTGGAGGTGTTGTAACCTTTTCTGCCCTCTCCCCTTTGGGAAGAGGGCAGGGAAGAGAAGAGGATTTTTTGTGGGGGGCGACTTTGTCGGCGACTCTTACCGAATCCACCTTATCTATTTAAATGTTCGCCCTGCGGGCGTGCTGAAATTTAAAAGCAGGCTCTTGTGGGAGGCGACTTTGTCGGCGACTCTTGCCGAATCCACCTTATCTATCTAAATGTTCGCCCTCCGGGCGAGCTTGATCTTGAAAGCGGGCTTTCGCGCCCGCGCGGCGAGTGACT
>CAYOOC010000015.1:0-49825 GCA_964405505.1 uncultured Thiohalophilus sp.
CCAATTTGCCGGGTAGGTTCCGGATGAACAACCTACTGAGAGATCACAGCTAGGTCCTAGATACTAGCCCCTAGTACCTACTATAATTCAGGCACACTGCCCGCCGAGCGGCACGCTGCCAATCGCAGGCAAATATCTCGAACAATCGCACACCACGACAAGGAGGTCGTATGCCCATCACCGACTGGCCGCAGGCCGAGCGCCCGCGGGAAAAACTTCTGGCCCGGGGTTCCGAGGCCCTCTCCGACGCCGAACTGCTGGCGATTTTTCTGCGCACCGGCACCCGTGGCAAGTCCGCCGTGGATCTGGCCCGCGAGGTCCTGCAGCGCTTCGGCGGCCTGCGTGGACTGCTTACCGCCAGCGAGTCGGAGTTCTGCGCCGTGGCCGGCCTCGGTCAGGCCAAGTACGTACAATTGCAGGCGGTCATGGCGCTGGCCCAGCGTCACCTGGGCGAGACCCTGCAACGGGAAGCCGGCCTGCACAGCCCGGAGGATACCAAGCGCTATTTGCAAAGCCGACTGCGGGATCTGCCCCACGAGGTCTTCGCCTGCCTGTTCCTCGACAGCCAGCACCGGGTGATCCGCTACGAGGAGCTGTTTCGCGGCACCCTCAACGGCGCCAGCGTGCATCCGCGCGAGGTAGTCAAAAAGACCCTGGCCCACAACGCCGCCGCGCTGATTTTCGCCCACAACCACCCCTCCGGCATCGCCGAGCCGAGCCACGCCGATCGCCACCTGACCGGGCGCCTGGTGGAGGCCCTGGAGCTGGTGGAGGTGCGGGTGCTGGACCATATCGTGATCGGCGACGGGGAATGCGTGGCCTTTTCGGAGCGGGGCTGGCTTTAAGAACAGGGGCTAGTCTCTAGGGACTAGGGGCGAGAAAAAGCCCCAATCATCCAGAACAGCCCCAGACCGGATTGCGTGCGGATTGGACTTGTATCCTTGGCGGGAAATCCGTAAAATTCGCGCTCTTTGACGCATTGTGCAGCCGATTTTTGGAGAATAACCATGGCCAGAGTCTGTCAAGTGACTGGCAAACGTCCGATGAGCGGGAATAACGTATCCCACGCCCATAACAAGACCCGTCGCCGTTTTCTGCCCAACCTGCATACCCACCGCTTCTGGGTAGAGTCGCAGAACCGCTGGGTAAAACTGCGTGTCAGCAGCAAGGGCATGCGCATCATTGATAAAAAAGGTATCGAGGTCGTCCTCGAGGACCTGCGCCGTCGCGGCGAAAAGGTGTAAGGAGTTTTATCATGCGTGACAAAATCAAACTCGTCTCCAGTGCCGGCACCGGTCACTTCTACACCACGACCAAAAACAAGCGCAACATGCCGGAAAAAATGGAAGTGAAAAAATACGATCCGGTGGTCCGCAAGCACGTGGCCTACAAAGAAGCCAAGATCAAATAAGCCGATCTTCGCCTCCGGATTAAAAACCCGCCCACTCACCGGCGGGTTTTTTTATGCCTGCTTCTCGCGCCGGTTCGAATTCGGGGCACCAAACGATTATTATCAGAGCCATGAAACGTTATCAGGTAGGCGGCTGCGTCCGCGACAAACTGCTCGGCCTGCCGGTCAAGGACCACGACTGGGTGGTGGTCGGCGCCACGCCGCAGCAGATGCTCGACGCCGGCTATCGCCCGGTGGGTAAGGACTTTCCCGTCTTTTTGCACCCCGAGACCCGGGAAGAACATGCTCTGGCCCGCACCGAGCGCAAGACCGGCCCCGGCTATACCGGCTTCACCTTTCACGCCGCGCCGGATGTGACCCTGGAGCAGGATCTGGCCCGCCGCGATCTGACCATCAACGCCATGGCCGAAACCGATGCGGGCGAGATCATCGATCCCTTCGACGGCCGGCAGGATCTCGAGGATCGCCTGCTGCGCCATGTCTCGCCCGCCTTCGTCGAGGACCCGGTACGTATCCTGCGCGTGGCCCGCTTCGCCGCGCGCTTTGCCGGGTTCGGCTTCCACGTTGCCGACGAGACCCAGGCACTGATGCAACAGATGGTCGACAACGGTGAGGTCGATGCGCTGGTGCCCGAACGGGTCTGGCAGGAAACCTTGCGTGCCCTGCAGGAAAACCATCCGGAAACCTTTTTTGAAGTGCTGCGCGAATGCGGCGCGCTGGCCAGGCTGTTCCCCGAAGTCGATCGCCTCTATGGCGTGCCGCAACCCGAACAACATCATCCGGAGATCGACACCGGCGTGCACACCATGCTGGTGCTGCAGCAGGCGGTGAAGTTGTCAAAGGATCCGGCCGTGCGCTTCGCCGCGCTGGTCCACGATCTGGGCAAGGGCATCACACCTGCCGAAGAGCTGCCCTCGCACATCGATCACGAGGAACGTGGCGTACCCCTGGTCGAAGCGCTGTGCGATCGCTATAAAATCCCGAACGAGTTTCGCGAGCTGGCGATCATGGTGACCCGCTATCACCTGCACTACCACCGCGCCGGCGAGCTCAAGGACACGACATTATTAAAAACCCTCGAAGCACTGGACGCCTTTCGCCGCCCCGAGCGCTATGAACAGTTCCTGCTAGCCTGCGAGGCTGACTCGCGCGGACGCCCCGGTTACGAAGATCGGGTTTTTGATCAGCCGCGGATCATGCGCGAGACCCACGCCGCCGCCAGCGCCATCGAGGCCAGACCATTCGTCGAACAGGGCCTGCAAGGTCAGGCGATCGCCGAGGCCGTGCACAAGGCACGCCTGACCGCGATCAAACAGGTGCGACGCGCGGCCTGAGCATATATGACCTTCGCCGATCACTTCTCGGCCCAGGCCGCGGACTATATCCGCTACCGGCCCCTCTATCCGCCCGAGCTGTTTGATTATCTGGCCTCACTGTGTCCACAGCATGAACGGGCGCTGGATGTGGCCACCGGCAACGGCCAGGCCGCCATCGCCCTGGGCGAGCACTTTGCCCAGGTCATAGGTTGCGAGCCGAGCCTGGCGCAGTTACGTAATGCGCAGGCGACAGACACCATCGATTATCTTTGCGCTACCGCCGAAGCGCTGCCGCTAAAAGATGAGAACATGGATCTGATCACCGTGGCCCAGGCGGTACACTGGTTCGATCACGCCCGCTTCAATACCGAGGCCGTTCGCCTGCTCAAACCCGGCGGCGTGCTGGCCGTCTGGGGCTACGGCCTGTTCTCAATTGCCCCGGCGATCGATGCGCTGATCAACGACTATTACGCCAACACACTGAACGATTACTGGCCCGAAGAACGCCACTGGATCGAAGCAGGCTACACCGGCTTGCCCTTTCCCTTCCCCCGCCTCGACACGCCGGCCTTTCATATCCAGGCTGAGTGGACCTTGCCCGAAGTTATCGGCTATCTCGCCACCTGGTCCGCCACACGGCGCTATATCGCCGATCACAACATAAACCCACTCATCGAGTTGGAAAGTCAGTTAAGCCAACATTGGGGCAAGGCAACGCAAACCAGAACTGTCTACTGGCCTATTCACTTGCTGGCAGGATACAGAACATGAAACTCTCCCATCTCGATCACCTGGTTCTGACCGTTAACGACATTGAAACCAGCTGCCGCTTTTATAACGAGATACTTGGCATGGAAGTGCTCACCTTTGGCAACAATCGCAAGGCACTACGTTTTGGCCAACAAAAAATCAATTTACATTCTGCCGATCAACCGTTTGCACCACATGCCCGTCATCCCACACCGGGATCAGCGGATCTGTGCCTGATTAGCGAGACCCCACTTGGAGAAGTACTTGACCATTTTAATACCAAGGGTATCACTCCCGTGGAGGAATATGTAGAACGCACCGGCGCTGTAGGAACTATCCTGTCGATTTACCTCAATGATCCCGATGGCAACCTGATCGAGATCTCAGAGTACGTCTAGAGGTAGGCCGGACATAGCAAAGCGGTGTCCGGCACCCGGAGAATTGCCCGATACCGCATTCGCTATATCGGGCCTACCTGCTCTCCAACATGGATCCCGGCCTGCGCCGGAATGACGATCAGAGGCAGAATTTCACCTTCGTGCCTTCGAGTCTTCGTGGTTCAATTTTTTTACTCGTCCCTCGTAACTCGTCCCTCGGCCCTGTGTAATAGATGGTATGATCGCACCCCTCGCAACCACTACCCCGAATACCCCTATGTCAAACCCCGCACCCAGAGTCGGTTTTATCAGCCTCGGCTGCCCCAAGGCGCTGGTCGATTCGGAACAGATCCTCACCCGTCTGCGCGCCGAGGGCTACGACATTGTCTCCAGTTACGACGATGCCCAGCTGGTACTGGTCAACACCTGCGGCTTCATCGACAGCGCGGTGGAAGAATCCCTGGAGACCATCGGCGAGGCGCTGGATGAAAACGGCAAGGTGATCGTCACCGGCTGCCTGGGCGCCAAGGGCGATATCGTGCAGCAGACCCACCCGCAGGTGCTGGCGGTGACCGGCCCGCACGCCCTGCAGGAAGTGATGGATCATGTGCACCAGCACCTGCCTAAACCGCACGATCCCTATACCGATCTGATCCCGGCCGAAGGCCTGAAGCTGACACCGCAGCATTATGCTTATCTGAAAATCTCCGAAGGCTGCAATCATCGCTGCAGCTTCTGCATCATTCCCTCCATGCGCGGCGATCTGGTCAGCCGGCCGATCAGCGAGGTGATGCAGGAGGCAGAGAACCTGTTCAAAAGCGGCGTCAAAGAATTACTGGTCATTTCGCAGGACACCAGCGCCTACGGCGTGGATGTCAAATACCGCACCGAATTCTGGGGCGGACGCCCGCTGAAAACCCGCATGACCGAACTGGCCGCCGCGCTGGGCAAGCTGGCGCGCGAGTACGGCGCCTGGGTGCGACTGCATTATGTCTATCCTTATCCGCACGTGGATGAGGTCATTCCGCTGATGGCCGACGGTTTGATCCTGCCCTACCTGGATGTGCCGTTTCAGCATGCCGCGCCGCGCATTCTCAAATTGATGAAACGCCCGGGCAACATCGAAAAAACCCTGCGCCGCATCGAAGACTGGCGCGCGATCTGTCCAGACATCACCCTGCGTTCCACCTTCATCGTCGGTTTCCCCGGCGAGACCGAACAGGAGTTCGAGGAACTGCTGGAATTTCTCGACGAGGCGCAACTGGATCGGGTCGGCGCCTTCGCCTACTCACCGGTCGAAGGCGCCAGTGCCAACGAACTGCCCGACCCCGTTCCCGAGGAAATCTGCCAGGAACGGCTCGCACGCTTCATGCAACGCCAGGCCGAGATCAGCGCCGAAAAATTACAAAAGAAGATCGGCCAGAGCATGCAGGTCATCGTCGATGGCTTCAGCGAGGAGAACCTGCTGCTCGGCCGCTCCAGTGCCGACGCTCCCGAGATCGACGGCGCCGTGATTCTGGATCAGGTCGAGGACGAAGTCACTCCCGGTGAATTCATGCAAGTTGAAATCGTCGCCGCCACCGAGCACGATCTGATCGGCGTGCCGACAGACGCTACTCTCGACGACTAGCCTGTCACACCGGGCGCCCAGTCCGAAAAAACGGGGTCAGGTATTGCCTTTTGCTATCCTGCCATGAACCACTTCAGATCAGATAAAGTCTGATACTGATTTGGAGAGTAAATTGACTCAACCAGTCTATCTCAGCCTGATACGGAAAACCCTGGCCCTTATCGCTGCACTTTTTGGTGCGCTAACGGTTTTCGCGGGCAGTCGTGTCCTGACCGGATCCGATCCGGGGTATATTGTCTTTCTCCCCTTGCTCGTCTACAACACGGTGATGGGATTTATTTACATCGGCGTGGGGATTGTCGCGTGGCGTAATGTTTATTCTGGGCGAAACGGGGCTGCGGCTGTCTTTTTGCTGAACCTGCTTGTCCTTGCCACCATCTGGCTGCTTTATAACTCGGGCGGTGCCGTGGCGATTGACAGCCTTCGCGCCATGACATTGCGTACGGCTGTCTGGTTGCTGCTCTTTGTTGGTTTGTTCTGGCTGAGCCGCCGAACAGCAGAGACTTGAGACCGGCGCCAAAAGCCCCGCACAGTTTCTGACCAGAGTGCGTGTAATTCACAATCGCCGAGTCATGGCCGTTCAGAGCTTGCCGCCAATGTGAACGCGCACTACCCTGCTAAATAGCACCTCGGCCGGAAAAACCTGCCGGTTATAATGTCATTATGAATGATTACCGTGCAGTGCAGGCTCTTTAACCAGCATACCAACCAGCATCCGCACACTATGGCAATGAAACTGAAAAAATTTCTGGGTTATGAGTGGGACGCCATTGCAGGGATCCTCGCCGCAGTGATTGCCGTTATCCTGCATCTTCTGCATGTGGTGGATGAGGCGGTGGTGCTCCCTATACTTCTTGCCCTGCTGGGCTTGCTGTTTATCAACTTCATGCGCCACACCCGTAACAACGAACTGACCGCCGAGCAGGTCGAATCCACCGCGCAGGCGGTAGAGCGCATCCAGGCCTCGCTCAAGTCACCCGAGGTGGTACTGGTCGGCCCCCGTCAACTACGCCCGGTGAATGAACATTTTGTCCGCAATATGAGCGGCGAGACAATCTGGTTCAATGTCTGCCTGTCCATGTATGTCCCACAGTCCCTGTTCGATGCACTACTCAAACCCGCCATCGACAATCCGCTGGTGACTTCCATCCAGTTCGTACTGGATGAATCGCAAAAAGAACTCTGGCAGGTCCTGCAGCCCCGAATCGCCGAATGCGCCGGCCAGTTCAAGGTCAAGGAACCGCGCTGGTGCCACTTGAGCAAGACGACCTCGTTTATTCTGGCCGACAGTCAGGCAAGCGGCGGAACCGAGGCACTGCTCAGTTTCTGGGGAGAGCCGTTCATGGCGCAAAGTACCGAACAGGATGTACCGCGCTTTATTTTCCATATACAGAAGCATTCCGAACTCTTACCTCATCTTGTTGAACTGCAGCGTGCCCAGTCCCGTTCCGGTACCTCTTCCTGAGTGTTCATGCAGCCGGTTCTTTGGAGTGGCATTCACTGATCCGGCTTACCGGACTCTACTCTGCCCGCCTCCGTCGGTTGACAAAACCGATGTCATTTCTCAGTCTCTGTCGTTGCCGGCTCGCCTGCTGAGCTCCCTGACCAACCAATATGTATTTCAATCTCAATCCCGGATTATCTTATGTGGCCGTTAACAACAAGTCGAAACAACCCACAGAGATAGCGGCAAACTCTGTTGTCACGGAAGAGGGTATAACCACGATTGGTGTGCAGGGCCAGACCTGCCCCGGATATCTGCTTACGATTAACAAGGCCACGGATGCCCTGCCGGAAGGTACGAATGCCCGGTTACTTATAAGCTATCCGCTGAGCGGCGAAGATGTTGCCGCCTGGTGCCACTCTCGCAACATCGAATATCCTGGCACGACCCAATCCGATGGTCTCTGGATAGTCCGGATCCGCAAATAAGAGGAGTAAAAGGTCAGCCGTTCCTGTGCTCTCGATTCTCGATTTTGAGCAAGGAGAACGTGTTTTGCCATGCCTCATAGATAGAATCTGTCTATATCCGGAAAAGGCAGATTCTGTATAAATCACGGTTATGTGTAAACAGCATCTCGCAAGCCGAGGTGGTCTACAAAAGGCTGGAAATCCCTATCTGAAAATAGTAATGGAAGATCATGCTCAATACAGAACGAAGCGATAATGACGTCGGCGGTCTTTCGGACAGTAATACCTTTCTTGCGCAGTTTTCGAAAGTTTTCCGCGCTCTTTATTGCCATATTCCGTCCGAGCAAGTCGAATACGGCAAGTTCCTCTAACAGGCGCCTGGCGGTCCTGTAGTCCTTGTCGTACCTGAAACCCTGAAGGACTTCTGTGAGGATCAGGTCGCCTGTAGCGACGCTGCGATTGCCCAGCGTCCCGTCAAGAAAATCGGCCTCCGCAGACCCGTTACCGCTGAAATAGTCAATCCAGACGCTGGAATCCACGAGAATCACGAAGCATTTCTCATGTCGTCCAGGTTCCCTGACCACTCCAGTTTGCCTCTAAATCGCTTGATTCCTTCCTGTTTCTTTAACTGAATCAATGTTTTAAGGCCCAGCTCCACCGCTTCCTTCTTGGTTTTTAATCCGGTCGCCTTAAGTGCATCGGCCATCAGTTTGTCATCTATCTCAATGTTTGTCCGCATGCCTGCAATCTCCTTGCGATGTGTATTAAAATAATATATATACACATAGCTGGCACGTCAACCGGGACGGATTTTCGCCGGGGCGACAAACCTGCCCGTTACGCAGGTGTTACCGATCAATGGTAAACAGAATATCCGCGCTCTGGTGCTCGCCGCTCTCACCCCTGATATACCAGCGATCGGATAACTGATATCGCACGCTCAGGGTATTGAAGGACTCGACAATCCCCACGCCGTAACTGACATAGAGCCTGGGTGCCAGGTATCGCCCCATGACCAGGGAGGCCTGTTCACCGGTGTCGCTGGCTTCGACGCGCATTTCATCCAGCCCGAAACGATCGCCGATCTGCCGAGCCAGGCTGTCGCCGCCGCTCAGACTCAGGGCCAGCGCCGCTTTGGCCATCATGCTGCCTTCCTCACCGGACGCCGTCTCCAGCGGGCGCCCCAGCATCAGGTAGGCCAGTGCATCGGTCTGGCCCATGGCCGGGATGGAGAACAGTTCGACGTCGGGTTGATTGAGGCTGCCGCGCACCCGGATGCCGGCGGTGACGTTATTCACCTGGCGTATCGCACGCAGATCCAGGCCGGGGTTGCTGACCGGGCCACCCGTATACAGCAGGCGCCCGTGTTCCACCGTGAGACGCTGGCCGTAGGCGCTATAGCGACCTTCGATCATGTTGATCTCGCCGGTCGCGGTGGTCAGTTCGCCGGGACTGTCCATCAACAGCAGGTCGCCGCCCAACCGTCCCTCGAAACCGAAGCCGTAAAGGCTCACACGATCCCCCAGCGTTACTCGCACTCGAGTGGTGATTTGCCATTGCTCTTCGACACGCTCCTCGCCGCCGATGATCACCACGTCCTCCGACACTCTTGCCGCGGTGGTGACATCTTTGGGCTGCAGGCGGGCAAAGGGCACATGAACTTCGCCACTGATATCAATATTGCGCCCCCGCAGCTTGAGTTGCAGATCGGGGATGATATTAACCTGCGCCTCGGGGATGCGCGCCACTTCGAAATTTTTACCTTTTATAGTGATCGTCGTTGGCCAGTCGGCCTGGTTATCCAATCTGGTTTTACCCTGTAATCGCAGATCGCCATCGCCGGAGTGGGCTATCAAATCGTAATTCAATTTATACAGCCCGTCACTATGCGCATTCATGCGGACTTGTTCCAGTTTCAACCCGAGGCGGGGAATACGCAGCCTGCCCTGTTCCAGATTCGCCTTGCCGCTGTAGCGCGGGTTGGCCAGCGTTCCGCCGACATCAAGGTTCATCGCCAGCTCCCCACCGAGATCCTGTACATCAGGCAGCAGCGCTTCGATAATACCGAGCCGGTTAATCGTTACACTGGCGCTGCCCTGCACGGACTGGGTATCACGCTCGAGGTTCAGCAACGGCGCATCGGGCAAGGCCAGTCTGGCCTGGAATTGATCGCCGTTGTTCATGGCCAGGCTGGATGTCGCCCGCACTCCCTTCTCGTCCACAGTCAAATCGAGACTGCCCGTGCGATAGTCCCAGCGGTCCAGTTCGCCTTCGAGGACCGGATAGGCGACACTGCCCGCCGGTAACTCGATGTGAGCCCGGCCGGTCAGTTTCTTCGGCATATCCAGCTGCCAGGCCGCTGTGGCATTGGCCACACCTTCGATGACCAGATCGGCAGGTAACCAGGGTGAGAATACCTGTAGCGGAAAGTTGACCAACTCGAGTTGTGAGTGCCAGCGCTCGCCGGTTTGTTGTACCTCCCCGCAAACACTGGCGTCGCTAGCCTGTAAACAAAAAGGGGCAAGTTCAAAGTTATTTTTTATCAGGTTCAGGGCAACCGGCTGTTGCAGATGCCAGCTGTCAAATTCCGTACTCTGCAGATTAATCGCCTCGATTCGCCCGCGCCAGCCCTCCGCACTGGCCGCTCCTTTGAGTTCCACGCGTGCCGTGTTCCCGTCATCGATGGCAACCAGCTGCCACTGCCCTGGATCGGCCTTGATTTCTAGCCGGTCAATCTTCTGGTTGTGTACGTCGAGCGCCTCGGCGACAAGATCGATATTGACCTGCTGCCAGCGAAACAGATCCACATCCAGATTACCGCTGATGTTGCCAATGTGATATTCCGGCAGGCTCATCGCCTTGCCGTTAAACATCGCCTGGATGATCGGCTCGTCCCGTGTGCCGCCGAGTTGCCCCGTGGCCTTCAACTGACCCGTGGCTTGCGGATAAAGCATGGCCAGATCTTCGGCATCGATGGACCAGTTGAGACTCGGTCGCTCGCCGAGCGAACCCTGCGCGCTCACCTTTGCCGTACCGGATTCAAATTCAAATTGTTCAACTTGTAACTGGTCAGTCTCCCAGGTCAGTTGGCTGCGCAAACTGATTGGCTGGCCGCGTAACTTGCCACTGACCCGGGTTATGTCGGCCTGTGCTATGACCTGACCCTCCTGTACCTGCCCCGTCGAAGTGAGAGCAGCGTTCAAGCGACCAGGCCATTGTGACCACTGCACAGCAGGATTGAGATTGTTGCCTGTGACCCGCACATTCCAGGCGAGCCGCGGTGACCAGTCGAGCCGGCCTGTCAGGGTGGTTTCGCCATCCAGCGCTGTGACCCGCAGACTGTCGAGATTCAGTCCGTTGGAATCACCGATGGCATCAACCTGCCAGGTCGATGGCGGCGCCTGAGGCAGTGGGCGATCCGCGCTGAGCACGAGCCGGTAGCGATCCAGGTTACCCTCGATGCGGCCATGACCACTGGCACTGTCTATCCAGGCATCACCGCTCAGTGGCCAGCGCAGTTTTTCCCAGTCCAGTTGCAAGGCCAGATTACCACTTTGCAGACCGGCCTCGCCGGGGATCCAGTCACCCCGGGCGTTGAGCACGGTTTCCGTGGCTGGCGCTTGCAGGCGCAACTGTTCGAGCACAACTGTGCCATTTTGTGCCAGTTGCAATTTCGTGTTCCCAGAAAAGGAACCCTGCCCGGGATAGTCCCCGTCCAGTTGCCCGCTGAGTGAGGCCGTTTGTCGATCGCCTTCACCCTGTAACTGCAAACTGCCAGTAATCGCGGGCCAATCCGCGTTGAGTTGTGCCGTGTTGAACTCGCTGACATTCACGTTCGCCTGCCAGTGCAACGCGTTTAACAGATCGCGGGCCTCGCCGTTGAGCGTCATCCGCAGCGGGCCGCTGATCGTCTGTTGCAATACAAGCCTGTCCAGATTGCCCCGGCTCAGACCCCGGCCACTCAATTCCGGTTGCTGCGGCAAGCGAAGTTGCCATTGCATGTTCAGCTTGTGTTGATAATTGCCGACTGGTTTCAACGTCCCGTCAATATGCACATCAAACGCCTTCGCAGCCACATCGAACCGGTCGATATGGATCCGGTTACCCTGGCTTCTGGCATCAAGCATGAGCTGTTGCAGGACAACTTGCTGCTCATCCCGTGTGATCCGGATGTTATCAACTCGGCTATCCTCGAGTGCCACCGTCACGGGCAAACGAATGTCCGGCAGATCAACCGCCTTTTCCGCTGTGCTTTGTTGCGCGACGGGCAATGTGATAGACACGGACTGGACATGCAGCTGGCTGACAACCAGACTCCCCGTCAGTAACTCAAAGGGCCGCCACTTCAGTGTTGCCTGTTCAAGGACAACCCGGGTGTCGGCGTGCTGATAGATCAGATCGGTGGCGGTGATACGACCGAACAGCCGCCCTTCGAGCTTGCCGATGTTCAGTTCACCGGGGATATACCCACCGGCCTGCTGATAGGTCCAGTGCAAGCCACTTTCGGTCGCGCCGAGCCACAACACCCCGCTGCCCGCAAGCAATAACAGCAGCAAGAACATGGCGAGCAGTTTTTTTCTCAGCCCCGGGCGCATCACAGATCCGGACCTATGTTGATATGAATTCGCCAGGGATCACCCGGTCGCGTGATTGCGGAAGCAAAATCGATGCGGACCGGACCGATGGGCGACTTCCAGCGCAATCCCAGGCCGGCGCCGCGTTCGAGTTTGTCATCGAGATCGTCAATCGCATTGCCGGCGTCATAAAATACCGCTGCTCCCCACTTGCCACCGAGGCTGTGTTCGAGCTCGATACTGCCGGTCATCAGGTGCTTGCCGCCGACGACCCGGCCGTTGTCATCGACCGGCCCGAGTGACTCATAGGCATAGCCACGCACGCTTTGCGCACCGCCGGCAAAAAAACGTATCGACGACGGCAGCTGGTTAAACTCATCGGTCACCGTGCTGCCGAACCTGCCGCGGGCGATCAACCGGTTATTGGCGCCGAGCGAGATAATGCCCTTGAGTCCCCCCTGGATCTGATAGAAGTCGGTATCGGAAACCAGTTGCTCACTGGCGCCCCGCAAACCGATATCAAAACGCACACCATCCAGCACATGCACGAACCCACGCCCCCAGGTACGACTCCAGTCGACACTCGGGATGAAGAGGGTTGAATCACCCTGATCACCGGCGACGACAAAGTCTTCCTGTTGATAGTGCAGTCCAATGGATTCACGCCACTGACCGCGTCCACGATTCAGGCTGACGCCAACAGTACGCAGAGTACTTTCGCTGGTGTCGGTTTCCTCGTTAACCACCCCGGCACTGTAAATGATCTGATCGGTACGGGGATCGAGTACCGGCACCCGGTAACGAACCCCGAGGCTGTACCCGATCTCCGATACCCGGGCATCGGTGTTGATGCGATGGCCCGACTGGTTCAGGCGCGGCATCTCCCAGCCGAATTTTGCGCGGGCACCGGTATCCGTTCCGTAACCCAGCCCCAGCGTATAGCGGTGCGGCTTGCGCGGGGTCAGCTTGACGCTGATGGGGACTTCCCGTGGTACCTCCTGTGGCTGGCCGGGAGAGACCTCGACACGGGAGAAGTAATCACTGTCGTTGAGTGCATGTTGCAGTTCGATGACCTGACTGAGGTTGTAGGGTTCGCCCTGTTTGAAGGGGATATAACGTTGCAGCAATGCCGGGTCGATCACATCTTGCTGCAGTGAAACCTCGCCAAAATTATAACGGGGGCCACCCTCGTAATGGATGCGAACGCGCGCTTCATAGCTATCCAGATCGATCTCTACCCGGCGTTCGACAAAGCGCGCCTGAAAATAACCCCGTGTGGCTGCCAGTTCAGCCAGATTATTCTTGATCGACTCATACTCAAGATGGTTGAATACACCGCCCTGTTGTAATGGCAAATTGGCCGCCAGATCTGAAAATGCCGGATCCTGCTTCAACTCCTCGCCGAGTATCAGTTCAAGTTCTGCCACCGGCAAGGCGGGCCCCTCGTCTATCGTATAGATGGCCTGCCACTGATCGGGATTAGGCTGGTTCAGCTCGCCGTTGATTTCGGGGCGGTAGTAGCCATAAGGTTTTAATGCACTGGCGATTTCTCCGGCAGCCTTGTTATGCAGGCGTTTGAGGCGGCCTTCTGTCAGCAGGGGACTGTTTTTTTGCTGCTCAAGGCTCAGATAGAGACGAACATTTTTCTCCAGCTCGGCATCGACTCCCCGTATCTCTACATCCAGACTGGTTTGTGCAAAAAGCGTATTGCAGTAAACACAGACCGCCAGAGCCAACAGCCATTGTTGCATCTTGCACATCAAGCATCCTTCTCACACCGGGGTGTCCGGACAGTGTATAGTATATCGGGTATACGCACGGCCAAAAACAGCCTTGCCGGCTTGCCGCCTGACTTGCCAAACCGCTGGCCGTCACTTGCGTGCGGTTAACAGCAAAAAAGACCAACACCAATCAGGAGTTTACAATGCTTCAACATTTCAAGGCCGCACTGGTCACCATGCTACTTGCCCTGCTGGCTTCACCGGCGACTGCCGTGGATACCCTGAAGTTGGAACAGCTTGCCGATAACGCCTATGCCATTGTCGGCGAACTGGGCAATCGCAGCGTCGAGAACCTGGCCAACAATGCCACCTTCGGTTTTGTTATCACCGATGCCGGCGTGGTATTGATCGACCCGGGCGGCGTTTATCAGGGCGCCGAGGCCCTGCAGGCCGTCATCCGTACGGTAACCGACAAACCGGTTACTCATGTGATTAACACCGGCGGGCAGGATCATCGCTGGATGGGTAACGACTATTTCAAGCAACAGGGGGCGACCATTATCGCCAGCGCGCGTGCAGTGGAAGACCAGAAGACACGCGCCCGGGATCAGTTCTCCCGCCTGGCCGGCCTGATGGGTAGTGAGGCGATCGAGGCCACCCGGCCGGTACACGCGGACAAGACCTTCGCTCAGACACTGACCCTGACGGTGGGTGATACAACCTTTGAACTCCACCATCCCGGACAGGCGCATACCCCCGGTGACAGTTTTGTCTGGCTGCCACAAGAGAAGATTATGTTTACCGGAGACATTGTCTATACGGAGCGCATGCTGAGTATCCGCGAATACTCCAGCAGTAAAAGCTGGGTAGAGAGTTTTCGCGCCATGGCGGCCTATGAACCGGAGGTGGTGGTCCCCGGCCACGGCGCCCCGACCACGCTCGACAAGGCCCGCACTGATACCCACGACTATCTGGTGTTCCTGCGCGAGACAATCGCGGCATTTATGGATAACGGCGGGGATATTTCCGAGATCGGCCGTATCGATCAGTCCCGCTTCGATTATCTGGCCAACTACGAGGATCTGGCCGGGCGCAATGCCCAGCGGGTTTACTCCGAACTCGAGTGGGAATAACCCCGGGGAAAGATGTCAGGCAGCGCGCTGCGCAGCCTGACCTTGCTCTGGATGGGGTTTTCGCCAACCGTCTTATTCGATCTGCAAGTCCCGCTCTGTCTGCCCCGATTTGTGGTGAATGACAATCTCGACTCGCCGGTTGGCCGAGCGTCCTGCAGGGTTGTCGTTCTCCGCCACGGGGCGGGTGTCGGCATAACCGACGGCACGCAGGCGATCGGAGGCAATACCCTGACGTTGCAGATAGCGCACCACGCTGGCGGCACGAGCCGAGGCCAGTTCCCAGTTTGAGGGAAACTGGGCGGTGGTAATCGGGAGGTTGTCGGTATGCCCTTCCACCGTGATCCGGTGTGGTTCGTTTTTCAGAATCGGGATCAGAGGGTCGAGGGTTGCCAGCCCTTGTGGCCTCAGCTCGGCCTCGGCCACATCGAAAAGGATGCGATCGCTGATCACCAGGTTGACCCGATCTTTTTCCACCTGGACCTGAACCGAATCATCCAGACCGTCCAGCAGCACACCGCCCAGTGGCGTTACCGCCTCCTCGACCGGCTCCTGCTTCGATTCGATTGGCGGCCGGGGAACGACCTCCGGCTTTGGCACCACCTTGACGGCCTCGGATGTTTCCTCGTCGGTGAAGTCGGCAAAGGTCAACAAAACGACGAACATCGTCAGCAGTAGCGTCAGGGTATCGAGGTAGGAGATCAGCCAGCTTTCGCCCTCGGTATCCTGGGCCTCGGGATCGTCCAGGCCCTGGATAGCCAGGTTGTTGCGTGCCTTGCTGCTTTCTCCCATCGTCGCCTGCCACTGGCTCATGACTTGCTGTCCTGCTGTTTATCGGCGTAAATATCGACGCCCGTGTCTTTTTGCTCGTCAGGCAGATCTTCGTAGGCTTGATCGCGAATGTCATCCCGGTACTGGGCCATGAATGAGCGCAGGGTTTCGCGAACAAAGGCAGGGTTGCGCTTTTGTGAGATCAGCATAACGCCCTCGAGAATCATGTTCATCACCACCAGGCGCTGTTCGGTACGTCGTTCCAGTTTGAGCGCAATCGGCTTGAAAATCAGGTTGGCCAGCAAGATACCGTAAAAGGTCGTAATCAGTGCCACACCCATATATTGACCAATCTGGGAAATCTCACTTTTATCCAGGATCAGCATCATATTGATCAACCCGACCAGCGTCCCGATCATGCCAAAGGCCGGTGCGAATGAAGCCATACTGCGAAAGATCTGCGCCTCGGCCCGTTCCCGGGCCCGCATGCGCGAGATGCGCCATTGCAACATGGAAACGATATCATCCATTGGCGCAAGATCGATCACCAGCTGCACGCCGGTGCGTAAAAACGGATTGGTGGAGGTGGTTAGCTTCTGTTCGACGGCCTGCAGCTTGCCCTGAAACCAGAGACGGGCAATTTCCGTCAGCTCTTCCATATCATCGTGCAGGGACGACTTCTCGTGCCGTAATACAATCCCGAACACCCGGAACACGCGTAGCACCTCGCGCAGGGGATAGGCGATAAAGGTTGCCGCCATCGTCCCCACCAGCACTATGGCCAGGCCCGGCAGGTTGATATACGCGGCGGGATCCTCGGCGCCGATGTTCAGGACATAAAACAACAGGCCCACACCGGCCAGCATGCCGATTAACGTCGATGGATTCATTTTCCGCTCCAAAAATCGCTGTACATCATTTATCGGATAACTTTCCGCCAACTTGATGTTGTGGACGCTGCGAATTGACTGGTAGCTTCGGCGGCTGCCATGGAAAAATCATTACTATGGCAACACCGATACGTGGCTTCGGATAATGAGAAAATATCTCGAGGGCAATAACCAAATAAACTGCCAGGCTAAAAATCTGCAAGACAAAATCCCTTTCACCTGCTTGCTGATACCCCGTCAACACCCGTCCAGCTGGTTTCCCTTCGCTACTTGTAAAATATGTGACTGCCAATTGTGGCCACTTTTTGCTTGGTCCTGGCCCAGCTGGGATGGATATAACTGGCATGGTAAAACAGGGCATCCCCCACTTGCGGCTCATTGCGCTGATAGTAGATATCCTCGGCGACCCGACGGGCGGCCTTGTATGCCGGGTCACTCATATCGGCGGTGAGTTCAAGTTCGGTCCATGAAAATGCGCCGACATGGCGCTTGCGTATTCTGTCCCATCGCCGTTCATGCACAACTTCACATAGCGTGTCAGGAAAGCGCTCTGAGGCCACACGGTTCAGGGTCACTTCCGCCACAGCATACTGGCCAGCAACCGACTCGCCACGCGCCTCGTGATAAACATTCAGCGTCAGACAGCGCAAATCAAGCGTTGCCTGCCTGCCCTGTTGCATCTGGTTGTTCAATGCAGAAATGCCCAGCGGGATGGCCAGTAACAACGCGAAGATGCCGGCTGCAACAGCCATATGGAATTTGTCCTGTCTGTACCACCAGGATTGCATGCTCAACCGCCAGCCGTACCAGGTGGATGGCCAGGTCAACGCACGCAGTTTTTCCAATACTTGAGACATAACTCAATTATAACGTCTCCTATCCCCGTAGAGGCGGGTAACGAGGCAATTTGTGCCACAAGGCACACCCCGACCGCCAACCGGCTTTATGTCAGCTCCTGGATCGAGCCGTATATCCGCAATACCCGCCACTCGCATATCTGCAACCAGGTTATCGATGAGACGGTGTATCAAAGGATAGACTGTGAGTCGTGCAACTACCAGCCGACAAATATCACCAGGTTCTGAAAATACTGATTTATAGTTGATTTAAACAAAGCAATAATGATCTCGCAGAGACGCAGAGCCCGCCAGGTTTTCCTCGCGTCTCTGCGGTCTTGCGAGAGTACTCAGGCCTTTTCCGCAATGATAATTGCCCGCGTGGGAGCCGGATAGCCCTCGATTGACCTGCTGTGATCGTCGGGGTCGAGAAAGTCGGCCAGGGACTGGAAGGTCATCCACTCGGTGGTGCGCTGCTCATCTGTCGTTGTCGTTGTGACATCCACCGTTCGTATGCTGGTGAAGCGGCAGCGACGCAGCCATCGCTCGAGCATCAATACCGAGGGCAAAAACCAGACGTTACCCATGCGCGCATAGCGGTCTTCCGGGAACAGGCAGGTATGCTCGTCGCCTTCCACCACCAGCGTCTCCAGCACCAGCTCACCACCCGGAGCCAGGCAGTCACGCAGTTGCAGCAGATGATCCAGGGGCGAGCGACGGTGATATAGCACGCCCATGGAGAACACCGTATCAAAGGCTTCCAGTTTTTCCGGTACATCGTCGATGCCCAGCGGCAGCACATACACGCCCTGCTCACCGGCATAACGATGCATAACTTCGTACTGCAGGGTAAACAGCGGGGTGGGATCGACGCCGATGACCAGATCAGCACCGGCACCTTTCATGCGCCAGCAGTGATAGCCATTGCCGCAGCCGACATCCAGTATCGTGCGCCCGGCCAGTGGTGTGATGTGATCTTTTAACCGGTCCCATTTCCAGTTGGAGCGCCATTCAGTATCGATATGGATCCCGAACAGTTCGAACGGGCCCTTGCGCCAGGGATGCAGTTGCTTCAACTGCTGCATTAACGCCGCACGTTGCTGTTCATCCAGCTCGCTGTCCTCGCCAATACGCACCACGGCCCTGAAGTCACAACTGGCCGGTTGTGCCTCCGGCAGCGCTGCGACCGCGGCCTGCCATTTGGGCAGATCACCATAGCGTTTGGGATCCAGCCTTTTTTCGATCTGCCCCGGCAACTGTTGCGCCCAGTCGGACAGCGGGGTATTCGCCATGCGTTGATACAGGTCGGAATAGTCGATCATTTCACCGCCAGCAGGGAAGCAAAGTTAAAACATTGAAACCATTGATGAACCTCTTTGAAACCGGCCTGTTCCAGTCGCTGTCGATGGGTATCGAAACTGTCGGGAACCAGCACCTTCTCCAGCGCGGTGCGCTTCTGACTGATCTCCAGTTCGCTGTAGCCATTGGCTTTTTTGAATGCCAGGTGCATATCGGTCTGAAACTGCTGTTCGTCTGTGTTATCGAACGCGAATTTTTCCGATAGCACCAGCGCGCCGCCGGGCAACAGACCGGAATAGATATGGTTCAGCAGTGCCTGGCGCTCGGCCGGTGGAATAAACTGCAGGGTAAAGTTGAGCACCACCAGTGAAGCCTGCTCCACTTTGATATCGCGAATATCCGCGCAGATCACATCCACTTCAACCCCGGAGCTCTCAATGCCAGAATTGTTCTTTGCCAGAAACTGTTGGCAGCGTTCGGTCATGGCGGTGGAGTTGTCGACCGCGATAATCCGGCAACTGTCATGCTCAATCCGCTGGCGCATGGCAAGCGTGGCCGCCCCCAGTGAACTGCCAAAGTCATAGACCCGACTATCTGGCCGGGCATACCGTTCGGCCAGCAAGCCCAGCAGGCTGATGACGGTTTCATAGCCCGGAACCGAGCGGCGGATCATATCCGGAAACACCCCCGCCACCTTTTCGTCAAAGGCAAAATCCACAATCATCGGTTGCGGCTTGGCATAAATGTTATCGTGAGGTTTATCGCTCATGATCGTTTACATAAATACGTATAACAGACCTGCACCCAGCACCAGTCGATAGATCACAAACGGCAGCATGCCGATGCGATCCAGCAGTTTCAAAAACCAGTGAATACACAGATACGCGGTCAGTGCCGAGATCACTGCGCCGAGTAACAGCGACAACCACTCTATACCGCTCTGCTCGATCAGCCTCAACGTCTTGTAGGCTCCGGCCATGAGTATTGCCGGGATCGACAATAAAAAGGAGAACCGCGCTGCGGCCGTGCGGGTCAGCCCCATCAACAGCCCGGCGGTCATGGTGATCCCCGAGCGGGAAGTGCCGGGGATCAACGCCACCGCCTGGGCCAGGCCGATAACCAGAATA
Source organism: uncultured Thiohalophilus sp. (assembly GCA_964405505.1). Lineage (GTDB taxonomy): Bacteria > Pseudomonadota > Gammaproteobacteria > UBA6429 > Thiohalophilaceae > Thiohalophilus. Next base: position 19,744 of record CAYOOC010000015.1, read on the forward strand.
TCCTTCCAGCCGAGCCGATGCTCATCCCGCACTCGCCGGCCGATCACATCGGCCAGCCACAGCAACAATCCAAAAACAATCGTCGCCCAGGCAATGACCAGCGGCGAGCGCAAGCTGGTGTCCACCAGGTCATGCAACAACAGGCCGAATACTGCCACCGGAATACTGCCGAGGATGACTGCCCAGGCCAGGCGGCTTTCACCGGTTTGCTGTCGCTGCATGCATGAGACACCCCAGTCACGCGCCATGGTGATCACTTCGCAACGAAAATACCAGACTACGGCGGACAGGGTGCCGACATGCACGGCCACATCGAACGCCAACCCCTGATCGGGCCAGTCGCTCAGTTGCGGTACCAGGATCAGATGCGCAGAACTGGAGATAGGTAAAAACTCGGTCAGTCCCTGCAAAACGGCCAGAATAATAATCTGAATCAGCAGCATATAATGGCCTCGTTATAATTGATGACGCAAATCGCGTGCGGTGAATCCTGTCGGCAGAACCTGGCAACCCTTGTTGAGCAGCATCACCTTGAATATCTCGCCCATCTCCTGGGGCAGGGTCAATTGTCGTACCTGGGAAACCTGGCGCTGATATTCGGCTTCATCGAGCGACTGTTGTTCAAGTTTTTGCAATATGCCGTTATCGAGCAGAAAGTGTGCCTGGGTCGTATAGCCCGCCACGCCAAACCCCGCTGCCAGGGCGTTATCGGCCACGTCGGTAAAATCCACATGTGCGGTAATATCCTGCAGGCCCGGATAAACGAAAGGATCCTCATGGGCGCGATGGCGATAATGACACATCATAGTGCCACACTGGCGTTGTGGATGATAATACTCACTGCGTGGATAGCCGTAATCCAGCAACAGCACAACGCCCTGGCGCAGGTTATCTCCTAGCGAACGGATCCATTGCCCGGCATCGAGATTGATTTCTGTCAGATAGTCATCGGGTAACGGCTGCTGTGCCTCGATGGCCGCCAGTTGCTGTTGTAACAACGTATCGGACAGCGGCTGCTCCTGTGTGATGAAAGCGTCTTGCTCGAACCCGACCGTCTGTTCGTACCAATGTCCTTCGCGCTTGTGCACGCGATGCACCGGCATCGCATCCAGCAGCTCATTGGCCAGTACGATACCTTCGAAATTTTCTGGCCACGCATCAAGCCACTGCACATTGGGTAACAACGCAGGACAATACTCCTCAAGCTTCTGGCGCTGGCGCTCGCGCAGGTCAGCGCTCAGCTCGAGTATATAATAGTGTCGCGGCAGGCAATCCTGTGCCTGCCAGCGTTGTAACAACCGCGCCGCCAGTATCCCGCTGCCGGCCCCGGCTTCCAGTACCGATTGTTGCGGCATAGCCTTCAATACCGGCTCAACGGCGTCGGCCAGGCACTGGGTAAACAGCGGCGAGATTTCCGGAGCCGTGACAAAGTCACCGGCGGTACCGAACTTGTTGCTGCCGGCGGCGTAATAACCCAGCCCCGGGGTATACAGCGCCGCCTGCATATAATCATGGAAGCTCAGCGCTCCGCCGGCGGCCATAATTTGCTCCCGTATTACCTCGATCAGGGAGAGGCTGTGCTGCTGTGCCGCAGCATCGGGTTCAGGCCAGTCACTCGCCTCTGCCTGCCTCTGACGCAGGCGCTGCGGGAACGGGGGTTGCGCGGCATGGCGCCCGGTTTTGGGATCCGCTGTATTCATCGGCCAATTGCGTTAAAGTGTGCGACTTGTGGCAAAACCGAAGGATAACACAGCATGTCTGAACACAAGGTGGTTTTGATAACCGGCGCGGCCCATCGAATCGGCGCCACCACCGCACGGCTGCTGCACGGCCAGGGTATGAATATCGTGCTGCATTATCGCCACTCACGCGAGGCGGCCGAAAAACTGCAATTGGAGCTGGAACACGAGCGCGCCGATTCGGTCGTGCTGGTGCAGGCCGATTTGCATCATACCAACGAACTCGGGCAACTGGTCGAGCAGGCCGCGCAGGTCTGGGGACATCTGGATGTGCTGATCAACAACGCCTCGAGCTTTTATCCCACCCCGATCGATTCCGCCAATCTGGAACAGTGGGACGAGCTGATGGGCTCCAACGTCAAGGCGCCATTTTTCCTGAGCCAGGCGGCCGCACCCTATCTCAAACAACAGCAAGGCTGCATCGTCAATATCGTCGACATCCATGCCGAACGACCACTGCGCAATTTTCCCATCTACAGCATGGCCAAGGCCGCACTGGCCATGGCCACCCGGGCCCTGGCCGCCGAACTGGGACCGGAGATCCGTGTCAACGGCGTCGCCCCGGGTGCGATTTTGTGGCCCGAGAACCTGGAAGATGAGGACAAGGAAAAGATCATCTCCCGCACCTTCCTCAAACGCCGCGGCGATCCCAAGGATATCGCCAGCGCGATTCTCTATCTCATCCGCGACGCCGGCTACATGACCGGCCAGATCCTTGCCGTCGACGGCGGGCGCTCCCTGAATTCATAAAAAAAGGCTCCACCACCAAGGCACAAAGACACCAAGTAATAAATAATTCAATCTGGCCAGGGCAGAGAAATTATCTCCAGCCGCGGGCATATAATCATATGTAATGTGACCCGGCCAAATTGATGACTGAATACCAGGTCAATATCTTAATAATAAAATTCTTTGTGATCTTCTTGGTGTCTTTGTGTCTTGGTGGTTAGGCTCTTTATTCCCATTCAAAAGGAATCGGCCAGAGGGACTGGCTGGCCTTGTCGAACTGTTGCCACAGTTGGGCCATACTGATCTGTTTTTGGGGATGCTCGAGATCCGGGGCGATCTCGGCCAGGGGTTGCAGGACGAAGGCGTTGTGGGTGATCTCTTCGCGTGGCAGGTCGATGCCCTGGCCCTGTAAATCCAGATCGTCGTACAGCAGCAGATCCAGATCCAGGGTTCTCGAGGAAAAACGCGGACCGGTGCGTTTGCGGCCGTAGCGGTTTTCTATGTCATGCAGTGTATCCAGTACGTCCTGCACGGTTTGATCCGTTTCCAGGCCGACAACCAGGTTGAGAAAATTGTCACCCTCGAACCCGACCGAGGCGCTTTCATAGACGCGGGAGAGGATCAGTTCACCGTACTGTTCTCTCAGTGCATGGATAGCGCCGCGAATATTGTGTTCCGCGTCGATGTTGCTGCCGATGCTGATATAGATCTGCGCCATATCAGGCCTGCGCGCCACGCTCGATGATCACGCCCACATCCCGTGCGCCGCGCACCGCGCCCTGCTTGTTGAGCCGGATCCGGACCCAGGGCACGTTGAATTCACCCAGAATGATTTCGGCGACTTTCTCCGCCAGGGTTTCGACCAGCTGGTATTCGCTCTTTTCCACAAAGCCGATGATGCGTTTGGCCACCGCCTTGTAGTTGAGTGTGTCGTCGATGTGATCGCTGGCGGCGGCCTGACGGATGTCGGCGCCCATTTCCAGATCCAGCACCACGGTCTGCTTGATGCGCCGCTCCCAGTCATAGATGCCGATGACGGTATCGATGCGCAGATCGTTGAGGTAAATAATATCCATACGCGTACAACTTTGCCTGATCAACTGGCGCCCAACTATACACGGCTTGCGCCAATCCCTCTATAATCCGGCCTCAAGTGGGGAGGATTTATCCATGGAAATCATCGATTACAGTCTGATAGCGGGCGCTTATCTGCTCGGCTCGCTCTCATCCGCCATCATCGTCTGCAAGCTGGCCGGGCTGCCCGATCCGCGCGGCACGGGCTCCGGTAATCCCGGCGCCACCAACGTATTGCGCCTGGGCAGCAAGAAGGCGGCCGCCATTACTTTACTCGGCGATATGCTCAAGGGCTTGCTGCCAGTGCTACTGGCGGTCTACCTGCAAGTCAGCCCGCTGGTGCTGGGACTGGTTGGCTTCGCGGCCTTTGTCGGCCATCTGTATCCGGTGTTTTTCCGGTTCAAAGGCGGCAAGGGCGTGGCCACGCTGCTGGGGGTGCTGTTCGGGTTTAACTTCTGGGTGGGTCTGGCGACGGCCGCCACCTGGCTGTTTATTGCCAAGGGTTTGAAGATCTCTTCCCTGTCAGCGCTGGTCGCCATGGCGCTGGCGCCGGTTTATACATGGTTGATACTCGGCCCGGTATGGGAGCTGGTGATTGCCACCGCCGCCATGGCGCTGCTCTCGTTCTGGCGCCATCGCAGTAACATTGCCCGGCTGGTCAAAGGTGAAGAGAGCCTGATCGGGAAAAGCTGACGTTGTCTCCCCCGGTCAAGCGAAAAGAATGCCGGCTTTGCTTTTTGGATCCGCAAAGGCACGCAAATCAACGCGAATATAATCCAATGTTTTTAAGTTAGTTCGCGTTGATTTGCGGACTGAAACTATTCTTTGCCCTGCTGCAAGAGGTTCTTGACAGCTTAGAAAAAGATTCCCTCCAGCAGGAAAGCACCGTCATCCCGGCGCAGGCCGGGATCCAGTTCCCCGACGCAACCCGCCCCTGCTGGATTCCGGCTTTCGCCGGAATGACAGACAACATACTTCCTGCCGTGCAAGAACAAACGATCCCGGTTAGAAAAAGGTCCCGTCCAGCGGCGATGAGGCGCTGGCGTACTGCTTGCGCGGGATACGCCCGGCCAGGTACGCCTCGCGCCCGGCCTCGATGGCTTTTTTCATCGCCGAGGCCATCAGCACCGGATCCTGCGCGCCGGCGATGGCGGTATTCATCAATACGCCGTCACACCCCAGCTCCATGGCCACGGCCGCATCGGAGGCCGTCCCCACCCCGGCATCCACCAGTACCGGCACGCTCAGTTCGTCGATGATAAAACGGATGTTATAGGGGTTGCGGATCCCCAGCCCCGAACCGATGGGCGCCGCCAGCGGCATCACCGCCACGCAACCCATGGCTTCGAGTTCCTTGGCGATGATCAGGTCGTCGGTGGTATAGACCATCACCTTGAAGCCATCCTTGATCAGGGTCTCGGCCGCCTTGAGGGTTTGTTGCACATCGGGGAACAGGGTCTTCTCGTCGCCCAGCACTTCCAGTTTGACCAGGTCATGACCGTCCAGTAGCTCGCGGGCCAGGCGACAGGTGCGCACCGCATCCTCGGCGGTATAGCAGCCGGCGGTGTTGGGCAGGATGGTGTATTTGTCCGTCGGGATGGCGTCGAGCAGATTGGGCTCGTCCGGGTTCTGGCCAATGTTGCTGCGGCGTACCGCCACGGTGACGATCTCGGCACCGGAGGCCTCGGTGGCCCGGCGGGTTTCTTCCAGATCCTTGTATTTGCCGCTGCCCACCAGCAGACGGGAATGGTATTCCTGGCCGGCAATGGTCAACGGGGTATCTTGTTTACTGCTGCTCATGGTCCATCCTGAAAATCGGGCGGGTGAAAAAAAGAGTATACCCTCTCGGGGCGTGCGACGGTTCAACCGCCCCCCACGGCGTGGACGATCTCCACCCGATCGCCGTCGGCAAAGGTGTGTTCGTCATAGCGGCTGCGCGGCAGGATCTCCAGGTTTACCTCCATGGCGATACGTCGCCCCCCGAGTCCCATCTGCTCGACCAGCGCCGCCGCCGTCAGACCCGGCTCGACCTGTTTGTCTTCGCCATTGACGATAATCTGCATCCTTCCATCCACCCGAATATTACGTAACAACAGGGAGCCGGCCGCACGGGGCCGTTTTGAGAGTCACTATCTTACCAGTTGCGGGCGCATTCCGTCAGGATCAAGGGGATCCGAAGCAGGTCCGGTGTAGCACCGTGGTGGCGGGGTTCTGTCAGGGGACTCGTTGAAAGACGTGCGGCGGCGACTTTCCTGCCCCTGTTCATCGCGCTTGTAAAGCGCTCCTACAGGGACAAAGCTCAAAGCGCATCCGGGAGCGGGTTTTCTCGTCACTCGTTCCTGGTACCTCGCCCCTGCTCGCGCTAGAATAGCGCGAGCCCGCGGGTGTAGTTCAATGGTAGAACCGGAGCTTCCCAAGCTTCTAATGTGGGTTCGATTCCCATCACCCGCTCCACTTTCAAACCATTATCCGATCGGTGGATTAGTCCCGAGTTTGCTCATACTGTTCGGCCAGCCCCGAGCAGGCGGTGCGTAACTGATCGAGCCGGATTTCGGTCTGGCGGCTAATCTCGCGTAACTGGCGCAGCAGGGCGAGTGCCTGCCCGGCGGTCTCTTCGGTATCCGGGTGACTCTCCGATCCCGCGCCAATCTCTTGCGTTTTGACGGCCTGGCTGATCTCTGCAACATACTGGCGAATTTTCCAGGCCAGGCTGCCAGTTTCACGCGTCACCGTGGCGATACTCTCCGACCCTTCGCCAGCTCGGGCGGCCTCGATCGCGGCACTGAGGGCAATTTTGTCGGTCTGCTCGGCCAGCTCCTCGAGGATACCCAGCACTCCGTGCAACGAGAGATCCGCTTCCTCGCCGAGGGCCTGAACCACACCGGGTTTGCTACGCAGGCAACGCTCCAGTAATTCGAGCATCGCCTGCTGCAGCTCCAGATCCTGCTGAATATCGACCACGGTCCGGGACAGCACCCGGGCCTGGCGCGCCGGCAGGGAAACGACATTGTCCGTCCGGGCCTGGCCAGTCACACGACCGTAAAGCAGTTCGCGCAGCGCCGAGCGAAACTGGCGGACCGCGGTGAGGCGTGGCGTGCACTCTGGCATGGCCGGTGTGCAGTGTTGCTCCCTGAGACAAACGGTGGCCCAGTTGAGGGTATCCCGATACTGGCGGTTGCGGTACCACAGCCAGCCGGCCCCGCCGGCCAGAGCCAGAAGCGCGAGCGCCTCGAACCAGGGCAAAACGATACCCTGGCTTGCAAGTGCGGCAAGCAGGGCGCCAGCCAGTAACAGGAGGACCGTCGGCCAGAGGCGTTTCAATGTCATCAACCGTACGCTGTGCATCGTATGTCAGCCTGTGCCATCACCTCGGCACGCAAAAAGACCCACTGCAATAATAGACAATACACAGCAATTTCCTATAGGGGAAACTACTTATAATACAATACAGTTCACAAGGTTATTGATCCGGCAACTCAAACCAGGCATCGCTCTTCTGGCGAGGTCAGACACACGCCGCCAGGATTGACTCTTCAAACACACGCCTTGTTGACGGACGGAGTCGTTACCGACCTTTTCCAGGCCCGAGCCTGATTCCTGATCAGCAATGGCAGCTGTGACGGGTCGACAAACCGGTATTCATCACAGCCATGTTGCCTCTACCGAAGCCGGTGCGACACTGATACTTTATAGGACCGACTTACCGTCCCTGACAGGAATACCATGAGAGCCTTTTTCAAAATCATACTGATCACCCTGCTGGCGATTGTCCTGTTACTGCTGGCGAGCATCGCAATAGTCACCCTGGTGATCGATCCGAATGATTACAAGGACCAGATCAGCGAGACTGTCGAGGCGCAGACCGGTCGCCAGCTGAGTATTCCCGGGGAGATTAGCTGGAGCTTCTTCCCCTGGCTGGGCGTGGAGCTGGGCGAGCTCCGCCTGGGTAACGCGCCGGGCTTTGAACCCGAAACTTTTGCCGCCGTGCAACAGACCGAGGTCCGGGTTCGCCTGTGGCCGTTGCTGTTTGCCGAGCTGGAGGTCGGCCAGATCCTCCTCGACGGGCTGGAGGTGACCCTGCAACGCAATGCTGCCGGTGTCAGCAACTGGGACGATCTGCTGCAACCGGCTCCCGCACAAGCACAACCGATACCCGACGCGCCGCAAACTTCCGGCCCGCCACCGCTGGCCGCGCTGGCAGTGGCCGGACTGGAAATCCGGCAGGCGCGCATCGTCTGGGACGATCGCCGCAGCGGGCAGCACTTTACCGTGGATCCGCTCAACCTGAGTCTCGGGCGCGTGGCCCTGGCCACCCCCGTCCCCCTGCAGGCCGACTTTCGACTGCAAAGTCGCAATCCGCAACTGGATGGACGGGGCAAGCTGTCGCTGCAGTTCACCGCCCATTTGGAGCGCCAGCAATTACTGCTCGAAGATCTGCAGTTTCAGACCGACCTGAACAGCCCGTTGCTCCCCGGTGGCCAGGGCGAGGCGCGACTGGCCGGTCCGCGTATCCTGCTGGATCTGGCCCGACAAACTGCCACGGCCGAAGCGCTGGCGTTGCGCAGTTTCGATCTGCGCCTGCAAGCGGATATCGAGGCCAGCCGGATTCTGCAAGCTCCGCGTTACCAGGCCAGCGTGGCACTGGCCCCGTTCTCGCCCGCAACGCTGTTGCAACAACTGCAGATCGAACTGCCGCCGATGGCCGACGACGAAGCTCTGCGCACGGCGCAACTGAACGCAGAGGTTAGCGGTGACACTCAACAGGCCACGGTCTCCGATCTGTTCATTCAGTTTGACGAGAGTGAATTGAGCGGCGAGCTGACTGTCAACAACTTCAATCGCCCCGCGATCGCCTACGCCCTGACGCTCAATCAAATCGATCTGGATCGTTATCTGCCCCCCGCGGCCGCCAGTAATACCCCGGCCGCGAGTGTGAATGAAACACCCGCCACGCAAAGCAACCCCGCTGCCGCCACACCGGCGACCGCGGCGACGGCAACAGCGACGCTGATTCCGGTCGAGACGATTCGCCCACTGGACATCGACGGCACACTGCGCATCGATCGGCTCAAGGCGATGAACCTGCACTCGCGCGAGATTCGCATTACCACCCGGGTCCGGGATGGCCGGGTACGGCTGCACCCACTGGGGGCGCAACTGTACGAGGGCAACTACAGCGGGGATATCCGCCTGGATATGACCGGCGATACCCCGCGACTGAATCTGGATGAGAGTCTCTCGGGCGTTCAGATCGGCCCGTTGCTGCAGGATCTGTGGGGCGATGACAAGTTGCGTGGACGCACCGATCTGTCACTGGCCTTGAGCGCCACGGGCAATGACCCGCAGGCCATTCGTCAAAGCCTGAGCGGCAACAGCCGGTTTGCCGTACACGAGGCCGAAGTCAAAGACATCGACATGGCGCAACTGCAAAAAGTCGTCAACGAGATCGACAATGACATCAAGGCCGTCATCAATGCCCCCAACCTGCTGGAAGCCAAAAACCGCCTGGACCAGGTTCAACGCAAGTTCGACAACATCAAGAACCCGGCGGCGGACAATGCCAGTTACTTCTCACAGATTAGCGGCACGGTGAATATCAAAAACGGCCTGGCGCGCAACGATGATCTGCAGGCTCGCCTGCCGTTTGGCCGGATTCGGGGTGAAGGGACGTTTGATCTGGTGCGGCTTTACAGCGACTACACGGCGTTTATCAAACTGACCTCCAAAGGCGAGGTCGATCAGGGCAAGACCTACGCGCAGATGGATCGCACGCCGTTCAAGGTCCATTTCAAGGGACCGCTCGACGAACTGAAGCCGCAGCCCGATTTCAGCGATTATCTGCGCAGCGAAGGCCAAAAAGCACTCGATGACATCGAAGAGCAGGCCAAAGCCGAGCTGAAAAAGAAAGCCGACGAGAAAGTCGAAGAAGAAAAAGACAAGCTGAAACAGAAACTGGAGGAGAAAGCCGGCGACATGCTCAAGAATCTGTTCAAGTAAACCAGTGGCCCGACAACTGAGCATGCTCCTGTTGTTGTGCCTGTGCGCGCCGTTGCCCGCCGGCGAAGTGTTGCACTCGCAAGTCCGTCGCGACGGCGATCACTTTCTGATTCATCTGCAGATGCGCATCGACGCCCCGCCGAAGCGAGTTTACCGGCATCTGACCGATTACGCCCGGCTCGATCAACTGAGTAATGTGATCATCCGCAGCCGGATCCTCGAGCGCAACGGCAATCGGCAGCGCATCGAGGTGATCAGCGAGGGCTGTGTGCTGATGTTCTGTCGACGGGTCACCCAGGTCCAGGTCGCCACCGCGCTGGGACAGGGTTATATCCGCCTGATCGACGACCCCGAGCACAGCGATTTTCAATCGGGCCGCACGTTGTGGCATATTGCCCCGGCCGACGACGGCACCCACGTGACTCTCAGCGCCGATTTGCAGCCGCGCTTCTGGGTCCCGCCGGTCATTGGCACCGCGATCTTCAAACATAAACTGCTCAACGAAAGCACCACCTTGATCAACAACCTGGAGCAACAGGCCCGGCATGCCCCCTGATTTTCACGCCGCCACATTCAGCGCCCGGCTGCTCGACTGGTTCGAACGCCACGGCCGCCACGATCTGCCCTGGCAAGCGGGGCGCTCCGCCTACCGGGTCTGGATCTCGGAGATCATGCTGCAGCAGACCCAGGTGGCGACGGTGATTCCCTATTTCGAGCGTTTCATGGCCCGCTTTCCCGACATCCGCGTGCTGGCCGATGCCGAACTGGACGAGGTGCTGCACCTGTGGACCGGGCTGGGATATTATGCCCGGGCGCGCAATCTGCACAAAGCGGCGCAGCAGATCCGAGATTCGCACGACGGCCGGTTCCCGGCCAATTTCGAGCAGGTGCTGGCCCTGCCCGGCATCGGCCGCTCCACCGCCGGAGCCATTCTGGCCCAGGCGCACGAACAGCACTTTGCGATTCTCGATGGCAACGTCAAACGGGTTCTGGCCCGCTATCACGCCGTGGACGGCTGGCCGGGCGAAAAGGCGGTGGAGAACCGCCTGTGGGAGCTGGCCGAGAGTTACACTCCGACGCGCCGGATTCGCGACTATACCCAGGCGATCATGGATCTGGGCGCCACCGTCTGCCGCCGGCGCCAGCCCGACTGCCCCACCTGCCCGCTGGCGGACGGTTGTCAGGCCCGCCGGCAGGGCAACCCCCACGACTACCCCGGGCGCAAGCCGCGCAAGGCGCTGCCGGTGCGCCAGACCACCATGCTGATCCTGCAAAACAGCGCCGGCGAGGTCCTGCTGGAGCAGCGCCCGCCAGCGGGCATCTGGGGTGGGCTGTGGAGCTTTCCCGAGTGCCCGCCGCAGACCCCGCCTAAACAGTGGTGCGCCAGTCAGCTGGGCCTGGAGGCAAATGAGCTGACCCCGCGGGCCCCCTTGCGTCATACCTTCAGCCACTTTCACCTCGACATCCAGCCGCTGTGTGGCGAGATCCGGGGGGCACCCACGCGGATTATGGAACCGAGTAAAAGAGTCTGGTATAACACACGCCGGCCTGATGAGCGGGGGCTGCCCGCGCCGGTCAAGGCCCTGTTGCAGCAGCTGGCAACCGAATCCGACTAATTGTCCAAGCAAAGGAGACTTTCATGGCCCGTATGGTGCACTGCGTAAAACTCGACAAAGAAGCCGAAGGACTGGATATGCCCCCCTACCCGGGCGAACTGGGCAAACGGATCTACGAGAATGTCTCCAAGGAAGCCTGGCAGAAGTGGCTCCAGCAGCAGACCATGCTGATCAACGAATACCGCCTCAGCCCGATGAATCCCGAGCACCGCAAAATGCTCGAGGACCAGATGGAGAAATTCTTCTTCGGTGAAGGCGCCGACACCCCCGAAGGCTACGTCCCGCCCTCCGCCTGATTCGACTTGACGCCGGGGTCGCTTTTCACGTTAAATACGCGGCTCTTGCCCATAAGGGCCAAGGGACGAGTAACGAGTGACGAGGAACAGCCTTTCGTCACCCGACAGGCAGAAAACAGCGGCACGACCCGGTTTTACTCGCCCCTCGTCCCTCGTAACTCGTCACTGATATTGGCCGGGTAGCTCAGTCGGTAGAGCAGGGGATTGAAAATCCCCGTGTCGGCAGTTCGATTCTGTCCCCGGCCACCATTTTCCCGAACACAATCTGGTTATCAACCCGAAGTCCGTACCAACGCACCTGGATCGGGGGGACGCCTCACCGCAAAGTGGCTAGACTCTAGCTACTAGAATCTAGAAACCGCCCGAAGGGCCTATAGGGCTTTGACGATTCCAGTCTATGACCATCGACGATCCCAAGCTCAGCCAGTATCTTGATCACCTGTGCAATCAGGGCTGCACGGCGGTGCGGGAAGTCATTGAACAGATTGAAGCCGGTGACGAGGTGCCCGAACTGGCCAGTTTAAATCCGCCCGAGCAAGCGCGTTTGTTAGCGGAACTCAAGGCCATCATGGCGGTGTACGATACCCGCGATTATCACTGAAGATATTCGGCCCAGTTGATCGAGCGATCGCCGAAGACCAGAAAGTGAGGATTGAGCAGCTCTTCCTTGGTGTTGTAGCGCAACGGCTGCATGTTGGTACCGGTCATGCAGCCGCCGGCCTCCTCCACAATACACTGCGCCGCCGCGGTATCCCATTCTGAGGTCGGTCCGAGACGGGCATACAGATCGGCCGTCCCCTCGGCCACCAGGCAGGATTTGAGCGCGCTGCCCATGCTGATGATTTCGTAATTATCGAGCTGGGCGATGAAATTCTTGAACTCGGGGGTCTGGTGCGAACGACTGCCGGCGATCACCATCCGGTCGGGACAGTGTTCCCGCACCCGGATAGCCTGCGGGTCATCCAGCCCGCTGCGCTTGCGGGCGCCCAGTCCGCGAGCGGCATAATAGAGGGCGCCAATGACCGGCGCATAGACCACGCCCAGCACCGGTTCGTGGTTATCGATCAGCGCAATATTCACGGTGAACTCGCCATTGCGCTTGATGAACTCGCGAGTGCCGTCGAGCGGGTCCACCAGCCAGTAGCGCTGCCAGTCGCTACGCTCGGCGAAACTGGCCGGGATGGACTCTTCCGAGAGGATCGGCAGCCGGGGGGTCAACGCCTGCAGTCCCGCTTCCACCGCTTCGTGGGCGGCCAGATCGGCCTCGGTCAACGGGGTGTTGTCATGCTTTTCCTCGACCGAGAAACCCTGTTCATAGATCACCATGATACGCCGGCCGGCTTCATAGGCGATCTTTTTCACCGGTTCGATCAATTCTTCAAGTTGTTGCGAAAGGCTCATGGGCGGGCAAGACACCTGGGTAGCCGAATGCTGGCGCGTATTGTGCCAGTATTCACCGGCCAACTCCACGCATCAATGCCGTCCCGGACGCCCCGTCAGCGAGGGATTGCGTCGTGACAGACTCTCGACTGCCGCTTCAGTTAACCGCGGCCAGCCGGAACATCAGCTCGGTATTCAGACGTCCTTCAAACCAGGCATTGAAACTGATCCCGTCGCCACGCTGATCGACATCAAAGCCGGTTTGCTGTTGTGGTGATACGGAAACCAGTTGCAGGCCGGTACCGCTATAGTCGATGTCCATACTGACCCGCATCGGGTAGTAGCCATCCAGAAACTTGCGCATGAACGGACCGTTCTGCATGCTATAGCGTCCGCCCTCGCGGCTTTCGAGTGCCTGTGTCCAGCCCGACACACACAACCGGGCACCGGCACGCACATCCCGCAACTGAACACTGTTCTCCTCTACCCAGCTTTCGGTGATGTTATCGGCCCGGGTGATGGCCAGATCGCGAATGCGTCCCTTTTTGAACAGGATCTGGACCCGACTGAACTCGTCCATATTATCGTGACACTGCTGCAGCCAGACCCAGCCGGTCGCCAGGCTCAACTCGCTGATCACCAGTTTGTTATGGTGATGATGCACCGGTTTGCCCGGCGGTTGCCGGAGAAAAACCAGATTACCTTCATTGACATCTGCCGCCGAGCTGGCGGGCGGGTGCGGGTCATCGCTCTCAAACCAGCGCTCCAGCTCTTCCTGCGACAATTCCTGAGCCGTGACCGGCGCGCCGCCAACCACTAGCAGCAGACCGGCCAGTAAAATTTTGCCATAGATGTTCATAACTGCCTCCAACACACTGCCCTGTGCGACAAGCCTAGATCAAAATCCCGCAATCGGGTACGTTAACGGGATACCATTTCACCCCGCACAGCCCGCCGAAAACCGCTTTTGCGGGAAGGGTTAATCACAAACCGGACCTGGCTTACCCTGACTGACACCGATGCTTGACTGGAATTCCATTGATACCGTACTGCTGGATATGGACGGCACCCTGCTGGACCTGAATTTCGACACCTATTTCTGGACCGAGCATGTACCGCGTCGTTACGCCGAAAAACACGCGATGGAAATCGAGGTTGCCAAGCAGGCGTTATACCCGGTGTTTCGCCACATCGAGGGGACGCTCAACTGGTACTGTGTGGATTACTGGAGCGAAACGCTGCAGATGGATATCGCCGCACTCAAGGCGGAGATCGAACACCTGATTGCCATTCACCCGTACGTGACCGACTTTCTCGATCAATTACACCAGCACGGTAAAACCAGCGTGCTGGTAACCAACGCCCACCCCAAGAGCCTGCAGCTCAAGTTCGAGCGCACCGCCCTGCACAATCATATCGAGCACGTGGTCTGCTCGCACGAGTTCGGCATTCCCAAGGAGGAGCAGGATTTCTGGCACCGCCTGCATGACCGGTTCCCCTACCGTAATGCCCGCACCCTGCTGATCGACGACAGCCTGCCGGTGTTACGCTCGGCACGCCAGTACGGCATCGGTCACCTGCTGGCGGTCAAGCACCCGGACAGCCAGTTACCCCCCAAGGATGTCGAGGAATTCGAGGCGGTACGCTGCTACAGCGAGATCATGCCGAAGTAAACAAGATAGCCCTCCCCGGCAGCTCAACTAGACCACCGACGACACCGAAAGCACTGAATACACCGACTCGGTGTTTTTCGGTGACTTCAGTGTTTTCGGTGTTTAAAGTCAAAAGGTCAGCCAGGCTTGCGGACTGAGAAATGAGAACTGAGTACGATTATTTGAATCTTTTATCCCAGTTCTTGAAGCGCTTCCGGCAATAATTGTCGAGTTCGGTGTAGGTTTGAAAATAGAACTCGAAACCTTCCTCGGCGGGCGCATCGAATTCACAGTAATCGTTACTGTAGTCGCGGCAGACCTGCGGCCGGGTTTCGTAGATACCACAGTTGCCATCGTTTTGCAGGTGGTTGCAGCGGGTCATCACTACCAGGAACCAGCCGTCCTCATCCTTGTAGGCCTGGATATTCGCGTGGGCCAGCTGCCAGAGCAGATGATCGAAATCATCGATCGAACGTGGGGTGTCAATCTCCTGGGTGATGTAATTACAACACTTGGTCCCGGGGCAGAAGCTGCATTTGTTCTCGGGGGTCAGTTTGACGGGGATTGTTTGTTTGACGGACATTCTGAATTACCATTAATTTTGTATTGAAACTACTATAAAAAGCCGGTCATACTGGCAAGGATTGTCCAGGAAAATCTTCCAGGGAATGACAGATGCTACAGAAACAACTCGACCATTTTGTCGCCTATCTGAAAACCACACGCATGTGGTCCAATCCGGACTTCAGCCAGGCCGTCGCCCGACTGGTTATCTGGATGTTTGCCTTTGCCCATATCGGTGCCGGAATCCACACCGGTTACTATCCGGATAACACCTTCCAGTACTATCTGTTTGCGGCAATTTTCCTGGTTTACACCCTGATCGTGCTGATCAGTGTCTTTGTCTATCCGGATTCACGCCTGCGGCCCTACGTTACCATCCCGCTGGACATCGTCGCCATCAGCACAGCCATGATCGTAACCGATGCCGGCCCCTTCAGTCCCTATTTTCTCTTCTATCCCTGGATTTATATCGGCTACGGGGTCCGCTATGGCCGCGGGGAGCTTTTCTCCGCGACCGCGGCCAGCGTGATTGCTTTTTTGTTCATCCTGATTTACAGCGACACCTGGTATTCCCATTATATCGACGCTATTGCGTATATCATCTTCCTCATGGCATTACCGTTTTACCTTAATGTCATGATTGGCCGGATCAAAACCGCACGCATGGATGCCGACAAGGCCAATCGCGCCAAGAGCGAATTTCTTGCCACCATGAGTCATGAAATCCGTACGCCAATGAGCGGTATCATCGGCATGACCGAACTGCTCGATAAAACAAATCTTGATGAAAAACAGCGCGAGTATGTCTCCAACCTGAAAGAAGCTTCGACCACCCTGCACTCGATCATTAATGACGTACTGGACCTGTCCAAGATCGAGGCCGGCAAATATAACTTCCAGTATACCCGTTTCGATCTGGAAACAGTGTGTCATGGCGTCACAAATATTTTTTCTCCCTCTGCTGCGGAAAAGGGGATCAACATTGATTGCCAAATCGACAAGTCGCTGCCACGCTATTTTATCGGCGACCCAAACCGGCTGCGCCAGATTTTGCTCAACCTGATCAGCAATGCGATAAAATATACTGATAAAGGCAGCGTATATGTGCAAGTCACGCAACGCCGGCGACAGGATGCAATCTATCTGGTTCATTTTGAAGTCCGGGATACCGGAATCGGCATCGATGAATCAAAACTGGCCCATATTTTCGATCCCTTTTATCAATGCCATAATGAACATCCTGCGCAAAAATCCGGTACCGGACTGGGAACCACCATATCCTATAATCTTGTCCTGGCCATGGGCGGTAAAATGGGGGTCACCAGCCAACCCGGAGAAGGCACCTGTTTCTGGTTTGGCCTGCCGCTGAGAGCCGCCGATGACCAACAGAAAAGTTATGATAACGAGCAAACAACCCGGCCCATTGACACGGAAAAAGCCAACCTGCATGTCCTGCTGGCCGAAGACAGTGAGATCAATGCCAAAGTTATAACCACTTTCCTGCGCATGGATGGCCACCAGGTTACACATGTAACGGACGGCGATCAGGCGTTACGCACTCTGATTAAAAAACCGTTTGATCTCGTTCTGATGGATATGCGTATGCCGGGACTCAATGGCATCGAAGTCACCCGTGCCTGGCGCAAACAGGAACCCAATGGCCAACACACCCCCATCATCGCACTGACTGCCAATGCCACTACCGAGGACAGAAAAAACTGCCTGTCGGCGGGAATGGATCATTTTCTGGCCAAGCCGGTCAGTCACGACACCTTGCAGGCAGTGATTAACGAATTTTTCGAAACATCAACGGATGAGAGTCATGAGCAACAACGCTCTGCTCGATGAAAATCGCCAGTTACGGCGCAAGCTCAAGGCCTACGAGGCCAACGCCAGTCGTAATGAGCAGAAGCTGCGTCGTTTCCAGGATCATGAACTGCGCTTTATCAGTGCCAGTGGCGTTCATGAATTGCTGGAAGCCATATTCAGCGAATACCGTGACGAATTTCGTCTTGATGCCCTTACGTTATTATTAATTGACCCCGAATATGAGATCCGCCGCGTGATGGAGAATCTCGGCATCACAGCCCATAGCCACCCGGACCTGTTATTTGTGGAGGATACCGCGCCGCTGCAGGCCTATTTTAACGAGCACTTTCACCCCCGACTTGGCTGCTGTAACGAATCCTGCTACCAGTTTCTGTTCCCCAATACCAACACACTGCCTTCGAGCATGGCCCTGTTTCCCCTGGTACGTCAGGGAAAACTCATTGGCAGCCTGAATATCGGCAGTTATGAACCGCAACGCTATATTCAGGGTATCGCTACCGATTTTCTCGAACGACTGGCGGCGATTGTTGCCGTTTGCCTGGAAAGTGCGATTAACAATGAAAAACTCAAATTACTCGGTTTGCTCGACCCTTTAACCGGGGTGCATAACCGTCGCTACTTCGACGAACGTCTTGAGGAAGAGACGGATCGCTGTCTGCGCGAGCAGGCCGCGCTAAGCTGCCTGTTTCTGGATATCGATCACTTCAAACAGTTCAATGACAACCACGGTCATCATATCGGTGACCTGGTCCTGCGCGACGTAGCCTCACTGATCAAGCGACAGATGCGTTCCAGTGATGTGATGGCGCGCTTTGGCGGGGAGGAATTTGCCGCCCTGCTGGTACGTACGGATAAACAGGAAGCCATGGACATTGCCGAGCGCATTCGCACCTCGATTGCCCGGCATCAGCCGCGGGACGCGGATGGTCAGCCGTTACAGCTCACCATTTCCATCGGTTGTGCCAGCCTGGCCGGCAACCCGGATATTGCCCCCCAGCCTGCCGCACACCATTTACTACAACAGGCTGACAAGGCGCTGTATCAGGCCAAGCAGTCCGGCCGGAACCGTATCGATTATTTACTCGCAAAAACGTGCGAGCTCAGGAATCAATCTGTCTGAGCAAAGGCTGGCGCACCCGTTCGAAATCCCTGGGTGCCACATACTGCAGCAGCTCCTTGCCATCCTCGTCCAGCAGCAGGTCCAGCCCCTTATCCGGATAGAGCCAGTGACGCTTGCCTTGCTCTATGGGAATAATGTCATCGGGCAGCCCGAATCGCTGTCGAATCATTTCCTCGTCAAGATTCGTGTACGGGATATAACTCAACGCACTGATCGGCATGCTCTCCAGCTGCTCACGATCCGCTGGCGCCATGTGATAGCGCCGGGCCCCGCTCTCCATTCGCTTGCTGCCGATAGCCCGTTGTCGGATTGCCTGCAGTTGCGACGGCGAGGCATCGAGCAGCAGGATAAATTTGCCGCTCAGGCCGCCCAGGGTCACTTCGTTAAAATAGATCTCCAGCGACAGGCTGCCATCCGGATTTTCGAACAGCCCCTCGTCATAACGTGTGCCCAGAATCCTCCGGGCGCCTTCCAGGGTTGTATGGTTGAACTGGATACCAAAGACACGACTGCCACCATCAGGCAGGCGGGTAATCTGCCAGGGATAGATTTGTTCGGTCGGTGGCGCCTGCTGTTCGCAGCCGGCCACAAACACTAAAACAAGTAGCGGAATCCAGAATTTATACATCGTTGCTCACCATTGATTTAAACGCGACGTCCCGGGCCAGACCGCGCACCAGGCCTAACCGTTCACCTGTCACGCATTATTGTGTGTCAGGCGGAACCTGCAGCCAGAAGGTCACCGGCCCGTCATTGACCAGGCTGACCTGCATATCCGCGCCAAAACGTCCCGCTGCAACCGGGGAATGTCGCTGGCGGGCCTGTTCCAGCAACAGGTTGAACAGCCGCTCGCCTTCATCAGGTGCCGCGGCCCGACTGAAACTCGGACGCATGCCTTTGCGGGTATCAGCCGCAAGCGTGAACTGCGGCACCAGCAACAGCCCGCCGCCGATATCCTGCAGGCCCAGATTCATTTTACCCTGTGCATCGGCAAATACCCGGTAGCCGAGCAGGCGTTGCAAAAGCCGCTCGACCTGGGGCTTACCATCCCCCTGCTCAATACCGATTAACGCCAGCAAACCGGGGCCAATCTCCCCGATCGACTCGCCCCGGACATGCACTGCGGCCGTGCTGACACGCTGGATCAGGGCAATCATGCCGGGGCAAGTTCATCGGCCATTTTGCGGGTCGCTCGCACCAGGGCGTCGACCATGCCCGGCTCCGAGGCCGCATGACCGGCATCGGCAATGATCGACAACTGCGCCCGCGGCCAGGCGCGGTGCAATTGCCAGGCATTTTCCAGAGGACAGATCATGTCATAGCGGCCGTGCACGATGTAACCGGGGATATCCTTGAGGCGCCCGGCCTCATCCAGGATCTGGTTATCCCGCAAAAAGGCGTTATGCATAAAATAGTGGGCTTCGATCCGGGCCAGGCTGAGCGCCGTGTGGGTATCCCCGAAATGGTTCAGCACCCCTTTGCTGGGGCGCAGCGTCGCCGCGCGTCCTTCCCACAACGACCAGGATTTGGCGGCCGTCAGCCGCGCTATATCATCATTGCCGGTCAGACGCCGGTAATAGGCACCCAGCATGTCATCCCGCTCCTGGGGCGGAATCGGGCGCAGGTATTCTTCCCAGTAATCGGGAAATATGCGGTGCGCACCGTGCTGATAAAACCACTGGATTTCCTCAGCCCGACACAAAAAGATACCGCGCAGAATCAGACCCAGTACCCGTTCGGGATGGGCTTCGGCATAGACCAGAGACAGGGTGGATCCCCAGGAGCCACCGAACAGGACCCACTGTTCGATGCCCAGATACTCGCGCAGCGCTTCCATGTCCGCCACCAGTGCCCGGGTGGTGTTGTTTTCCAGCGAGGCGTGCGGAGTGGAATGTCCCGCACCGCGCTGATCGAAGAGGATAATACGGTACTTCTCCGGATCGAAAAACCGGCGATGATACGCCTCACACCCGGAACCCGGCCCACCGTGAACGAACAGCACGGGAATGCCCTCGGGGCTGCCGCACTCCTCCACATGCAGGATATGCGGCGCCTCGACGGCAAAGCTGTGTGTCACATAAGGCTTGATCGCCGGATAGAGATTCTCCACTCGGCCGCCCTAGTCTTTCACCGGTTCGCCCCGATAGCCCATGGCGGCGGCAATCCCGGCCAGTGCCAGGCCGATCAGGATCAGAAACGGGCCAATCCCGGTATTCAGGATCGTATTAGCCCAGCCCAGGCCAAAGACAGTCCCCAGATAGAGCATGCCCGAATGCAGCAGTGCGCCGGCAATGAAAATCCAGCTGATCACCTGCTTGAAGATGACGTTCACCGCCAGAAAACCGAGCACCACGCCGACAGCGATATTCAGCAACGATTCGAGGTTACCGTGGGCGTGCGCACCACCCTTGATGCCGTCGATTTCACTTTCCAGGTTCAGTAGCTTGTTGAGCGACAGCACCCCGGCTGTGTTGGCCTTGGCGATTTCCTCGCCACTCAACGGCTCCAGCATCTCCTCGAAATCATTGGTCTGCAGCTGCTGCAGACGGCCGACAGCGGACTGTTTTTCCTGTACCGCCGCGCCATAGGCTTCATATTTGTCAACCATGACAAGGCCCAGTGCCGCGGTAAAAACCAGATAAATAAAACCGAAAACGATATTCTTTTTACCAACCATGACCGCCTCCTTGTGTACTTGCTTTTTATTGATGGGGATCCATCATAAAGCCTTCACCAGACGGCGCCAAGGTGTCACACGTGGGAAATACGGCTTAACTTCCGGGGCGACGTCGACGATCGACAAAAATCCGACTGCCCTGAAGTGCTTTGGCCTCCCGCTTGGCGGCGGTCGCCATGGCGGCAATATCATGATGAGAATAGCAATACTCGATATCCGGCAAGACCACCCCAATAGAGACGGTCAGCAAAGGGAAGAAACTTTCCTGACCCTGTCGATTCCGGGCCCGAATCCCCGCTGCCTGCTGGTCATCCGCACTGTAAAAGCGGGGTACCCGGCTGTGAAATTCCTGCTGGATATTACTGCAAATCTGTTGCCACTCCTCGCCTTTCAATATGAGGATGAAATCATCTCCGCCGATGTGCCCGACAAAGTCCCGCTTTGCATCTGTCTGTTCCACCATCACCCCTGCAAGGCATTGCAATACCTCATCACCCGCCGTATAACCATATACATCATTAAATGGCTTGAAATTATCCAGGTCACAATAGGCAACCGCGAATGTGGCTTTTTGCCTGATCAAGTCGTCCAGCAATTCATAGATGGGCACATTGCCGGGTAACAGAGTCAGTGGGTTGGCATGGCGCGCATTGCGAATCTGAAGGTCGGTGATTTTACGCAACAGATCGACAACTCGACCGATCCCCAGCAATTTCTGACCGTCTGTAATGATAAATTCATCTTCCAGGTGAATCTGCATGCTGTCGGTAACAAGCTGGCTGACTTCCTCAATCCGCATGTTCTGTTCCACCACAACCGGTTCCCGGTCCATAAACCGGGCAATCGGTTTGCGCCCGTAAAGCTCCCGGCCATAGCGGTTCGAGGCATATATATCCATCAATTTGGAACGACGCACCATACCAACAGGCCGACTCTGTTCATCGATAATCGGCAGGGAATGCAGACTCGAAGTAGAGTGAAACAGGTCTACTACCTGATCCAGACTTGCGGATGGCGGCAGGGATGGGACATTACGCAAAATGCCGGCCACGGTCTCAGAAAGCCGGGCTATCCCCATGCGAACATCCCCGCTCCGTTGACAGTCACATAACAGGTGATCGATACAGGTCACGGGAGTTGATGCCGGTCGTGCGAAGTAATATCCCTGCCCGAGAGTAATTCCCATATTGCATATTGTTCGATACTCTTCCTGGGTTTCGATACCTTCAGCAATCACCTTGCACTCCAGCCCCTGGGCAATATCCAGAATCGAGCGAACAAACTCTTTTTTGACAGGGTCCTCGTTAATCCCCTGGATAAAGTGGCGATCAATCTTGACGTAGTCGGGACGTAACTCGGACCACATGCGCAATCCCGCATAACCGGCACCGAAGTCATCTATCGCAATCTCAAAACCCATGGAACGATAGTAATGCAGCGCTTCGCGTAACAGCTCGTAATCATCCAGCGGATGCTGCTCGGTCAGCTCGATTACTACCGATTCGGGGCTGATACCCAGCCGTCGCAACGTAGCCAGCGTCTTACCATGCGGATGATCCGCATCGAGCAACACCGCCGGTGCGCAATTGATAAACATCTTGCCCCTGAGCGTCAGCCGATGGAACTGCTCGATGATGAACTGTCGGCAGGCCAGGTCCAGCTCGCTCAGATAGCTCCATTGGCTGGCGAATTCAAACAGCGACTGTGGATTGTGAAACACACTGGCCGAGGGCCCCCGGATCAAGCCTTCATAACCAACTATGCGTTGTTGTTCCAGATCGATAATCGGCTGATATAACGAGGCAAAACGGGATTGCTCGATAATCCGGACAAACTCCTCCAGCAGAGCAGGCTCTGGTTTGCTGGCAGAAGAGTCGGTTGAGGTGGCAGAAACAGGCATCGGCAATCTTGTCGGGTGAACCACGCTCCGCCACATGGCGGGCAAAATCTCACACTAAATCTAGATTGCCGGTATGACAGCCGGATGACAGCGCAGCACAATGCAGCGCATGTGCGCGAGCCTCCGGCTCACTTTACCTAGCTGGCGCGCGCCGCCTTCTTGCGCTCGTGTTCCTTGAGGAACTTCTTGCGCAGGCGAATATGGTTGGGGGTCACTTCCACCAGTTCATCGTCGTCGATGAACTCCAGCGCCTGCTCCAGGGTAAGCTTGATGGGCGGGGTCAGCACGATGTTCTCGTCGGTCCCGGCGGCGCGCACGTTGGTGAGCTGCTTGGCCTTGAGCGGGTTGACCACCAGATCGTTATCGCGCGAGTGGATACCGATGATCATGCCTTCGTAGACATCGGTGCCGTGACCGATGAACATCCGGCCGCGCTCCTGCAGGTTGTACAGTGCATAAGCGAGCGCCTTG
The DNA here is from genome assembly GCA_964405505.1 of uncultured Thiohalophilus sp. Classification (GTDB taxonomy): domain Bacteria; phylum Pseudomonadota; class Gammaproteobacteria; order UBA6429; family Thiohalophilaceae; genus Thiohalophilus. The sequence goes on from CAYOOC010000015.1 coordinate 42,789, forward strand.
CCGTTGGCATTGGCGATCAGCACGCCGTTGGTACGCTGGCCGAAATCGCCGCTGCGCAGCGGGCCATAGTGATCGAAGACGCTGTAGAGCAGGCCGGTGCCCTGGGTGGCGGTGAGAAACTCGGTACGAAAACCGATCAGCCCGCGCGAGGGAATAATGAAGTCAAGCCGCACCCGGCCCTTGCCGTCGGGTGCCATGTTGTTGAGTTCGGCGCCGCGCTGGCCGAGCTTTTCCATCACCCCGCCCTGGTGCTGCTCTTCCACATCCACGGTCAGCTGCTCGTAAGGTTCGTGGCGCTGGCCATCCACCTCGCGATAGATCACCTCGGGACGGGAGACGCCCAGTTCGTAGCCTTCGCGGCGCATGTTCTCGATCAGGATCGACAAATGCAGCTCACCGCGGCCGGAAACCCGGAACTTGTCCGGATCGCCGGTGGGCTCGACGCGCAGCGCGACGTTGTGGATCAGCTCCCGCTCCAGGCGCTCCTGGATCTGGCGCGAGGTGACGAACTTGCCATCCTGCCCGGCGAAGGGCGAGTTGTTGACCACGAACATCACGCTCACGGTCGGCTCATCCACCAGCAGGGCCGGCAGGGCTTCCACGTTGGACGGGTCGCACAGGGTGTCGGAGATATTCATGCCGTCGATCCCGGTGATGGCGACGATATCCCCGGCCTCGGCCTCCGGCACTTCCAGGCGTTCCAGCCCCAGAAAGCCCAGCACCTGCTGAACCCGGCCGTTACGCCGCTTGCCATCACGATCGATGATGACCACGTTGGTGTTGGTGCGCAGCTTGCCGCGGGTGATACGGCCGATACCGATGACCCCGACATAGCTGTTGTAGTCGAGCTGGCTGATCTGCATCTGCAGCGGGGCGTCGGGATCCACGTCGGGATAACTGACCCGGTCGACAATGGCCTGGAACAGCGGGGTCATATCCCCCTCGCGCACCTCCGAATCCAGCCCGGCATAGCCGTTCAGGGCCGAGGCATAGACCACGGGGAAATCGAGCTGCTCATCGGAGGCACCCAGGCGGTCGAACAGATCGAAGGTCTGGTCCAGCACCCAGTCGGGGCGCGCGCCGGGGCGGTCGATCTTGTTGATGACCACGATCGGCTTGAGACCGCGGGCCAGGGCTTTCTCGGTGACAAAGCGGGTCTGGGGCATGGGCCCGTCCACCGCGTCCACCAGCAGTAATACCGAGTCGACCATCGACAGCACCCGTTCCACCTCGCCGCCGAAATCGGCGTGGCCGGGAGTGTCGACGATATTGATCCGATAATCCCCCCACTTGATGGCGGTGTTCTTGGCCAGGATGGTGATGCCGCGCTCTTTTTCCAGATCGTTGGAGTCCATGATCCGCTCCTGCACCTCCCCCCGGCTCTCCAGCGTCCCGGACTGGGCCAGCAGCTTATCCACCAGGGTGGTCTTGCCATGGTCAACGTGGGCAATAATGGCGATGTTGCGCAGATTCTCGATCACAAAAGTTCTCCAACGGGGTCGGCAAAAGGGGCGCATTATACGGGAACTGGACGAAAAACAGGCAAGATATTTCACTCTCCCGGCAGGATTTCATCGCGACTGGACGAGATGCCCCAAAGCGGCACCGGGGTTAACCCCCGCAGGCACCGAAGTCACTGAAAACACGGAAAATAAGCGCAAGGATGGCACCACCGGCGCCGGGCGAGCGGATCCCCTCAGCCGGCGGCAGAGCCCTGTTCTTCGGGGTGAATCTGCTCCAGCCGATAGCCCTGGTGGTAGATGGAGCTCAGCCGCCAGCCCTGCTCGGGAAACAGCTCGAGTTTTTTGCGGATCCGGCTCATATGCGTATCCACGGTGCGGGTATTGAGGCTGGCATCATACCCCCAGACCGAGGAGAGGATATGATCCCGGGAGAGCAGGCGCCCGACATTATGGAAAATCAGGGTCACCAGCTTGAACTCCTTTTCCGTCAGTTTCACCGGCTCGCCGTGGCGGGTAATCAGGCGCGACTCCTGGTCGATTTTAAATTCATTGAGGGTCAGCACATCCTGCGGGTTCGCCCGGTGCGAGCGGCGCGTGACGGCATTAATGCGGGCCAGTAACACCGGCTGGTGAATCGGCTTGACCAGGTAGTCATCGGCCCCCTGGTTAAGCATTCTGACCATATCCTCTTCGGAATCCCGGGCGGTCACGAAAACGATAGGCGTATCCCATTCGGGCTGCCGTTTCAGGCGCACAAGCACCTCTTCGCCGGACAGGTTTGGCAAAAACCAGTCCAGCAGCACCACATCAAAGCTCTCGTTTCTGGCCTGGCGGACAAAGTCCTGCCCTTCCTGATAGCTGAGGCACTCATGCCCGGCCTCTTCCAGCCACAGGGAAAGCAGTTCCGCCATAGCCGGATCATCTTCCACCAGCGCGATACGCACGGTTACCCAACCCCCGAACTAATTTAACCCGAACTCTTCTTTTTTATACCCAGGCAATCGCTTGCCCGATGGATTCAATCAATTATTTTATGTATATAGCAGATTTGCACTGACCGTGCCAACATTGACGCACTACAGTGACAAGATACCCCGCAATATGCCATACGTCATCCGCCGCCTGCTTTTTGTATCGCTTGATAGGAATGACCGAGCGCCACGGTTAGGTATGAGCTATAAAACACACTCCCCTCTGGATGCGGAAAAGGTAACCGACAGAGGTAACAGTTTATAGGCAGCATTCCCCTGTCCTGGCGTCACACAGGCTTTTAATAATGTTATTATTAATTGATTACTCGGCCGGTTCAGGCCGCGCGATCCTGTCGCGGCGCTTTGGCTGTCTGTTCACTCTGCATCCTGGCCACCACCAGCATAAGGAAGGACCCGGATAACTCATCATGAGTCTCGGCAGCAAACTTTTTCTCGGATTTATCAGCGCCTCGCTGTTTGGTATAACCCTGTTTGGCTATATCACCTATCAGGCCACCCGCACGGCCCAGCTGGATGAACTCAATCACTCCACTTCCGCCGGCGCCAGACAACTGGCCGCCATGGTCAGTGGTCTGGAACTTGCCGAGATGCGCCCCCTGCTCGAGCGGGCCCATCAGCATCAGCAAATGACGGACTATAACCTGTTGGTGACCGACTCGCAGAAAAGCATCCTGTTCAGATCCGCAGAGCAAAAAATCGATACGCCAACGCTTCAACTTGTTCTTGGTAGCCGCGTCAGTGAAGGTCACATCGACACCGGTAAGCAGTACCTGCTCTGGTCCAGACAGGCTGTACCCGACAGCTCTCTTTCCATTTATCTGTTGCGCCGGATCGAAAAAAGCGGTTTTGCCTCTTTCCTGAAAAGCTCGGGCCTCCCACTCGCCATTGCCAGTCTTATTTTGCTGCTACTAGCCTTATGGGGCGCGACGATCCTGACCTCGCTTTACCAGCGACTTGAACGCCAGCGTCAGGAGCTGAAACACCAGACCCTGCACGACGGCCTGACCGGTTTGCCAAACCGGACTTTTCTGGTAGAGCAGACCGAGCAACGCCTGAAAAGAAATCTGCCGCAAGGCGAATGTATCGCGTTGGTCATTATTGACATAAACCGCCTCAAGGAAATCAATGACACGCTGGGCCATTATGCCGGTGATACGTTGCTTTGCCAGTTCGCCGATCGGTTGCGCGACGCCATCCGATCTGATGATATTCTGGCACGCATCGTCAGTGATGAGTTCGCCCTGCTGCTGGACGGCGTATCACAACAGGCCGTACTGGCCACAACCACGCGCATTCAGGAAAGCATGAGCGAAGGCTTTTTACTTGAGGGACACGAGTTTTATCTGGGTGCCAGTATTGGCGTGGCATTTTACCCCGAACATGCCCTGAACGCGATCAACCTGATTCGTCACGGAGAAATGGCCATGTACGCGGCCAAGCGTATCGGTACCGGCATTGCGATTTATGATGAAACGCACAACACCAGCACACTGGAACAGCTCAAACTGGTTAACGACCTGCGCACCGATCTGGAAAACCGGAATATTCAACTGTACTTTCAGCCCAAGGTGGATCTCAAAAATGAACAGTCTGTCAGCCTGGAAGCGCTGGCCCGCTGGGAACATCCCGATCATGGCCATATCGCCACCAGCCGGTTTATTCATATTGCCGAAAATACCGGCCTGATCAATTCACTCACCTGGTGGGTAATGGAAGAGGCACTTCGAACAAGCTGTCTGCTACAGGAGCAGGGGATCGATCTGAAAATGGCAATCAACCTGTCGGTCTGGAACCTGCAGGACCCCGATATCGTCGACCATTTACGCCGGCTGCTCGAACAGTATCGGGTCGAACCCTCCCGAATCATACTCGAGATCACCGAAACGGCCATGATGGTCAACCATAAACGTGCCCTGCATACATTGCATCAGCTGCATGATCTCGGTATTCGTTTCTCGATCGATGATTTTGGAACCGGTTATTCATCCATGGCTTATCTCAAGCGCCTGCCGATCAGCGAAGTCAAAATTGACAAGAGTTTTATCAAGTCCATGGACAGACAAGCGGGTGATTCATCCATGGTGCGCGCCATCATCGATCTGTCTCACGACCTGGGACTGACGGTAGTTGGCGAAGGGGTCGAAAGCCGCGAAATTGCCGGAATGCTGCGCGAACTCGGCTGCGATCAGGCACAGGGCAGCTACTATGCCGATGCCCTGCCGTTCGATGAGCTGGTCACGTGGCTGGAAAACAGAGTACTCAGTACTGAGTACTAAGTAACTGGGTACCGGTTTTTCAGGCGGCTTTGTGCTTGCGCCGCTGGCGCACTGCACTGGCCAGTTCCCTGAGCAGTTCCTCGCTCTCTTCCCAGCCGATACAGGCATCGGTGATGCTCTGCCCATAAACCAGTGATTTGTCATCCTCGACATCCTGGCGCCCGCCAATCAGATGGCTTTCGATCATCGCGCCCATAATACGCTGATCACCGGCGGCGATTTGCCCGGCGACATCGTGAGCCACATCCAGTTGCCGCATATGCTGCTTCTGACTGTTGGCGTGGCTGAAGTCAATCATCACCTTCTCTTCCAGCCCGGCTTCACGCAGTTCCTGGCAGGCCGCGTCGATACTGGCGGTATCATAATTGGGCTGTTTACCGCCGCGCAGAATAATATGACAGTCTTCATTGCCGGTGGTGGCGAAAATGGCCGAATGGCCCGCCTTGGTCAGTGACAGGAAATTGTGTGGCTGACTGGCGGCGCGAATCGCATCAATGGCGATCTTGAGCGTCCCATCCGTGCCGTTTTTGAAGCCGACCGGCGAGGAGAGCCCGGAGGCCAGCTCACGATGAACCTGGCTTTCGGTCGTGCGCGCACCGATCGCGCCCCAGCTGACCAGATCCGCAATATACTGCGGCGTAATCAAATCCAGAAATTCAGTTCCGGCCGGCACGCCCAGGTTGTTCACATCCAGCAGCAGCGTGCGCGCCAGGTGCAGTCCCTTGTTGATGTTGAAACTCTCATCCAGATCCGGATCGTTGATCAGCCCTTTCCAGCCGACGGTGGTGCGTGGCTTTTCGAAATAGACCCGCATAACGATCAGCAAATCCTCGCCCAGCTCCTCGCGCAGCGCCTTCAGGCGCCCGGCGTATTCGACCGCGGCTTCCGGATCATGCACAGAGCAAGGGCCAATGATCACCAGAATGCGGTCATCGCGACCACGCAGAATATTATGGATCGCGGTACGGGTCTCGAAGATGAGCTTTGAGGCGGCATCGGTCATCGGACAGTCGCCGTGCAGCTGCACCGGCGGAATGACCTCCTTGAGCGCGGTAATCCGCAGATCGTCGGTTTTGTATTTCATATTCATAATTGCCAATTCTAACGCAATCGGAGCAAAAAATGTTCATCCCGGGGGCTCGATCCGCCGCCGTCCTCCGGCTACGTGCTGCCCGTGAGGGCACAGCAAATAACCACCGAAAACACCGAGGACCACTGAAGACACCGAATCAAGACGTGTCTCACTAACGGCCAGACCGTTCGTTTCGGTGTTTTCGGTGGCCGTTCAGTGTCGTCGGTGATCCCCTCTCCCTGTGGGCTAATGCGCTCCCAGGTGGCGGCGCATGAAGTCGGCGGCACGCTGGATGGCGTCCTTCGAGGCCAGATCATCGGCGAAGGTGCGCACGCTTTCGGGACGAAAGTCGAAACCCCGCCCGACGCCCGGATAGACAATCAGCCGGGCCGGCTTGTCGGCCTCCTGCAGGGATTCAATGCTGCTTTCGATGACCCGCCGGCGCTGGTACTGCTCCTGCTCGCCGATAAAGACCAGTACGGGGATTTTCAGCTGATCGACTTCCTCGGCAAACCCGTAGACCTGCAGCGGCTCCGGGGCATTAGGATCCTGCAGGTGCGGATAATAGGAAACATAACAGGCCACCTCCGACTTCTGACGCCCGAACGTGGTAGCCACCTTCAGCGTGTAATACCCGCCCCGGGTATGGGAATAAAGACAGATCCGGTCACCGCTGATGTCCTGGCGCGCCAGCAGGGCGTCGACACCCCGGTTGACGTCCTTCTCCAGTGCATAATCGTGTTCGATCGGGTGAGTGCCGATAAAATGCGCCTGATAGATATCCGGCGCCAGCACCACGAAACCCCGGGCCGCCAGGCGCCTGACGTGACGCCGGATCAGATCATCCAGCCCGCGCCGACCGTGCTGAAACAATACCGCCGGAAACTTGCCGGCCTGTTTCGGTCGCGCCAGCATGGCAGGGATCGTCACCCCGTCGCTTTCATAGCTGTGCTCCTCAACCACCACCTCGTAATTGCGCGGCGCCTCGATTACCCCCTCGTTCCACCAGGCCTCACTCCACCACAGTTCCTTATCAATCTGCGGCTCATCATGCGCCCCGGCCAGCTGCACAAGAACCATTAAGATCAGGCCTGCTACATACCGCATCACATATTCTCCACGCTTCAAATCTATTCTCGTAAGACAGGCGATCGTACCGGGCCAGGCAGCCAAGGTAAATCTTCTCTTTTATTCAACAGACTGGAAATAACGCAAAGAACGCGGAGGCGCAAAG
>CAYOOC010000016.1:0-49432 GCA_964405505.1 uncultured Thiohalophilus sp.
TTCCAGCCCCAGCTCCTTGACCGCCCTGACCATCTCGATCACCGGGTCCAGATCCTTGGGACTGCGCCAGGCCGCGCCCATACAAAAGCGGCTGGAGCCGTTGGCCCTGGCCGCTTTCGCCGATTCAATCACCTCGTCCAGGGGCATGAGCGGTTCGACTTCCAGCCCGGTATCGTAGCGAATGCTTTGCGGACAATAGCCGCAATCCTCGGGGCATTTACCGGTCTTGATGCTCAGCAGCGTGCTGACCTGCACCTGGTTGGGATCGAAATAATGACGGTGGACCTGCTGAGCATGAAACAGCAGATCATTGAATGGCAGGTTGAACAGGCCATCGATCTCCTCGACCTGCCAGTCATGACGAAGATTGTTATCACGCGTGGTGGCGCTGGCGGTTTGTGTCATTTCAGGTCTCCCCTTCCCCGTACGTGTCTTGCCAGGGTTCTTGTTGAATGCGATACAGATCCCACAGTGACCAGGGGATCAGAATCAGCGCGACAATACCGCCGGTGATGATCCACAACTGCCACTGGGTGCCATAAAAGGTGCCCACCGGAATGACGATGCCAAAGGCGCCGTAAAACCGGTATGCCGCCTGCTGTGTGTAATGACCGACCCGCTCGTTGGGATGGTGGCGGGCGATGGTATAGACCGCGATGGAGACGCCAAACCACAAAATCGGCGGCACCACCATCAGAATAAACATGAAAATCAGGGTCATGGCGGCCGGCTCCCCCAGCAGGATCCAGGGCGCCATGATCAGCCCCGGCGTCACAGCAATTATGTTGCCGAAATTGAACAGACGCGCCATGCGGCGACAACTCTCAGCACTGATAAACTGGCTGGAAGTGCTGTTTTGCGATTCCACGATGGATCACTCTCGGCTAGACTGGGGGCAAGGAACCGCATGATAGACACCCCACCGCCGGTGTCAACTCGCAAGGATGCGCAAAGTGAACAACTGGTTAAATTTCGACCTGTTTCGGCCGATTTGCTGGCTCTGCCACGCACCGCTGGCGAGCGGTCAGCCCCTGTGTCGTGACTGTCTCGCCGCCCTGCCGCACAATCATCACGCCTGTCGCCGTTGCGCCCTGCCCGTCGCGCCCGGCCAGACCGAATGCGGCCAGTGTCTTGCCCGCCCGCCGCGCTATCAGCAGGCGCTGGCCCCGTTCATTTACGCGCGACCCATCGATCAGCTGATCACCGCATTCAAGTTCCGCCAGCGGCTGCAGTATGCCCGCCTGCTGGGCGAACTGCTGGCACAGCGTCTGCCACCGAAGTCAATTTCGACACTGGATGCCCTGTTACCGGTCCCGCTGCATCCGCAACGCCTGCGGGAACGGGGCTATAACCAGTCCCTGGAGCTCGGCCGTTTCCTTGCCCGGCAGTACCGATTACCCATGCTGAGCCAGATCTGTCAGCGGGTACGCCCGACCGCCGTCCAGAGCAACCTGCCCCTGGCAGAACGGGCAACGAATCTGCGCCGGGCGTTTCACACCGGGGCCGATCTGCAGGGTTGCGCGATTGGGATCATCGATGACGTGGTCACCAGCGGTCATACCGTCAATGAGCTGGCCCATTGCCTGCAACGCGCCGGCGCCGGGTCGATCACCGTCATCGCGATTGCCCGGGCTGACTTTCCACGCAGAACCTTGTGACAGGTGCTGGAATTAACGCCAAGCACGCAAAGACGCGGAGCACGCAAAGGGAATAATGATTAAGTGTAGTGCGCTGAATAAAACGAAGCCCAACAAGGACATAACCACCGAAACACGGAATACACCGAACAACACTGAAAAAACAGTTTGTAGGCCAGGTTGCGCGCAGCGCTACCTGGCATCCCCTATCAACCAGATGTCACGCAGGCTATCGCCAGCATGACCTACACCATGTTACGCCTAGTGACTTACGATTTACGACTGTCAACTGCCATCTGACGACTGCCAACTTTTTTTGTAGCTATCGCCAGCGTGACCTACACCATGTTACGACTAGTGACTTATGACTTACGATTTACGACTGTCAACTGCCATCTGACGACTGCCAACTTTTTTGTAGCTATCGCCAGCGAGATCTACGGCATGTTACGACTTACGACTTGCAATTTACGACGGTCAACTGCCAGAAAAATCGGCATGAACAATCAGAAATCCATGAACAGGTCGAGGAAGACGCCCCGGGATTCATATTCCAGGCCGGGGATGGTCTGGCCGTTATCCAGGGAATATTGCTGATGGCGCCAGCCGCCTTCGAGGCCGAGGCCGCGATGCCATTTATATTGCAGCTTGGCCTGGTAATCGAACGCGCGGGCCCTTTCACTATCGCGATGGCTGCCTTCCAGCGACGCGGATAACCCGTCGAACGGCAGCTCGAACAGGGCAGTGGCATAAAACATGGGAATGGCCTGGTTGAAATTGTGCACGCTGAACTGACCTTCCGCCTGCGGATAACGCCCCACCGCATCGAGATACTTGATGTTCAGCCCCAGGTCCAGTGACATACCGTGCGCCGTACTGACCGGGTAGAACAACCGGGCATCATATTGCTGCAGGCGGTTGGCCGAACCGGAGGATGCCGGCAGCGAGTCCACATTGTGTAACCGGGGCTGCAGGATAGCCTGGTGTGACTCGCTGTCGTCCCGCATCTGCAGGGCCCGCCGGGTGTCGTCATCCAGATTCAGACGAAACTGCGGCAAGTAGCCCGGCTCATGCTCCCCGGCCAACAGCGGCGGTGCCACGAGCAGCAGGCTCGCGGCAACACTGAGTAATCCGGCATTGAGATGCTTGTTCAAAAACATGGGCAAGGTAAGGTCGGCAAGAATTCGTTGAACTGATTATAGAACAGCCCGCAACCGCGAACCATACACAAAACGCGACTTAACGCAGAATTTACAATCCTGCCGCCGCCAGTGCATTAAGTCGTTTGGCGACATACTCTTTAAGGTTTTCCGATAGACCGGGACCGTTCCTGGCCCGTTCATAAGCCGAGCGGGCCTCGGTATATTTCTCCAGTTGTTCCAGGGAAATCCCTAACCCGATCCACCAGTTGCCCTGACGGGGATTGACCCGCAACAGGTCCCGGTAGGTTGCCGCCGCTTTGAGATGGTCGCCCGACTGCTGATAGATCGCCGCCAGCAGGGCATGATAATCGCTGTCCACCCCCAGTGGTGGCGGCTGGTGTTCGAGTACCGCGATCGCCTGTGCCGGCTTGTCCTGCTTGAGCAGCACGCGGGCATAGAGCTTGGCAAACAGGCTGTTCTGCGGCGCCAGAGCGACGCCCTCTTTCAGCAGGGCGGCCGCTTCCACATAGCGCCCGCTTTTAATATACACCCCGGCCAGCAATTCCCGGGCCCGGTGGTGTTGCCGGTAATACTGCAAGGCTTCCCGCAAGTGGCGTTCGCCGGCTTCACTTTGCTCCCGGCCGAGTAATTGATATCCCTGTTTATAGGCCAGTTCCGCACGCTGTTCATCGCTCAATGGCCGATTGCGCTTGGTGACCTGCTGCGACGATTCATCGGTCGCCGTTGCGGTCTGTGTCGACTCGCGTTCAACCCGGCGCGAAGCGGGTTCGGGGTCCGGTTCAGATGCCGGCTTCGGCTTTGCTGCCGTTTGGCTCGGCGCCGGGGCCACGGTTTGGGACGCGATTTGTTCCTCTGTCGAATCCCGCTCCGCCGTTACCGAGTCGGACGTGACGCTTTCGGCGGGCGGGGCAGGTTGCCCGCTGTTCACTTGTGGCAACGGGCCGGTTTCGACCGCCGGGGCCATGGCGATCGGCGGTGCGCCCGTCCCGGTCGGTTGCGGTGTATTGAGATAGAACCAGCCGAGCACACCGACCACCGCCACCAGCAACACCAGCGCAGCGCTCAGGGCATAAACCAGATAGGACGGGCGCCGGCGCGCCACGCTGTAACGATTCACGCCTTTTAACGAGCCATCCGGGGATGTCACCGAATCGGCGCGACGCTTTTCCAGATCCTTGAGCATCTGGTTAATCAGGCTCATAAACTGACTCCCGGCAACCTGTCCCCCTGCCAATAAAACAAGGCAACCGAAACCAGCACCGTGGCCGCCGCCAGCCACCATGGCCAGTGCCGGCGTGGTGGATGCGACAGCTGCGCATCCTCGGTGTCTTTGACCGCCAGGCGCATATGTTGCTCATCGACAGTGATATCGCCCCGTCCGTAGGCCGCCATCATCGCCTTGTGGGACAGAATATTGATCAAACGCGGTATACCGCGACTGCATTTATACAATGTTCGCATCGCCCTGTGCTCGAACAGCGCGCCCCCCTGGTAGCCGGCCACCACCAGTCGATGGGAAACATAGGAATCGAGTCCTTCGCGATCGATCGGCTCCAGTCGATAGGAAAAGGTAATGCGTTGTTTGAGCTGGCGAACCTGGCGTGTGTTGAGGCGCTCGTCCAGTTCCGGCTGGCCGAACAGGACCACCTGCAACAGTTTGTATTTCTCGGTTTCCAGGTTGGTCAACAGGCGCAGGGTCTCCAGCGTTTCGGTCGGCATGGCCTGTGCCTCATCAAGACACAACACGACTTTCTTGCCTTCACTGGTCAACTCGATCAGCCGATCCGTGATCATTTTCTGTAATTGATGATGCCCGTAGGGCCGGTTGGACAGGGCAATACCCAGTTCCGCGGCCACCCCGGCCTGCAGGCCATAGGGACTCAACTGGGGATTGGGAATGTAGGCCGAGACAAAATCCTTGTCCATGGTGTTGAGCAGCTTGCGACACAGTAAGGTTTTACCGGTACCGACCTCGCCGGTGACCTTGATAAACCCCTCGCCGCTGCGCAGGGCCACCAGTAACGTATTCAGGGCATCGGCATAATGGCCGTAAGAGAAAAAATAGGCCGTATCCGGGGTAATGGAAAAGGGCGCTTCCCGCAGTCCGAAATGTTGCAGATACATCATGTTATTGCGCCCATTTCCGTTATCTAGCGTCCGTTACGAATCTGCCGGATCCGTTCCTGCGAGGAACGTACCGCATCGGACCAGGTTTCGTCTCCCTCGACCAGTACCGGCTTGAGCAAAATCACCAGCTCGCTCTTGGTGGTCACTTCGCGGGTATGGCGGAACAGACCGCCGATCAACGGCAGGTCGCCGAGCAACGGCACCGAGGCATCCTCATCGCTGACCGAATCCTGCATCAGCCCGCCAATGACAACCACCTGGCCGCTGCGCGCGCGGATGATACTGTCCGATTCGCGAATGGTACTGATCGCCAGCGGTACGCTGAAACTGGTGGTCGAGGAAACACTGATGTTTTTGGTTTTCTCGGTCACCGTGCTGACCGAGGGATGAATATGCAAAATGATATTGCCGTCATCGCTGATCTGCGGAATCACATCCAGGGCCACCCCGCTGAAGAACGGCGTCAGTTCCACGTTACTGCTGGTGGTCGAGGTGCCGGTGGTAATGTCGGTATTGGAGGCGACGTCAGTGATAAAGAACTCGTCCTCGCCCACCTTGATGACAGCCTTCTGGTTGTTAATGGTCGACACCTTGGGACTGGACAGGACCTGTACATCGCCCTGGGTCTTGAGCAGCTCGATAAAGGCGGCAAAATCATTGCCGATGTTCAGCGCCACGGAGAAAACACCACCAAAGGCGGAGGCTGCCGAGGCGTCCACCTGGTTCAGGGAACCGGGATTGAGATTCCCGTCGCTCCCGGCAGTATCCGCCACGCCCGAGCCACCGAATATACTGCCGCCACCGGTCTGGTTAGCCAGAAAGCTGTTATTGGCCGTATCGTGCAGGGCCGACCAGTTGATGCCACTCTGGAACCGGTCATTGAGTTCGACCTCGATGATCTTGGCCTCCAGGATCACCTGCCGCTGTACCACATCTTGCGTGGATTTGATAAAGCGTTCCACCGCACGCAATTCCGCCGGCATGGCATTGACCACGACCAGCCCGGACTGGCGATTGACCACCACATTGCGCCCTTCCTTGTTACCCACGATGGTCTTCAGGGCGGATTCCATATCCTTCCAGAAATCCGACTCGGATTCGGTATTAATGGAACTGCCCGACAGACTGTTACGCTGACCACCGGGCTGGTTAACATTCCCTGCTCCGCCAAAACCGCCACCGGCCAGTCCGCCGGTACGCCCGGTACCACTGGCCGGTGCGTTCTCGGTGACCTGCCCGGAACTGACCCGCAGGTTGGAGACGCCCTTGCGCTTGATATCCAGATAATCGAGTTTGAAGATGCGCGAGGTCAGGGTGTTGGGAAACACTTTGAAACCGGTCCGCGTCTGGTCGTAATCATAGCCATAGACATCGCGCACCACTTCCATCACATCCGCCACGGTCACATTCTTCAAATCCAGGGTAATACGCCCATCCACGTCCGGGTGCATCACCATATTGTGCGGGGTGCCTTCGACCAGCTCCATGAAAAAACGCCGCGCGTCGGCGCGATTGACCTTGATATCGAAGCGCGGTTCGGTATCGATACCGCTGCTGTCCGGTAACTGCAGGTTGAACTCCGGCATCAGCGCCTCGCTGATACTGGCCGGCGCATCACCCTGCCGATCGGTGGAGCGGGCTCCCGCTTCGTTGAGCGCCTCATCAATCGACGCCAGCGTCGCCGGTGGCGGCTGGGTCCCCGCGCAGGCGGCCAGCTGCGCGATGCAACCTGCGATAAGCGTCATTTTCAATGTTTTTGTCATAGCGTTTTCCAGCACGATTGCCTGCTCCGCGGCCAGGCCGCGTTCGTTATCTAGCGAAACTGTTTGCGAATGCCACCCGGTATGAGCCGGATGACCATGTCTTCCTGTTTGTAGCGCAACTGCACATAGCCCGGCTGGATCGCCAGCACCCTGGCGCCGCTGACGCTGTCACCCTCACGGACGCGCTTGCCATTGATCACGGCGATACGTTGTCGCTCGCCGATCTTGATCGTATCCACATGCCAGCTGGGCGCCGCCGATTTTCCGCCCGGCACATACAGTCGATAGCCCGGCGGGCGGGTCGGATCATCCAGCTGCGCGCCCACCGGCGCGGCGAACACCAGCCCCAACATCAACAACCCGCTGGCGATTCTGTCAAACACCGATCCAGCCCTCTTTGAGACTCAGCGTATGCACGGTGATGGTCACACGGGAAACCGGATAACTTTTTACCTGCAGTTGCAGGCTGTCCCAGTAAAAATCCCATTCCAGTTCCTGCAAGGCCTGAAGATACTCCAGCGTACTCAGATAGCTGCCACTGAATTCGATTTGCATCCCGTGGCGATAAACGCCGGAGTCGGGATAGTCATCTTCGGCATCGGCGGATAATTCGAGCAACGGCTGAATCGGTAGATTGCGCACCGCAATCAACTTGAGATCGGTCTTCTGCGTCAACACTGCCTCCAGCACCTGCGCCATCTGCGCCGGACTGATCAGGCTGGCGGTTTTTTCCTGCAAGCGGGCATCGACCTCGGCCAGTTGCTCCTGCAATTTTTCCTGACGCCGACGGTTGGCCTGATCGGGATCGCGTGCCGACTCGCTGTTCATCGCCGCAATCTGTTGTTCGAGGGCCGAAATTTGCGAATCGGCAGTCTGTATGCGATTGCCCAGGCGCTCGTTTTGCCCGGCCTGGGCCAGATAAATAAATTCGAGCCACAGGATACCGATCACCAGCAGGGCACCCACCCCCAGAATCAACCGCTCGCGTAACGTCAGCGCATCAAAGCGTTCGGCCCAGTGTTGCAGTGTCTGTTTCATTCGGACGACTCCTGCTTCACCCGGCTCTGCAACTGAAAGTCCATGTATCGGGGCTGGTCCGCGTTACGACGGATACTGAAATTATCGAACTCGGTGCCGGCGAAGATGGTTTCCGCGGACAGCTTCTGCAGATAATTGGGCACATACTCGGGCTTGAGACTGCGCCCCTGCATATCCAGGCGCGTGCCGCCCTGCCCCAGGGCCAGTTCGGTCAGCCACAGCCCGTCGATGCGCTGGCGCGCCAGGCCGGTCAACTGTTCCACGAAACCTTCGGTATTGCCGAAACGTTTGCCGGACAGCGCCTGCAGAATCTGTTGCTTGGCCGCCAGCTCGTTATTCAACGCCTCGACCGCCTGCTGCAGCTGTTGATCGCCCTCGCGGGCCGCGAGTTTCTCGCGCAGTGTCGCCACCTGTTGTTCCAGATTGGCCTTGCGTTGTTCGCGTTCGGCCAGCTCGGCCTTGAGCCCCTGGTGCTGCCACTGCATGAAACCGGAGACCAGGGCCAACAACACGATCAGTGCCAGCAACGCCTGGGCGACCTGCCGCGCCGAAACCAGCAGTTGTTGTTCGCGGAAGAGATCCTGATAGAGATTGATCTGCTGGTTCGTCATCATGTTCCCGGCTCCCGCAGGGCGGCTCCGATGGCCAGCAAGGTCTCGGCCTGGATGCTGCGATCCGGCAGAGCCTCGGCCTCCAGCAATTCACCCAGTTCCAGCGGCTTGATCTGAACCCCCAGGTTACTGCCCATGTAGTCGAGCAATTCCGGTAACGGTGCCGGGGTTGGAGCGAGTATCAGATGGCCGATGGGCGGCAGGCCGAAATGGCTTTCGAAGTAATCCAGCGAACGCTGCACTTCCAGTACGATGGTGTCAAAGGCGCGCTGCTGGTCCGGTGAGCTCCCGGCCTCCAGTTGCAATCCTCCACCACTGTCGGCGGTGGTCGTGGACGACTCGAGCATGCGATAACCCACATCCAGTTCCCGTGCCAGGTAAATCGTGCCTTCGCGGGTCAGAGTCAGCAGCCCCGAATCGGGACCCAGTGATAACATCGCGACCCCGCGCGCATCCTCGGGCAGGCGCACGGCCAGATTGCGTTGCGCCAGTTCGGGGATATCCACGCAGCAGAGATCGGCACCGGCGCCTTCCAGCTCATCGATGTATTGTTTGACCCGATCCTGGTGCGCCGCCACCACATACACCATGGGCCGGCGGCCGCGCTCCTGCTGACCGGGAATGGTGAACACATCCAGCACCGCCTCATTGATATCGAACTCGAGCCGGTCCTTGATACGCCAGCGTACCGCCGCCTGTAACTCGTCCTCGGCCACCTCCGGCGCCTCGATCATTTGCAGATCGAACTCACCGCGATTGAGCACAGTGCTGACCCGCATGCCGTTCAGGGCCTCCCCGTCCAGCACATTGGCCAGCGCCCGGGGACGTTCGGCCGGGCTGGCGGTCACGAACTCGCACGCAACCAGTACCGGCTGCTCCCCCTGGTAACGCACGGCTGCCACGGCGATACCCTGATCGGAGAGATGCACCCCGACCAGTCCCGGCACCGCCCTGGATTTTTTCAGCCATCCAAACAGGGAACACCCCCTTGTAATTAAAAACCCGGAATCCCTTCAGTAATTACCCGATGTCTTCGGACATCGAGGTTTAAGGCCGGTTCTTCATGTCCAGCTCGAAAAAACAGAGCTAACTTATTGTAGTATATAGTATTGTAGTGCAAAAAACAGTCAAAAACAGCGTCCGGCCCGGATCATTGCGGGATCCGTCCCGCGGCTCAGCCCCAGGCGTAGGCCACCAGCAGCCCGGCAAATACCGCCCCGCCCAGCCAGCTGTTGTTCAAAAAGGCCCGAAAACAGGCCGCCGGCGCCCGCTCCCGGATCAGATACTGCTGGTAGAGGGCAAAACCGAGCGCCGCCAGCAGGCCTATATAATAAGGTGTTCCCAGCGCCAGCTGACGCCCCAGCAACAGCAGTCCCAGCAGGACCAGCCCCTGCAGCAAGCCGACGATCAAGCGGTCCGCATCACCGAACAAAATGGCGGTGGATTTGACCCCGACTTTCAGATCGTCCTCGCGGTCGGCCATGGCATACATGGTGTCGTAGGCCACCGACCAGACCACGTTGATCACAAACAGCAGCCAGGCCACCTTGGGCACTTCGCCGGTCTGGGCCGCAAACGCCATGGGAATCGCCCAGCCGAAGGCCATGCCCAGCACCACCTGGGGCAAATAGGTATAACGCTTCATAAAGGGGTAGATCGCCGCCAGTGCCGCGCCGACGAAGGCCAGATAGATCGTCAGCCGGTTCATGGTCAGTACCAGCAAAAAGGCCAGTAAACAGAGTGCCACGAACAGCCCCAGCGCTTCGCGCGGGCGCACCTTGCCGCTGGCGATGGGGCGCTCGCGGGTGCGCGCCACATGCGGGTCAAACTTGCGATCGGCGTAGTCGTTAATCACGCAACCGGCCGAGCGCATCAGGATCACACCCAGCACAAACACCACGAATACCTCCAGCCGCGGAAACCCCTCGGCCGCGATCCACAGCGCCCACAGGGTGGGCCATAACAACAGGAAAATACCGATTGGTCGGTGCAGACGGGTCAGCAGGTAATACTGATAAAGACGGTCAAGAAACTGATCGCGGTTGATCACCGGTCGCTGCGAATTCATTCAACCTCTGTCATGTGCCGGGTCGGGATAGATGCGCAATTGTAACAACAATCCATATGCATACGAAATTAGAATCTGTCAAAGACGAAGTTCACAGTTTTTCGATCGCGGGAAGAAAAATTTCATTCACCAGCAGCGGCTTGGCCGCCAGATAAAACAGCGAACGACGTCCCCAGATCGTCGCAGGCGTGGCATCGAGCCGTTGTACTGCCGTATCGAACAACCGCTCGCCGGGTTGCAGGCGGGTGAACTCCATCGGCTCACGATGCATGCGCGGATCGGCGAATAGCACGGCCCCCAGTGGCCGGTTACCGAGGACGGCAAGATGGCGCTCCGCGCCGCTCAATGTGGCGCGCGGAATGATCGTACGGGCAAAAACGCAGGGGTTATCGTCACAATACAAATAGACCTGGCGCACCAGCGCCAGATGCCGCGTGGACATTCCCAGGCGGCGCCGTTCGTTGAGCTGCGGTCGGGCCCAGTGCTGGTCGACCAGCTCGACCCGGAAGTGACCGGCACAGGCGTGTTGTAAATGCCGGGTCAGTGAACCGGTATCGAATAACCAGTCGGCAATCGGCGGCAGGCCCAGTAACTGTTCCCGCCGCCGCCAGACCGGCTGACAAACACTGTGGGTACAACGTTTCATCGGCTTTGCTTACACACTGCCATAGCGCACGGCCTGTCCCACCCAGCGTTGAATCAGGGGCGTGACGGCCTCGGGGCGCTCCTTGAGAAGCTGATCGGTCAGGCTGATCACGGTCGGCATCAGCGCTTCATCACGTTGCAGGTCGGCGATTTTCAATTGCAGCATCCCGGTCTGGCGCGTCCCCAGCACTTCGCCGGGACCGCGCAGTTCCATGTCCTTGCGCGCGATCTCAAAGCCGTCGTTACTGTGGCGCATCACCGCCAGTCGTTCACGCGCATTGGTTGAAAGCGAGCCATGATACATGAGAACACAGACACTCGCCCGGCTGCCGCGCCCGACCCGTCCGCGCAGCTGGTGCAACTGGGCCAGACCGAGGCGTTCGGCGTTTTCAATGATCATCAGCCCGGCATTCGGCACATCCACCCCGACTTCGATCACCGTGGTCGCCACCAGCAAATCCAGTTCACCGGCCTTGAAGCGCGCCATGACCGCTTCCTTGTCGGCCGGTTTGAGTCGCCCGTGTACCAGCCCGACCCGCACATCGGGCAACGCCTCGGCCAGCACCCGGGCTGTCTCCTCCGCCGCCTGGCATTGCAACACCTCTGACTCCTCGATCAGGGTGCAGACCCAGTAGACCTGCGAACCCTGCTTGCAGGCCTGGTGGACCCGGGCGACCACCTCCTCGCGACGCGAATCGGGAATCACCACCGTCTCCACCGGGGTGCGTCCCGGCGGCAGTTCATCGATCACCGAGCAATCGAGATCGGCATACACCGCCATGCTCAGGGTGCGCGGAATCGGTGTGGCGGTCATGATCAGCTGATGCGGCAGCGCATCCTCCCGCCGTCCCTTCTCGCGCAGCGCGAGACGCTGATGCACGCCGAAGCGATGCTGTTCATCGATGATCACCAGCGCCAGATCATCGAAGACGACGTCTTCCTGGAACAGGGCATGCGTCCCCACGGCAATAGCCGCCTCGCCCGAGGTCAGTTTCTCCAGCGCCGCGCGTCGCTCGGCCTGTTTCGCCTTGCCCGACAGCCAGGTCATTTCGATTCCCAATGGGGTGAGCCACTCGGCAAAGTTGCGATAATGTTGTTCGGCCAGAATTTCGGTCGGTGCCATGATGGCCGCCTGGGCACCGGCCTCTACCGCCGCCAGTGCCGCCAGCGCCGCGACCACGGTCTTGCCCGAGCCGACATCGCCCTGCACCAGGCGCTGCATCGGCGCCCCCTGCTGCAGATCCTGATCGATCTCGCTCACCACCCGTTGCTGTGCGCCGGTCAGGTCAAACGGCAACGCCGCCAGGAACCGTTCTCCCAGCTTACTGTCCACGGACAGGGTTCTGGCCTGATGGGTATGACTGCGCTGGCGCAGTTGGCGCAAACTCAACACATGCGCCAGCAAATCCTCGATGATCAACCGCTGCATGGCCGGGTGTTGTGCCTCCAGCAGTTCATCCAGATCCGCTTCCACCGGTGGCTGATGCACATACAACAAGGCCTGTTTGAGATCCGGCAAGCCCTCGGCCTGGAGCAGATCCGTCGGCAACAACTCGGGCAAATGCAACCGATCCGACCGCAATAGCGCCAGTGCCTGGTGCATGGCATTGCGCAGGGTCAGCTGGTGCAGCCCCTCGGTGGCGGGATAAACCGGTGTCAGACTCGCCTCGACCTCGGGCGCCGCCGCTTCGATGAGACTGAATTCGGGATGGACCATCTCCAGCCCGGCACTGCCCCGACGCACCTCGCCATAGGCCCGCAACCAGTTACCGCGAGACAGGCTTTCCTGCTGGCGGGCATTGAAATGGAAAAAGCGCAAGGTGATAAATCCCGTACGATCGCTCAACCGCGTCAGCAACATGCGCCGACGGGCAAACTTGACCTCACTGAGTTGCACTTCCCCTTCAATCACCGCATGCATCCCGGCACGCAACGCCCCCAGCGGCGTAATCCGGGTGCGATCCTCGTAACGTAACGGCAGGTGAAATAACAACTGCTCCACCGAATCGATGCCCAGACGTGCAAAACGCTCGGCCATCTTGTCGCCGATCCCTTTGAGACGGGTCAGGGGTGTTGCTGAAACAGCGTGAGTGCTACTGGCCATGGAGTCTGCCCGAACGTTCCCTGTCTAGTCTGAAATCGTTATATACCCGAGTAATTATATCTGAAATGTCATTTGTTAGCGCTATCGACCCGGCATCACTAAACATCCATCCAGTATTGTCGATAACCTCTAGTAACATAAGTAGTATACCCGGTACCATGAAAAGTCAGCGCCCCCTCTCACCCCAACCCCTGCTTTTGGTCGGCTTTGCCCTGATCAGCCTTCTGACCGTTGGCCTGATCGGAATCAGCCTCTATTACCTGGTCAGTTACGGCACCAACATGACCCGGACCGTCGACGACCAGAACCTCAAGTTGAATTATGCCTATACCATGCGCACCGCCACCAGGGAACGAGCGCTGGCGCTGTTTGCCATGGCCTCCTCCGAAGACCCGTTCCAACGCGATCAATTTCTGCAAAGATTACTCAAGCAGGGCTCGATCTTTATCAAGGCACGTAAAAACCTGGAACAACTCGAACCATCCGAGCAGGAAGGCCGGCAGTTAGAACAAATTATTGCAGCCGCTAACGAGACAGCCCGACACACCTATCAAATCATTGAATTACTCCGACAGGAGAAACTCAAGCCGGCCCGGCAGATAATGATGCAAAACATGGTCCCCAATATCGAGATACTTCTCGAACGCCTGGACCGGCTCATTGACCGGGAACAGTCAAAATATCAGTCTACTTTACTGGATGCCGCCAACGCGTTTGAATCAAGTTTCAACACCGTGATTCCGCTGGGTATGATCATAATACTGCTGATCATGCTGATCGCGGCATACGTTTCTGTCAAAACCGGCCACTTCGTCACCGAGTTGTCGAACTTCACGGACAAGCTGAAACTGCTGGAAAAGCGTGAGCGGCTTATCCTGCAAGGGCTGTTCGATGCTGTCATTACCACGGATGACCGCGGCATTATCCAGGACTTCAATACCCGGGCCCAGAGCATGTTCGGTTACTCCCAGCAGGAGGCTCTCGGAGAAAACATCAACATCCTGATGCCGGATGAACACAGCAAATCGCATGACAAGTACATGAAGAACTATACTTCAACCGGCACGACCACGGTAATGGGTAAGGGCCGCGAACTGCTCGGCAAACGCAAGGACGGTTCTCTCTTTCCGATTGAAGTTGCCCTGACCGAGTTTCGACTCGATGACAAACAAATGTTTATCGGAACGGTTCGCGACATTACCCGGCAGAAAAAACATGAAGCGGACCTCCGCGCAGCACAGGAAGAACTTGAGCAACGCGTCGAACAACGTACCGCGGAATTGCAGGCGGCCAACGAAAAACTGGAAAGACTGGCCAATTTCGACAATTTGACCGGCCTGCCCAATCGCTTCCAGTTTGCCACCCGCTTCAAACAGGAGTTGTCCAATGCACGTCGTCATCAGCAGGAGATGGCGCTGCTGTACCTGGACCTGGATGGTTTCAAACAGGTCAATGACAGCCTCGGTCACGAAGCCGGAGATATACTCCTGCAGGAGATGGCGACACGCCTTGGCCAGGTGGTCCGTGAGGAGGACACGCTTGCCCGGATCGGTGGTGATGAATTCACACTCATCGCCGTGAATATCAATACTCCCGACGATGCTGTCGCTATCGCGGAAAAAATCATCACCATTATTAACCAACCACTGAAGTTAAAGAGCAACACCATCGATATTGGCGTCAGCATCGGTATCAGCTGTTATCCCGAAGATGGCGCGGACATGGACTCCCTGATGCACCATGCCGATCTCGCCATGTATGAGGCCAAACAAACCGGCAAGAACCGCTATTGTGTATATCACCCGAACCCGAAATAACGAACCAGTTACTCGACTACCATAATGGCATCCATCTCCACTTCCGCGCCCTTGGGCAGGGAGGCCACGCCGATGGCGGCACGGGCGGGGTAGGGCTCACTGAAATATTCGCCCATGATCTCGTTGACCGTCGGGAAGTGGCTCAGATCAGTTAAAAAGATATTCAGCTTGGCAATATCATTCAGACTGCCGCCGGCGGCCTGGCACACGGCACCGAGGTTGTCGAATACCCGGCGAATCTGGGCATTGATATCGCCGGTCACCAGTTCCATGCTCTCGGGAATCAGCGGAATCTGGCCGGACAGATACACGGTGTTATCGACCTTGACCGCCTGGGAATAGGGACCGATGGCGGCCGGGGCGTTGTCGGTATGAACAATTTTGCGAGGCATAATAAAGCTCCAATACTGTTTTTCTTTTCAAGACTACGATAACTGAGAATCAAGTTGGCAGTCGTCAGTTTGCAGTTGGCAGTTGGCAGTTGGCAGTCAAGTGAATGCTGCCAACTGCATACTGCTAACTGCCAACTCCGCATTCACCGTTTCAAACGGTGAATGCGGGAAACCATATCCAGCTTGCGCAGATGCCGCATAATACGCGCCAGGTGCTGGCGGTTTTTCACCGAAACGGTAAAGCTCAGGGTCGAATGCAGGCCGTCGCGTTCTTCGATGCTGACGTTCTCAATGTTGGCTTCCATCTCCGAGAGGGTCGCGGCGATGGTCGCCAGCACCCCGCGCTGATTGTAGACCAGCATACGGATGTCGATGGGGAACTCGCCTTCGATTTCCTGTTCCCATTTGACGTCGATCCATTTCTCGGGCCGGTTACGATACTCGGCAACGTTTTTGCAATCCTCGGTGTGAATCACGATACCGCGGCCCGAGGTGACAAAGCCCACAATCGGATCGCCGGGGATCGGCCGGCAACATTTGGCGTAGGTCACCACGGTACCTTCGGTGCCCTTGATAGCCAGCGGCCGGGCAGGGGTCTTGTCGCTCTCGCCGGCGGGCTCGCGTTCGCCGGACATCAGCGCGCGGGCGATGACCATGGCCATCTGGTTACCGAAACCGATCTCGCTGAACATCTGTTCCATGTTCTCGAAGTTAAACTCCCCGAGCACGCGCTGTACCGGCTCTTCAGCCAGCTCTTCGAGCACGGCACCGTGGGCGGCCAGGCTCTTGTTAAGCAGGCGCATACCAAGAATGGTCGCCTCTTCCTTGCGCAGGTTTTTCAAAAATGCGCGAATATTGGAACGGGCCTTGGCGGTGGTGACAAAATCGAGCCAGGCCGGGTTGGGCTGGGCACCTTTCGAGGTGACGATCTCGACGGTCTGCCCGTTGAGCAGAACGGTGCGCAATGGCATCAGGCGTCGATCGATCTTGGCCGCCACACACTGGTTGCCCACATCGGTATGCACCGCATAGGCAAAGTCGACGGCCGTGGCGCCGCGTGGCAGAACCTTGATCTCGCCATTGGGGGTGAGCACGTAAACCTCGTCGGGGAAAAGATCGATCTTGACGTGCTCGAGAAACTCGATGGAATTGCCGGCGTTCTGCTGCATTTCCAGCAGTTCATGCAGCCATTGGCGGGCGCGCATCTGGGCATTGTTGCTAATGTTTTCGTTGGTTTTGTACAGCCAGTGGGCGGCAATCCCGGCTTCGGAAACCTTGTGCATGTCCCCGGTGCGGATCTGTACTTCAATGGCCACACCATAGGGACTCATCAACACGGTATGCAGGGATTGATAGCCATTGGCCTTGGGGATGGCGATGTAATCCTTGAAACGGCCGGGCACCGGCGTATAGAGATTATGAATTGCGCCCAGTACCCGGTAACAGGCATCGACGCTGTCGACGATAATGCGAAACGCGTAGACATCCATCACTTCACTGAAGGCCAGATGCTTGTCGCGCATTTTTTTATAAATGCTGTACAGATGTTTCTCGCGACCGATCACCTGACCATTCAACCCTTCCTGCTCCAGGCGGGTTTTGATGGTTTCTTCCATCTTGGTGACGATCTCTTTGCGATTACCCCGCGCCTTGCGCAGGCCTTCGTCGAGAATCCGGCTGCGCCACGGATACATGGCACTAAAGCCGAGATCCTCCAGTTCCAGGCGGACATTGTTCATGCCCAGGCGGTTGGCAATCGGTGCGTAGATATCCAGGGTTTCGCGGGCAATGCGCCGGCGCTTGTCCGGACGCATGACGCCCAGGGTACGCATGTTGTGCAGGCGGTCGGCCAGCTTGATCAAAATCACCCGGATATCGCGGGTCATGGCCAGCATCATCTTGCGGAAGTTTTCCGCCTGCGCCTCGGCCTTGTTCTCGAAGTGGATGTGGGTCAGCTTGGAGACCCCGTCGACCAGTTCGGCTACGTCCTTGCCGAAGCGCTTTTCCACCAGTTCCTTGGCGATCTCGGTATCTTCGATCACATCATGCAATATGGCCGCCATGATGCTGAGGTGATCCACGTGCAGTTCCGCAAGGATGCGGGCCACGGCAACCGGGTGGGTGATATAGGGTTCACCGCTCAGGCGGTGCTGGCCGTCGTGTGCCTCGGCCCCGAACAGGTAGGCCTGGTAGACCTCGGCCACCTGTTCGGGCTCAAGGTATTCATCGAGCATCTCGCACAGATGCCTGATGCGAAATGTCTCGTGCCGGGGAGATAAAACCTCTGAAATCGGGCGGGCGATTACTCGCTGTCCTCTTCTGAATCAGCAGCGGCTTCGCCGGAGGCCTGACCGGCGGTGTCATCTTCACTGTCGCTGCCACTGTCGCTGCCCAGCTCGGCACCCAGCGCCGCCTTGATCGCGGCGGCCACGTCCATTTCGTCCTCATCACTGGCTTCGGGCTGATCGGGCTGGCTGCTGCCGGCTTCCAGATCGGCGGCCGCAGCCAGCTCGGCGGCGGCCTGCTCATCGGTCAGCTCGGCGAAGTGATCGACCACTTCCGGTGCCTCGTCCAGGATGGACGCATCGACCAGACCTTCGGAGATCTCGCGCAGGGCGATGACCGTCGGTTTGTCGTTTTCCGGCTCCACCATCGTCTCGCGGCCATTGGCAATCTGGCGCGCCCGGCGGGCGGAAACCAGTACCAGCTCGAAGCGATTTTCGAGGTTTTCCAGACAATCTTCTACGGTAACTCGTGCCATTATTTACTCCGGGGATTCGGGCCGCGCCCCTGCCGGCGCGACCGACAATTTGGTCAGGGGCCGACCATTATAGTCATCCGGGCACGGCGGTGCCAGAGATAAAAACAGGGGCCAGGGGCCAGGAGGATAAAATCAGCCCCGGCAAACCCTCTAGCAACTAGAACCTAGTCACCAGCCCCTCCCTCAAGCAGCTGCTTGAGGGACTCGGCGTGGCGCCGGGACTGGGCGGCGAAGCGCAGGCGCCGGGCCAGGACGATGTTTTGCAGGTCGGCCAGGGCGGTTTCGAAATCGTCGTTGATGACCAGGTAGTCGAATTCGGCGTAGTGAGACATTTCGTTGACCGCGTCGCGCATGCGCCGGGCGATGACCTCGTCCGGGTCCTGGCCGCGCCCGCGCAACCGCTCTTCCAGTGCCTCGCGCGAGGGCGGCAGGATGAAAATGCCGACGCAGTCGGGCACCTGCTTGCGCACCTGGGCGGCGCCCTGCCAGTCGATCTCCAGGATCACATCGCGCCCGGCCTCCAGTTCCTGTTCGATACTGGCCATGGCCGTGCCGTAATAGTTGTCGAACACTTTGGCGTGTTCCAGAAAGCGGCTCTCGCCAATCATGCGCTCGAAGGTCGGCACATCAGTAAAGTGGTAATGGATACCGTCCTGCTCGCCGGGACGCATGGGCCGGGTGGTGTGCGAAACGGACACGTCGATATCGGGCGTGCTCTCCACCAGCGCCGCCACCAGCGAGGTCTTGCCGGCCCCGGAGGGTGCGGCGATCACATACAGGGTGCCCAGGGTGGAATCTTTGTCTGTCAGTGCCATAGGTTGTTATCCGGGTTGGTTATTCGATGTTCTGGACCTGTTCGCGCATCTGCTCGATCAGTACTTTCAAATCGACCGAGGCCCGGGTCATCTGCTTGTCCACCGATTTGGAACCCAGCGTGTTGGCCTCGCGATGCAGCTCCTGCATCAGAAAATCAAGCCGGCGCCCCACGGGCTCATCGCTCGCCAGCACCTCGCGGATCTCCCCCAGGTGCATGCGCAGACGATCCAGTTCCTCGTCCACGTCGGCCTTTTGCGCCAGCAATACCAGCTCCTGCTCCAGCCGGTCTTCATCGACCTCGTCGCGCAACTCGGCCAGCCGCGCACGCAGTTTGTCGCGCCAGGCCTGGTGAATCCCCGGTAGCGCCGATTGCAGCTCGGCCACAATCGTCTCGATGCCCTCGCAACGCTGCAGCAACACGTCACGCAGTTTCTCCCCTTCGCGCCGGCGCATGGCCTGCAGATCTTCCAGCGCGCTGTCGAGCAGCTCGCCGAGGGCGCGGCGCAATTGCGCCTCATCCGCGGGCGCGCTGCGCATAACGCCTGGCCAGCGCATGAGCTCCAGAGAGCTGACCGGCGCCGGGCTGTAGATATATTTGTCCACCGCATGGCTGGCCCTGGCCAGCTGTTCGACCAGCGCCATATCCACATCCAGGCCCTGGGCGGCCACCGCCGGCTGAAAGCGGAGGCTGATATCCAGCTTGCCGCGCGCCAGTCGCTCGCCCACCTGTTCGCGAATCAACGGCTCGAAGGCACGCAGATCCTCGGGCAGGCGCAGGTTCAAATCAAGATAACGATGATTGACAGAACGGATTTCAAGACTGAATTCGCCCGGTTCGCCCGACCAGCGCTGGCGGGCAAAGGCGGTCATGCTATAGACCATGTGCGTTATCTTTCTTTATATATTGGTGGTGGATGCCGATAGTTATAGCGTACAGCAAGCCGACGGGGTTGACCATCCATCCGGACCAGGAGTGTGGTAATCTTGCCGGGCTGATGAGGGCAAACAACACGCTATGGCCAGAATCACCCACGAACTTCCCAATGACACCCGACTTGACGGGTACACCATCCAGCGCGTGATCGGCGGTGGCGGCTTCAGTATCGTCTATCTGGCCACCGATGATAGCGGCCACAAGGTCGTCATCAAGGAATACATGCCCAGCAAGCTGGCGGTCCGCGACGAGCAGCTGGACGTGGTGGCCTCGCAGGATCATTTCGTCGAACGCTTCGCCCACGGCCGGCGCCTGTTCTTTCAGGAAGCCGGGACTCTCTCAAGCATCAAGCACCCCAACATCGTCAACGTGATCAACTTCTTCCGCCAGCACGGTACGGTCTACATGGTGATGGAGTTCGAGGAAGGGGTGAACCTGCAGGGCTATATCCTCAAGCACAAAGGCAAGATGAGTGAGGCCTTCATCCTGACCGTGTTCAACGGCCTGCTCGACGGACTCCAGCATATTCACAGCAAGGGACTGCTGCACCTGGACATCAAGCCCGGCAATATCCATCTGCGCCCCGGCGGCCGGCCGCTGTTGCTCGATTTCGGCGCGGTGCACGAGATGATGCATACCCGCCAGTTCCAGCCCAACCAGGTGGTCACGCCCGGCTATTCCCCCATTGAGCAGCTGGATCCCGGCGGCTACGTGGGGCCCTGGACCGATATCTACGCCATCGGCGCGACCATGCGCACCTGCATGAGCGGCCAGCCGCCCCTGTCCGCCACCAAACGTCGCGAACGGGACAGCATGCGCCCGGCGGTCTACGCCTTTAAAAAGGGCTATTCCCAACGCCTGCTCAGCGCCGTGGACCGTGCCATGGAAGTCGATCCGATGTTGCGCCCCCAGTCGGTGGAGGAATTGCAGGCCCTGCTGGCTCGCGGCGAACCCGACAACGCGGCGGAAGAAGGAGGCTGAATCGTGCAGGTGGAGATCGGCCGTACCAGCCGTCTTGGCAACCGCGAGATCAACCAGGATCGCCTCGGCGCCTTTGTCAGTGAACAGGGCGCCCTGCTGGTGCTGGGCGACGGCCTGGGCGGCCGCCCCGGCGGGGATCTGGCCGCCCAGGCCCTGGTGGATACCATCGAAACCGAACTGGAACTGCACCCCCTGCCCGCCGAGGATCCGCCCCGTTTTTTGCGCGAACTGCTGCGCCGGGCCCACCGCGCCGTGCTGCTGAGCGGCCAGGAACAGGAGCCGCCGCTGGCGCCCGGGACCACCGCGGTGTTGTGCCTGATGCAGGAGGGCAAGGCGTGGTGGGCGCATGTCGGCGACAGCCGTTTTTACCTGTTCCGCGACGGCCTGCCCATCTATCGCACCCAGGATCACTCCTATGTGGAACAGCTCTATCAGGAAGGACGTATCTCACTGGCCAAGCGTCACGGCCACCCGATGCGCAATTACGTCACCCAGTGCATCGGCCTCAACCCCGGCGAGCCGCAGGTGTCGATCAGCAACAGCGTTCCGATCCAGGAAGGCGACGTGCTGCTGCTCTGTTCGGACGGCTTCTGGGAACCGCTGGACGATGCCCTGATCGGCTCCAGCCTCGAAGCCGGCAGTCTGCGCGACACGGTCGATCAGCTGGCCGAACGGGCCGAACAATCCAGCTATCCCCACAGTGACAACACCAGCGCCGTCGCGGCGCGCGTGATCTCATTGCAGCAACTGCACAAAAAATCCCGCCAGAGCACCCGCCGCCGCCACGACGTCAACACCCTCGACGGCGCCATCGAAGAGATCGAACGGGCCATCAAAACCTACGAAGACGAAATGAAATAAACAGCTCACCACCAAGACACAAAGACACCAAGTTTTACAAATTAAATATCTTTTCTTTGTGCCTTGGTGTCTTGGTGGTGAATATTTTTTAGGCGTTAACGGCCAGAGCCAGACGCGCTATACTGCCGCCTCATTCAAGCGACGAGATTCAACATTATGCGACCCAGTGGCCGAAACCCCGATCAGTTACGCGATATCAACATCACCCGTCATTACACCAAGCACGCCGAGGGTTCGGTGCTGATCGAGTTTGGCGACACCAAGGTGATCTGCACCGCCAGTGTCGAGGATCGGGTCCCGGGCTTTTTGCGCGGCCAGGGCCAGGGCTGGATTACCGCCGAATACGGCATGCTGCCGCGTTCCACCGGCAGTCGCATGGGCCGCGAGGCGGCGCGTGGCAAGCAGGGCGGACGCACGGTCGAGATCCAGCGGCTGATCGGTCGCTCCCTGCGCGCCGCGGTGGACCTCAAGGTGCTGGGCGAGTTCTCCATTACCGTCGACTGCGATGTGATCCAGGCCGACGGCGGCACCCGTACCGCCTCGATCACCGGCGGTTACGTGGCACTGGCCGATGCCATCAGTCACCTGCTGGAAACCAAACAGATCAAAAAAGATCCCCTGATCAACCATGTCGCCTCGATTTCGGTCGGGGTCTTCAACGGCACCCCGGTGATGGATCTCGATTACGCCGAGGACTCCAACTGCGAAACCGACATGAACCTGGTCATGACCGACGAGGGCAAGTTCATCGAGATCCAGGGCACCGCCGAAGGCGAGCCCTTCTCCCCCGCCGAGCTGCAGGCCATGCTGGATCTCGGCAAGCAGGCCATCGATCAGCTGATCGACAAACAGCGCGAAGCCCTGGGGGCCTGAGCATGCAGCGCATCGTGCTGGCCAGCAACAATCCGGGTAAGGTACGGGAAATCGACCAGATGCTGGCCGGGATCGACATGCAGGTGCTGCCCCAGTCGCAGTTCCACGCCGGCGAGGTGGACGAGACCGGGCTGACCTTTGTCGAAAACGCGATTCTCAAGGCCCGCAACGCCGCGCAACACGCCGACCTGCCGGCCATCGCCGACGATTCCGGCCTGGAAGTCGATGCCCTGGATGGCGCGCCCGGCATCTACTCGGCCCGTTATGCCGGCCCCGGCGCCAGTGACGAACAGAACCTGCAAAAACTGCTGGCCGATCTCAAAGACGTTCCCGAGCCAGAGCGCCGCGCCCGCTTTCAATGCCTGCTGGTCTTCCTGCGCCACGCCAACGATCCCACCCCGCTGATCTGCCAGGGCACCTGGGAAGGCGTGATCACCTTCGAGCCAGCCGGCGACAACGGCTTCGGCTATGACCCGATCTTTTATGTCCCCGAACAGGGCTGCACCTCTGCCCAGCTGCCCGCCGAAACCAAAAACCGGCTCAGCCACCGCGGCCAGGCCCTGCGCCTGCTTGTTACGGCGCTATCGCGTCGTAACAGTGGCTAGTTTCCAGCCGCCAGTATCGAGAGGCGAAGGTCAGGTTGCCCGCAGTGCTACCTGACATTCTCCTGTGGGAGCGCCCCACGGGCGCGATTTTTCGGCCGGGGTATCGCGGTCGTGGCCCGCTCCCACCTCACTCGTTCCAGCCTCTTCGGCGAACAGATATCACCCAGGCTACCGCCAGCGTGACCCACGCAACTGGCCACATTATTTGTAGGCCCGATATAGCAAAGCGATATCGGGCATCCTGATTGCCGGACACCGCTGCGCTATGTCCGGCCTACCAACTCAGAACTCAGAACTCAGAACTCAATATTGTTGATCCAGATCAACAAAACCCCTCTCCCCTGTCACACCACTGACACAACCTGTTCCAGTTCAATATTCTTTTCCCTGTCTCTGCCAAAGTCGGTGTTAACAACAAATTCCATGACGAGACGAGGCACACCATGAAACACACGACTTTATTCTCTACCCTGGCCGCCGCCGTAGCCCTGGGCCTGGCCAGCCAGCCCGCCACCGCCATCGAAGAAGGCGACCTGCTGCTGCGTTTCGGTCTGGCCAACGTCAGCCCCAATGATGGTAGCAGTGGCGGCGTGGGCGACAATGACGCGGTCGGCGTCGAGGACGACACCCAACCGTTCATCAACGTAACCTGGATGTTCACCGACAACCTCGGCCTGGATGTCCTGGGTGCCACCCCGTTTACCCACGACATTACCCTGGAGGGTACTGGCAAAATCGGAGAAACCAAGCACCTGCCGCCGACCGTGGGTGTGCAGTATCACTTCAGTCCCAAAGCGGATGTGCGCCCCTATGTCGGCGCCGGCATCAACTACACCACCTTCTTCAGCGAAGAAACCACCGGTGCTCTGGCAGGAAGCACTATGAGCCTGGATGACTCCTGGGGTCTGGCCGCCCAGGCCGGCGTGGATGTCGATATCAACCAGGACTGGTTCTTCAATGCCGACCTGCGTTACATGCAGATCGATACCACAGCTTCAATAAGCGGCGTGGGCGATATCGACGTCGATATTAACCCCTGGGTCATCGGCCTGGGCGTAGGTACCACGTTCTAAAGAAACCGGGCCAAGTAGCGCAAGACGCGTTACCCGGCTAACCTTCCACCACCGGAACTTCAGGTTGAACGACCTGAAGTTCCGGTGTTTTTATTTCCTCGTAACTCGTCCCTCGTACCTCGTCACTTCCCGGCGGGTTTGGCTTACAATAGCCGTATGCTCCGTTTTACAACCTTGCCCCCGCTCTCGCTGTACATCCACTTCCCCTGGTGTACGCGCAAATGCCCCTATTGCGATTTCAATTCCCATGCCCTGAGCGACGCGTTGCCGGAGCGGGCCTATATCGATGCCCTGCTGCGGGATCTGGAACAGGACCTGCCCCGGATCTGGGGACGCCGGATCATCTCGATTTTTATGGGCGGCGGCACGCCCAGCCTGTTCTCGCCCGAGTCGCTGGAATACCTGCTCTCGCAACTGCGCGCCCGGCTGGCCCTGGCCACCGATTGCGAGATTACCCTGGAGGCCAATCCCGGCTCGTCCGAGGCGGCCAGGTTCGCCGAGTTTCGCGCGGCGGGGATCAACCGGCTCTCCATCGGCATCCAGAGCTTCGACAACCACCAGTTACAGAAACTGGGCCGCATTCACGATCGCCAGCAGGCCTTTGCCGCCGCCGAAGCCGCTCACGCGGCGGGCTTTGACAACTTCAACCTGGACCTGATGTTTGCCCTGCCCGGGCAGAGCCCCGATCAGGCGTTGACCGATCTGCACAACGCGATCGCCCTGGAACCGACCCACCTGTCCCATTACCAGCTCACGCTCGAGCCCAACACCTGGTTCTATCACCACCCGCCACCGTTACCGGATGACGACCTGGCCTGGGAGATGCAAACCCGTTGTCAGGCGCAGCTGGAGGAACACGGTTATGCCCAGTACGAAGTCTCGGCCTATGCCCGGCCCGGGCGCCAGTGCCGGCATAACCGCAATTACTGGGAATTCGGCGATTACCTGGGCATCGGCGCCGGTGCCCATGACAAGCTGAGCGATGCCGTCGCCGGGCGCATCGTGCGTCGCAGCAAGCAACGCGGACCACAAGACTATTTACAGGCCACCGATTTCGTGCAGAACGAACAATGCCCCGACCAGAACGATATCCTGTTCGAGTTCATGCTCAACGCGCTGCGTCTGAATGACGGTTTCGAGCTCGCCCTGTTCGAGCAACATACCGGCCTGTCCCGCGACGTGTTGCAGGCCCCCCTGCAACAGGCCGTCGCCGATGGCTTGATCGAACAGGCGGATGACCCCATACAAACCAGTATGCGCGGACGACAATACCTCAACGATCTGCTCGCCCGGTTTTTACCCGATGCTGGATGAAGTCAGCATCGCATGTCCCTACTGCGGCGAGGTATTCACCACCGTGGTGGACTATTCCGCCGGCGACCAGGAGTACATCGAGGACTGCTATGTCTGTTGCCGTCCGATCCGCTTTAGCGTTATGGTGGATATCAACGGTGAACTGGCCAAGGTCATCACCCGACAAGACAATGAGTGACGATAACGACGACCGCTACGAGGCGATTTCCTGTGCCGACTACAGCCGCTATGAGCTGTGGATCCTGCACGGGCAACGCCTGCAACTCGCCTGGCGCGATGCGCAGGGCCAGGAATACATCGGTCTGCTGCAACCGCTCGATTTACAGTCCCGCAGCGGACAGGAATTTCTGATCGCCAGACCGGTCAGCGGCGGTGACACCCTCCACATTCGCCTGGATCGAATCCTGCGCTGTAACCCGGACGAAGCCTGATGCATACCCGCGACCGCGACATAGACACCTACACCACCAAGGACGGCTCGCAAATCCGCGAGCTCATGCATCCCGACGTCCACGGCAATCAAAACCAGAGCCTGGCCGAAGCCATCGTCCCGCCCGGCGAGATCACCCAGCTGCATCGCCATGGCAAGAGCGAGGAGCTCTATCACATCACCCGCGGTCGTGGACTGATGACCCTGGGCGAGGAGGAGTTCGAGGTGAATGTCGGCGATACCGTCGCCATCGCCCCCGGTACCGCGCACCGCATCCGGAACACCGGCGAGGAGCCGTTACATATCCTGTGCAGTTGCTCCCCGCCCTACGCCCACGACGACACCGAACTGCTGGACTAGGTCATGCGCATCGGGATCGATCTGGGCGGCACCAAGATCGAGGGTATCCTGCTCGATGAGCAGGGCGCCGAACAAACCCGCCAACGCATCGATACCCCGCGCAACGACTATCCGGCCACCGTGCAGGCGGTCGTCGATCTCGTCAAACAACTGGAACTCGAACTCGACAAACCGGCGACAGTGGGCATGGGCATCCCCGGCGCCATCTCACCGGCCAGCGGCCGGGTCAAGAACGCCAACTCCACCTGGCTGATCGGCCAGCCGTTGCAAGACGACCTGCAACAGCAACTCGACCGTGAAATCAAAATCGAAAACGACGCCAACTGCTTCGTCGTCTCCGAAGCCACCGACGGCGCGGCCCGGGGCGCCGAGGTCGTATTTGGCGTGATCATCGGCACCGGGACCGGCGGCGGTGTGTACGTACGGGGACATTCGATTATCGGCCCCAACGCCATCGCCGGCGAATGGGGCCACAACCCCATGCCCTGGCCCAACCCCGATGAATACCCGGGACGGGATTGTTACTGCGGCAAAAAAGGCTGCATTGAAACCTGGCTGTCAGGCCCAGGCTTCAGTCGCGACCACCAGCTCAGCGGCGGCGGCCACCTGCCGGCGAGGGAAATCGTCGCCCTCGCCGAACAGGGTGACGCCCTCGCCCGCGCCTCCCTGGAACGTTACGAACAACGCCTGGCCAAAAGCCTGGCCTCGGTAATCAACATCCTGGACCCGGAAGTGATCGTCCTCGGCGGCGGCATGTCCAACATCCAGCGCCTGTACGACAACGTGCCCAAACTCTGGACCACCTACGTCTTCTCTGATCGGGTCGACACCAGGCTGGTGCCACCAGTGCATGGCGACTCCAGTGGCGTCAGGGGTGCGGCGTGGTTGTGGGAATGACGGTTTTTGGTTAAGTAAGGTAAAAACCCGACTTGTTATCCGCTTGCGGAGGAAGGCCACTCGACAGGCTGAATACCTAATCCATCTTCTGCAGGAACCAGTTGCCGTACCTTCTTATCAGGAAAAATATTTGTCATAAGGTCTTTCATAACATCCCTGGCACCACCGAAGGGTGTAACCAAATCAATAACCCACAGATTTTCACCACTCTGCCATTCACTGGTGGAAAGTTTGTTATCACCCTGTAACAATCGCTTTTCTACCTCATCATCCACAAAGGCCCAGCTAACATAAGCCAGTGGCGCCTCATCTTTCATATATATCTTCGATTGATTTAGCACCAATGGTGGAATCAGACGCCATTCAAGTTCGGCAATAAAAAGGTTCTTGTAGCCCGGCGTATTCATAAACAACCAGACTACCGGCCCGGCAACAGGAAGCTTGTTCAGTACAGAGCCGGCATTCTTTCTGGCCTGTTGCAATAATTTTTCTCGATTCGCTTCCTCAGAAGCTGTCTTTTCTGAAGTATCTTGCATGACAATTCCCTATTTTTAAATCTCTCGAAGACTCTCTTCCTTCTTACGCAACAAAGGGGATAGAAAATATTCAATAACCCGACGAGATCCGATTTTTATATCCGCTGTTACTGTCATACCAGGCTGAATGCGCCCACGTCGTCCATTAACAATATTCGGCATATCAACTGCATGCACAGCTATTCGTGCCGGGAAAACCGGACCAAGTTTTTCATCCATTACTGCATCGGTCGCCACCCACTGGATCGTACCATCCAGTGTTCCGTGTTTCGTAAACTGGAACGCGTTGATTTTGACTGCAGTTTTCTGCTCGCGCTCTACAAAACCAACATCCTTGTTCAGGATTTTAGCCTCGACTTCCAATCCGATGTTATCGGGCACGACCACCATGAGTTTCTCAGCAGCGGTGACCACACCACCGACAGTACTAACCATCACTTGCTGAACAACACCATCTACAGGTGCCCGTAAAAATTGTCTGTCATGACGTTGTTTTGCCTTGATCAACTCTTTACCTGATGATTCACGGCGTTTGGCAACTTCAGCCAGGTCTGCAAGAGTATTGCTTCGAAATTCAGCCTCTGCCTGTGCGCGCTGACTTTTCGCCGCCAGCAAGTTCGCACGTGCTTCTTCCAGCCTGTGCCTTTGTATATCCAGTTCCTTGCTTGTATTTATCACCTCAAGTTCCGCATCAATCATCTCGACATCGGAGACAAAACCCTTTTTGTTAAGACGAGCTTTATTTTGATACCGCTTTTTCAGCAGTGGAAGTGTGCTTTCGAGGCGTTCAATTTCACTTTTGAGGGCCTGCACATCTGATTTCCGTCGTTGTATGTCGCTGTCCAGAGTGTTCAGCTTATTGTCCAGTTGGTCCAGCCGGCTAATAAGCAAAAATGACTGAGTCTGAACCATATCCGGATCAATATTTTCTAAATCAATCTGTAATTCTTTCCTGTTTTCAAATTGCGCTTTCAATCTGGCGAATTCAACCTGTGATTCGAAAAACTCTCTTTTCAGTCGCTCGCGATCTGCATTGACTGATGTCGAATCCAGCTCAAGGAGGACTTCCCCTTTTTCGACTTTCTGGCCATTACGCACATGGATTGCTTTGATAACGCCACCATCTGCCGACTGAATCACTTTTACACTTCCGCTCGGGACAACACGTCCCTGGGCCGCTACCACAACTTCCATCTTTGCGAAGACCATCCATAGTACAAGGATGATCATAAAAGACATAATTGCCAGCGAGATAATTCGCCCGAGCGGTGCTGGAGGCTTCTCCAGCACTTCCAGTGCCGCAGGCAAAAAATCATGTTCCAGAGTTGAACTGCTGTTGTTTGGCAGTGACAGGCCTTGTTTAACCTTTCGGACTCTGTCCCTGACTTTCTGGTACAGGGCTATTCCAGCCCCACGAGCTCTGGCATACCCAGACTCGTCCTCAGCTTGCATGTCTGATTTTTGTTCGTTTTCGTCATTTGTTTTTTCAGGCGAGTTCATAACTTCCCTCCTGGATTCTGAACAACTCTGCATACCTACCTCCTGAGGAGATAAGCTCTTCATGACCTCCCTGCTCCAGCAAACGCCCATTTTCTATGGTCAAGATCCTGTCTGCGATCCGAACTGTTGAGAGTCGATGAGCGACAATCACGACAGTCCTGCCCTGGCTGATTTTTTTCATATTCTTCTGGACCTGCTGCTCGGATTCATAGTCCAGTGCGCTGGTCGCTTCATCAAGAATTAGTAACCGGGGATCATTGATCAAGGCCCTGGCAATTGCGATGCGTTGGCGCTGCCCAGCTGACAGCATGCTGCCTCGTTCGCCAATCACCGTGTCATAACCATCAGGAAGCTCAAGAATGAATTCGTGCGCGCCTGCCAATTTTGCCGCATTCATTATATTGTCACTGTTTGCCCCTGGCATGGCCAGGGCAATGTTATCGCGTACACTACGGTTAAAAAGACTGCTATCCTGGCCGACTACACCTATTTGCCGCCTTAGCCATGATGCATCCAACAGCGCCAGGTCCATGCCGTCAATTAGAACCCTTCCGCGTGACGGGACATAAAGTCGCTGGATCAGTTTGACCAGAGTGCTTTTACCGGAACCTGACGATCCGACAACTCCGATGACTTCACCTGCATCAAGCTCGAATGAAATGTCACTCAGTACTTCCGGTCCACCCTGTCTGTAACGAAATGAAACATGGTCAAAACGGATGTTACCCTCCAGTTTCGAGGGGAATGTCCGCCCTGGCGTAAATACCGGTTCCGCCGGAGCATCCAGTATATCGGCGAGTCTGCTCATCGATACCCGCATCTGCTGAAACTCCTGCCATATCTGGGCTATCCGCAATATTGGCGCATTGACCCTGGCGGCAAGCATATTGAAAGCAATGAGTTGTCCCACTGTCAGCTCTCCGCTCATTACCAGCTTCGCCCCGAACCACAGAACCAGGACAATCGCGCCTTTACTGATTAAAGTGATCAATTGCGAGGTCAGGTTCGACATTTGACCGCTGGTAAAGGCCGTATTCACATAATTCGCCATGCGGTCTTCCCAGTGGCGCTGAAGCTGAGGCTCTGCCGAGCTGTTTTTGATGGTCTCGATCCCGCTAACCGCTTCGACCAGAAATGACTGATTCTCGGAGTTTTTATTGAATTTATCGTCCAGCTTTCCCCGTAGCAGAGGCGTAATTACAAATGACACGATGAAATACAATGGTAAAGTCGCAACAATAATCCCTGTTAATGTCGGACTGTAATAAAACATGACAGCAAGGAAAAGCAGAGTAAACACCAGATCGAGCATCAGCGTCATTGCTGACCCGGTAATAAAATTGCGAACTGTCTCGAGTTCGCGGACACGAGCTACCGTGTCACCGACACGACGCGATTCAAAATAGCTCAGGGGCAATGACACCAGGTGCCGGAACAGCTTGACTCCAAGCTCGACATCGATCCGATTGGTTGTATGTGATAAAGCATATGTTCTGAGACCGTTCAGCAGCACCTCGAACAGAGTTACTACGACCAGAGCAAAAACCAGCACGTCAAGAGTCGACATACTCTGATGCATCAGCACCTTGTCGATAATAATCTGGAACATTAGCGGCGTGACCAGCGCAAACAGCTGGACGAAGAATGAGGCGGCGATCACCTCACGCGCAATATGTTTATATTTTTTTATCGCCTGGAAGAACCAGCGGACACTAAAGCCGGTCTCATCAAGATCATCGGTCATCCGTCTGGCGGCAATAATAACATTCCCTGTCCAGAGCTCTTCGATCTCTCGCCGACTGTATTCCTTCGCCTGGTTCTTTCCAGGAACCTGAATCAGAGCTTTTTCGCTCCCGACTTTTCCGGCGATGCAATAATGTCCATTGTTCAGTTCCAGGACCACCGGAACGCGAAACTTTTCAAGTTTTTTCCAGGCTATTTTTTCCATGCGAGACTTGAGACCAAGTTCCCGCAATGCTTTGACGATATCCAGCGAGCCGAGATTTTCCTCATGATTTTCGAACCGCTGTCGAACCTGGGGAGGATCTATAGCAAGTTCATGGTAACGTGCCAGAATCATCAGTGACCCGAGAGCGCTCTCGTCCACCCTGGAATCTGAACTGAATCCTTCTTCTGATAACTGTTCTTCCATGATTAACCCTTATATTTCGTTATCTTTTGTGAACCGCGCCTTTTGCAGTTATAACAGGGGAATTGTGCGGTACTGATTATTGAACGAGCGTAATTTTGTCTATCAACATAACTTACATCTGTTGTTGGTTTATCTCATCATCCAACTTGACCTGGGTGTCATCAGGGATCATCATTTCCGCAATCTGTAGAGACGGCGATTCAGAATCACTATCCGCATCATATGTCACGATATCGTGTCGTAATTGCTCGACGATCTGATATAATTCAGCCTGCGTTATCGAGCCTTGACCCGACTCGCTGACAGGATCGGGTGGCTTGACATTACTGGCGTCAAAGGGAAACATGACATCCCCGACAATTCCTTCACTCCCGTCGCCGTGTTGATAGGTGGTCTCCCCGAATATCGTTATTCCATCGACTTCCTGATAGTTTCCATCTGATCTCAGGTTGATCGATGCGATATCAAGCTGCTCAAGCGTAAATATCTCACCGGTATCACTAATGCCATCCTGGCTGATGTCCTGCCAGACTTTGAACTGCTCCCAGTCTGTATCTTGCGCTGATAGTTGGCCATCATTATTGCTATCGAATGCCTGAAGTCCTTCCAGATCGGTTCGCGCACCTTCCTTGTAACCAACAAAAGAAATTTCATCGAGGCGATCGATGATATTGTCATCATCTTTATCTAAAACCAGCAAGCCGTCATCTTCATTTGTCCAGCCGATTTGTTCACGCCAATCGTCTCCATTGACATCAAAAAATACATTCGAGTCATCTACTCCTACAAACTCCAGGCCGTCCTTGTCCAGGTCCAGCGCAACTGGCTTCTTACCTCCACCCGAGCTGAACCCATGGTGGGTTGTTGTAATCGTTGTCGTGTTGCTATCACCATGTGCATCCGTCGCTGCAATGGTAAAGCTCACATTCCCGGAATAAGTGTCACCATGTCCACGTGAGAAACTCCAGTCACCACTGGAATTAACCGAGGCGCTGCCATGCACCGGGTTACTCGCGATGGAATAGGTTATCTCGCCATCAGGGTCACCGACATCCGTTGTAGCGACTGAACCGGTATACTTTTCTCCATTTTCAAGCACACTGACCGGAACCAGATTGCCGCCTGTGTCATACCTATCGTTATATACCGTCCCGTCAGACCCATAGAGGAAAACATTGTTTTCATCGAGATCATATTGAAGAGCCGAATTTTCATCATATATCGGGTCATAACTCTTTATGTAGCCCC
The DNA here is from genome assembly GCA_964405505.1 of uncultured Thiohalophilus sp. GTDB lineage: Bacteria > Pseudomonadota > Gammaproteobacteria > UBA6429 > Thiohalophilaceae > Thiohalophilus. Next base: position 32,707 of record CAYOOC010000016.1, read on the forward strand.
CTGTGCCTGAATCGTATTCATACGAAAGGCTATAGCCATAGACAACAGGCGTATAATTCACTGATGTGATGCGAGGCGCATCATTTACGGCTTCAATATCCAGTGTTGCCCTGGCGCTTACAGAACCGCCATTGCCATCCACCACCGTATAATCAAAACCGGCTTCGCCATAATAATCCGCATCGGGTGCAAAGCGGACATTCCCATCACCATCGATCCAGACACTACCGTTGCTCGGGTTACTCACACTCGAGAAGCTGAGCACGTCTCCATCAACATCACTGGCCAATTGATCCACGGTTATAACCGAGGTGATATCTTCCACAGCTGCAAGCGGATCCAGCAGTGCTTCCGGGTTATCGTTAACGGGCGCGATATCCAGTTTGACCCGACCTATAGTCATCCCCCCTTCGCCGTCTTCCAGCAAATATTCGAAACCCGCCTCTCCGTTGTAATTCTCATCAGGGATAAAATAGACAACCCCGTTCTCCAGCCTCACCTGCCCATGTTCTGCGGCACTGACTTCACTGACCCGCAGGGTATCCTTGTCCAGATCGATATCATTAGCCAGCAGCGCCGAAACATCGATTTCAACAATTGCATCTTCAGAGGTGTCGAACCGGTCATTGTTGGCCAACGGCACATGATTAATATCCGGAGTCTTCCCATCTTCCACGCTTATAGGGTCAGATCTCGTCGCTCCAGCCGCAACACCCGTTTCAGTTTCAACAATTTCTTCACTCCACCCCGGCAAAGCTCCTGTGGGTGCCGCACTATCGCCTTGATAGGCTGATGTAGTTTCTGAATCGTACGATAATCCTGCAAAACTGCGCGCGTCGCCTGAAACGCGATTATCTCCATCCTCGACCACTCCCTCCAGACCGGGCATCGGATTATTGGACTGGTCTGACACATCGGGCTCCGCTGCCAGGGGAAACTCTGTAGCTCCCGTCTGTATTTGTTGTCCTGTATGACCCTCGTCGAAGGCAACATCCGCCAGGTTCTGATAATCGCTTTCACTCACCCGCTCGCCCGCATGGGTCTGTGAGGCACTCATCCCCAGTCCAACGGCCAACAACCCCGCCGAGGCATCGCTGAACGGTGTAAGATGACGGGTATCGATTGTATTTCTCAGCTCGCGGCGCGGATCTTTTTCTTCACTGCCGCCCTGCTGCGGTCCATGAATCACGATTCTGTCCGGGGCTTTCTCGACATTGCCCCCGCCACTGCGTTCGCTGACCGGCTCGTCCCGCTGGGCATAAAACAATGTCTCACCGTCTTCCTCGCTGACCAGTGTCCCTCCCTGGCGGTGAACAAACTGGTAACCCTCATCCGACGCCGACAATTCAACATCCAGCAGGCTGTGGGTCTGCCCGTCCTGCGTGGTAAAGGTCCCATTTTGATAATCCAGTTCGGTAATACCGGCCTGATACAGACTGAAGACCTCGCCGAATTCTGCTGCCGCATCCGGATTAATATCGACCCAGAGCTGAAGGGCCGAATAGACCGGATCATCGCTATTAATCACACTGTTGTGATCGATATCGAACCAGGCGAGGGATTCGAGGCCCTGCTGTGCATGGTTATTGGCGAATATTTCGCTGCCCTGATCGATTTGCCCGTCGAGGTTGCGATCCAGGGCCAGGAAACCGTCCTGGGGGGACAACCATTCGGTCTGCTCTTGATAGCCATCGTCATCGGCATCAAAAAACAGGTTACCGGCATCCAGCGTCATCGCGGTGTCATCACCATTCAGATCCAGCACCACGGGATTGAACTCGCCCGTATCATGGACCTCGTCGTTGGCATAGGCGGCCTGCTCCTGGGTGTACCAGTAGTTTTCCTCACCGGCCTCGAGCCGCTGCTCGACCATCTCGGCTTCCCAGGCCGGGGCGACCGCCTGCGAGTGATAGGCCACCTGGGTCAGAGTATCCAAGACGTCCGACGGGGCGGCGGCGACCTGGCGTGCTTCACCCGTCGTCGGATCATCATATTTGATGATATAGAAATGCCCGCTAAAGGTGAGTTCCGGTAATCGTTCGGGAATGATGGCGGTGTCGTCGGTCAGTTGTCCCTGGAGCTCCTCCAGTACCATCGACATCGGGGTTTCCAACAACGAATCGATATTCGCCACAGCCACATCATGTTCCAGATCATCGCCCATGCGGTTGCGCAGGGACATCTCGGCGTGGTCTCCGTAGTTAGCATTGTCCCCTTCCGTATGAATCGAAATCGTACCATCGGACTCACGCACGAATTCGCCATCGCCATTGGCGGGGCTATAGGGTGGCTTCTCTCCCCCCCATAAGGCGCGGCCAACGGCGAGCGCCGTACCCAGTACAGGATTGACCATCGTAATCGCGCCGATCATGGCCCCCATTTCATCGCCGGCTTTCAATGACATCGCGATATTGATTGCACCGGCGACACTGCCCAGATTGCTGCTGAGGTTCTGCGCCGAGGCCTGGGCTGCCGCCCCGCTGACTGACTGGGCGTACATCGATACGGCATGCGAGGCCAACGAAGCCCCGGAACTGATGATCTGGGCGCCGCGCCCGCTGTCAATCGCATCGGCAAAGTTCAGTCCGCCGGAAACCAGGCCGAGATTACCGCCCCAGGTATCGAGCGCCTCGCCGGTCCCCTTCCCGAAATCAACCATTCCGCCCTGGTTTAACTGATTGAGAAAATTCACGCCACCGGTCGCCGTGGCCAGCTCATCATCCCGCTCAATTGCTTTCTGCAGCATCAACGCGCTGTTCAATGCATACACGGAAGCATCGGCGGTTTGTGAGAAGGTAGGTTGGGATTGTTGAGGGACGTCGTCATACATCTCGGCCGGCTCTAGCTCTAGATCGAAGGCGCCGGCGATCAGTTCACCGAAATCCTCCCCAACCCCGTGTATCGCCCCACCCAGGCTGCCTGTCACCGCAGGGCCGAGCGGCCGGGGTTCTGCCGTGCCTTCTTCGGTGGACTCATCGGCAGGCCGGCGAGCCGGCGACGCGGTATCTGCGGCATCGTCCTCGGCCAGCAACCCGGGTATAGGACCATTGGCAGCCAGCTGCGGCTCGTCACCGGTTAGCGGCGGAAGGCCTTCGGCGGTCTTTTTGAAAGTATCGACAAACTGCTGTTCATAAGGGTTGCTCTGAGCACTCTCAGAATAATTGTTACTTTCTAAATCAGACCTTCCAAAAGGTACTTCATAGTCTTCGATTGGAAGCCAGATCTCATCATCAGGATAGATCTTATTGGGATCGGTAATTTGCGGATTGTGGTGCAGAATGTCATCTTCGTTGAGCTCAAAGCGATATGCGATATCAGATAATGTGTCACCCTTACTTACAACATAATTTGTACCTGCCCCCTCATAGGGCGGTATATATTCACTACCAGACTCGGGGAGATCATAAGCATAATTGGGACCTTCCGGGTATGTTTCCGGGGTATTATTCTCAACCACATCGGTCCCTTCGATCCCTAGAATATGTGCGATAAACCCTTCATGTGTTGTAGCATTTTTGCTAGAAGTAGTGCGAGCATTAGAGTCAAAGCCTTCTATAACCTTATTTTCCCATTTATATAGCGTAACACTATCACCACGGTCATTAGTTAATTCAAATTCGAGACTCTTACTACTTTCTACCTCGTATCGTTCAATCAATCCCTCATTTACTTTAGTATTTCGATAGTCGATCCCGCCATTAGCACTGACTTCGCTCTCGACAAAAGGAATACTAAGGTTAATTCCTCCTTCGGCACCTCCGCCCTTGGTAGCACCCCTGCTATCTTCTAAATCCACCACATATGCCTTGACTTGCCCATCCACTACACCCCAGGCATTGCCTCCTCCTGCGAGGCCAAACTGGCCGGTCTGTGTTCCGTCAGGATGGTCCGTAATCTTCCCTTCAAGCCCCACATTTAAGCGTTTACCTACATCAAGTTCTGCGCCGGCTGCAATACTTTTTGTCCCATCATCTTTGGTGGTTAAATTGATAGAAGTATTGAGATACTTGCCTTCCTGCTTGAATTTGGTCTCCCAGGCATCGTCTTTACGAATAATCTTGAAAGGAACATCAGACTTACCTTTATCATCGGACATATGTTTCATCCTCTACCAGAATCTGTGTCATACGACGAGCCATCAATGGCAAAGCCATATCCAGAGGCATTCCATACTGAATCTCATCATCATAGAGGGCTTGAAGTAGCGCCTTATCAAAAGAAGTTAGAGTTTTTAATGCTTTGAAGTTGCCATGATTTTTATTCGTAATCGATGGAACAAAATAATCTGACTGCTCCCTTGTAAAAATCACACCACCATAAATAACTTGCGCGAGAAAACCAAGCCGCCTGTTCTGCTTCACCCATTTCAAAGTTATAACATTCATAGATAACACCGGTTTGTGCCCATACTCCAATGACAAAGAAACAGGCCATGTCCGGGTCGCGGAAAAAAAAGGATGACGGCCTTCCACTCTTTCTCGTGTTAATTCCTCATACTCTTCATCGGTACTTTTCGACGACTTCAGATGCATTTTTACATTCTGGTGCATCGCCACCCGATAGGGATCGGAAGTGAAGAATATAGACATATTAATGCTGTCATCAGGTTCATCGATTCTTTCGATCTCCAGCCCGGAAACCGCAGAAATATCGTTAAACAGGTTTTCAATGAAGGGGAAGTACTCCTCAACCTGATGATCACTTTCTTCGATAATTACTGGATGTAAGTAGTATTTTAATGGACGTGGCCATTTGAAAATCTGCTGATATTCATCTGCTTTATAAATTTCCTGCAGATGATTAAGGATTCTTTTTTCCATGGTATCCCGTTTTGTCTGTTTATCCATACATCCAGTCAACGGAGCGAACAGTACACCCGCAATAAAAATCGATAGTACCTTTGCACGTCCCATCTTACTAATTAGCATGAACCTGATTCCTTACATCAATGTCATCTGGTGAACCTAATTCTGCCAGCAACATGTTATGCACGCTGAACATGATATGGCCTGGGTCTGTTACAGGTGCTACTGACTTAGCAACCATATTTTCCAGCCATACAGGACAAGAGTGATCCATATGCTTATCGGCCAGCGAGAAGACTGGTATACGTGAACGATGGAGTATTCTTAAATACCGTTCCGTGGCATCTGTCATGGTTCATCCCTGCAATTTGGCGGGTTTTTGCTGATAACTTAATTTGAAGCCAATATTCTAGTCAAGACTGTATGTATAATCAAAGTCAGGGTTTACCCTAATACTTCTAAAATTCACAGATCCGCATAAATTACTGAGATTATTTAACTTTCATTTTAGAATAATTCTAACTCCAGGCCACACTCACGAATCTGATCTACAGGATGTCCACAGCTCAATCGCCGTCCACCTGGTCGATACGGTGAAGAGCTCGTATCCTCGCCCGCCCGGGCCTCTAATCATCCGGCGGCCAACATCTTCCATCGACACATATCTGCATGCAATTGATGATTCCATGGCCAGCTCCCTGCGTGGAATCAGGCCAGCAGACTATATTTTTATTTACAAGTCACCTGATACCCCTCCTTATGATCATACCGACATCTCGTGCCGAATTTGTTATACACCTCTTGACCTCAAAAACAGCATTGCGCTATAAATATTCACTCTCTCACTTAAAGACAAACGAAAAAGGAATTTTGCATGGCATGGTGTTGCCAGCCCGGGTGGATTGCCCGGGTTAACAGGGACTGTTCGATCCACTGGGTGTCCATCCTGTACCGCCTCTTCTGCTGTTGGTACATTTTCATGGATGCCGTCATTAACCGTCCTGGTCAGATTATTATTGCGTCCGGCTCTGATGTCTTCATACGCCAAACAGGCCTGCGCGCGATTTCTCTGCGCTGCGTTTTTGGCATAGCCTGCCCTCAACAATCATTCCTACAAACCAGCCACATCCGGCACAATAATCGACCATGAGCATACGCTTCGCCAGACATAGCGACATACCGACGCTGATCGAAATAGGTCGCGTCTATCATCAGGAAAGCCGTTTCCAACGCTTCACTTATAATCCCGACAAGCTGGCCAGCAACCTGAAGGGATTGATCGACAGCAAGAGCGGTGCTCACTGTTTTTTCGTGGCCGACGATACCGAGGGAAAACCTTTCGCGGTACTGATGGGCAGTATTGAAGGTTATTTTTTTGCCGATGAACTGGTGGCACAGTCAATCCTGTTCTGGGTACATCCGGAGCACCGCGGTGGTTCTGCTGCGGTGAAGTTGGTGCACGCGTTCCGTAAATGGGCACAGAACCGTAATGCCTTCGAAGTGGCGATTGGTGTTAACAGTGCGGTTGATACTGACCGTGCTGATCAGTTTTTTCGCAAACTGGGATTTCAAATGACCGGGGGAAACTATTCCCTCAATCTGTAATTTCTCTTCACTTAACACACTGCTAAACCAAAAGGAGCTACAATGAAACGGACCATTCTGTTTTTAACCCTTGCCATGGCTGCCAATACCATCTTTGCGGCTGAGGATTATTATATTTATGCCGGCGCAGGTCAGACGCAAAGTGACCGCAAAGGGGAAGTCGACGCAACAATCGACAACCTCGGCATTACAGCATTCACCTCCAGCTACGACGATACCGATACCGGCTTCAAACTTCAGGGTGGATGGCAGGTTAATAAAACTTTCGCGGTGGAAGGGGGTTACCTGGACTTTGGCAAATTCGTATACAGCGCGGATGCGACCGCCCCTCTCACGGCAACCCGGGATGGTTTCGTCGAAGCAGACGGCTGGAACATTGGTTTTGTTGCCAGAAAGGAACTGAACAAGACTATCTCGATCTTCGGCAAAGCAGGGGTACTGAGATATAACATCGATTATCGCTGTGAAGGGACGGGAATCGCCTGTACCAATCCCAATCGCAGTGACAGCGGTACAAAGCCCTTCTATGGGATTGGCCTGGCCTGGCAATTCAAGTCTGACTGGTTTTTTCGCGTTGAATATGAAGTGTTCACGGACATTGGTGAAGCCTTTGATAGTGATGGCTCAAACGGCACTACCAAAGCAGATATCGACTTTGCCGGTATTGGCATAGGCTATCAGTTCTGAAGTGCCTGTTCCGGAGAATAATTCCAGCTACATTTAACCCTGACTGCCGGGGCATCACCCCTATCCCTTAAAAATAAACGGGAATGAGTGCTGCTCCGGCGCTCTTTATGCCGACCTCAACGCCCGAACACCCTTTTTAAAATTTCTGTCGTCCGTTTTGCCGGATCCTGGCGGATTGCGGCTTCTTCTTTGGCCAGGTAATAGAACATCCCGTCGATGCCGTGCTGGATGACGTAGTCGTTTAAATCAAAGTTCAGTTCCGGTGTGAAGGGAATGGCCTGGTAGCGGTCCATGAGCTGGTCATAGGTTTGCACCACGCCGACCTGTGATAGCGTGTCGTCGATCACCGGGCGCATCAGGCGTTTGAGTTCCGGGGCCATCTTGCTCTGGAAATAGCGGGTCGCGGCATCATTCGGGCCATCGTAGATCTGTTTGACGTCTTCCCAGCTCATTTGCCGGATGGCATCGACAAACAGTGCCCGGGCTTTCGGGGCGGCAATCTCGGCGGCGCGGTTCATGCCCTGTTCCAGTTCGGCCAGGTAATGGCCCTGGCCGAGCTTGACCAGCGCGTCCTGCACCGGTTGCAGTTTGGCCGGCAGGGGAATGTGAATTGCCCGGTCCTGGTAATACCCGCCCTGTTGCCCGACCTGGTCGACGGCCCGTTCGGTTCCAACCTTCAGGGCCTCTTTCAGGCCAGCGGCGATCTCTTTTTCGGTCAACGGCCGGTATTGGTTCAGAAGATTTTCACCCTGCTTGAGCAGATCGCCGCTGCAGGCGGCCAGCAGCCCACTGAATAACAATATGCTCAGTAATTTTCCCATCGCTCTCATGATGTCTCTCCCCCGATGATTTTTTACCACGAAGGCACAATGATTTCACCACCAAGACACAAAGACACCAGGTTTTATTGATTTATTTTTCTTCGTATCTTGGTGTCTTCGTGGTTAAATTTCTATAAAAACCCGCGCCTCACTCGTAGCCCCGATAAAGCAAGGCGATATCGGGCATTCTACGAATAACCGTTTATGCCGGACACCGCTATCGCTCTGTCCGGCCTACCACTGCATAATCCGATTTTTTTACCACGAAGGCACAATGATTTCACCACCAAGACACAAAGACACCAGGTTTTATTGATTTATTTTTCTTCGTATCTTGGTGTCTTCGTGGTTAAATTTCTATAAAAACCCGCGCCTCACTCGTAGCCCCGATAAAGCAAGGCGATATCGGGCATTCTACGAATAACCGTTTATGCCGGACACCGCTATCGCTCTGTCCGGCCTACCACTTAAAACCATTTCACCACCAAGACGCCAAGACACCAAGTTTTATTGATTTATTTTTCTTCGTGCCTTGGTGTCTTCGTGGTTCAGCTTTTTATCAAAATCCAGCCCTAGCCTTTCTTGCGATAGATCAGATCCCACACGCCGTGGCCTAGCTTCTGGCCGCGCTGTTCGAACTTGGTCAGCGGCCGGTAGTCGGGGCGGGGACTGAACTTGCCCTCGCCGGCAGTGTTTTCAAAACCGGGCGCCTGCTGCATCACATCCAGCATGTGGTCGGCATAATCTTCCCAGTCGGTGGCCATGTGCAAAATACCGCCAGGTTTGAGCCGGGCCTGCACCATCTCGATGAAGGCCGGCTGCACGATGCGCCGCTTGTGGTGTTTTTTCTTGTGCCAGGGATCGGGGAAGAACAGGTAGAGCGCGTCCAGGCTGTGGTCGGGGATCTGCTGCTCCAGCACTTCCACCGCGTCATGCTGGCTGACCCGCACGTTGGTCAGATGATGTTTTTCGACCTGGATCAGCAGATTGCCGACACCGGGGCGATGCACCTCGATGCCGAAGTAATCGTTCTCGGGATGTTGTTGCGCCAGCTCAGCCAGCGCGCCGCCGTTGCCAAAACCGATCTCCAGGATGCGCGGGGCGGTTCGCCCGAACAGTGCATCCAGATCCAGACACTGCGGCGTGAATTCGACGCCGAAGCGGGGCCACAACTCCTCCAGGGCGCGCTGCTGGCCTTTGGTTAAACGGCCCTCGCGGCGCACAAAACTGCGGATACGGCGGTAAAACGGTTTTTCTTCTGACATGGGAACGGATAACCTGCCTGGCCTCAATGCGATAACCGGGATAGTATCAAATCGTCATCCGCCCGGGGACAGTTCCATTAACCACTGTGGCGACGATTTGTCGCCACAATACTCGAAATGGAACGGAAACCTAGTTCCGAAAGCGCTCCACGGCATCCTGAAGTTCCTGCGCCAGTTGATCGAGCTCGACCGTGGAGTCGTTGGTCTGTCTCATCGTTTGTGCCGCCTCTTCAGCGGTTTCACGAATATTGGTCACGCTACGACTGATTTCTTCGGCAACCTGGCTTTGCTGCTCGGCCGCCGTGGCAATCTGCACATTCATCTCGTTGATCGTCGTCACTGCCATGGCGATGGCCTCCAGTGAGCTACCGGCATCTGAGGCCTGTTCGACACTCTGCTTGGCCCGGTCCCGTCCCTGCTGCATAACCGTGACCGCCTCCCGGGTGCCGGTTTGTAACTTTTCGATCATGTTCTGGATTTCTTCCGTTGATGCCTGGGTGCGACTAGCCAGGGTTCTCACCTCGTCAGCAACCACCGCAAAGCCACGCCCCTGTTCGCCCGCCCGAGCGGCCTCTATCGCGGCATTAAGTGCCAGCAGATTGGTTTGATCGGCAATCCCCTTGATGACTTCGACAACGGCGCCGATTTCGTCGCTGTTGGCATTGAGTTTTTCGATCACTCCTGCGGCCTGCTCCACGTTATCGGCCAATTCCCCGATTTGTGTGATGCTCTGTTTGACAACCTGCTGACCATCCCGGGAGTCTGAATCCGCCTTGTTGGCCGCGTCTGCCGCATTACTGGCACTTTTGGCGACCTCCTGAACTGTGGCCGCCATTTCGTTAACGGCCGTGGCAACCTGATCCGTCTCACCACGTTGCTGCTGGCTCATTCCATTGGCCTGCTCATAGTTCTTTCGCATAACCTTCATGGCCGTATTGATTTGCGTCGCAGCCTGTTTTGAACGACCGACAACCTCATTCAGTGCATCCATAAAGGTGTTGAAGTCGCGAGCAAAATCGCTCTGCGCATCCGGCTGGCGATAGTTCAGATCAATCACACCGTCAACAATGGCCAGGTGCGGACCGATTTCCCGTAATTCTTCCGCCTGCAAAGCCTCCTGGTGGAATCGCATTGCCAAATAAATCAACACCGCGCTCTCGAAAACGACGAATGCCGCATGGATCAACACAATGTTAAGTCCATTGCCATAATTGAAAATAAATACCGGGTAACCCCAGGCCTGGAGATAGTTAAAGGTCAGGTGATGCACGGCGATCACGGCGGCAGCCACAATTATGGGTAACCAGTCGCGGTATACCAGCAGAAAAGCCAGCAACACAAAAATGGCAAAGTGCATTTCGATCATTCCATGCGCCTGGTGAATCAGCAATGCCGAAAAAATCATGAACGCGGCGCCCACGGCGATACGGGTAATACGCAACCCTCCCATTAGACTGAACAGGATCGCCGGTACCAACAGGGAAGGCACGCCAATGACGACGGCTTCACTCCAAGTGTCGTACCAGCCGGCAAGGGCGAAGGAGAGCACCAGCAAAAACGCCAACACCGCCACCATGATCTTGTCGCCCGTGTAATAGAGCTGCCTCATACCGGCGAACCGGTTTACCTGCGTCGTCATATCAAACCTCGTTGTCTTGTTGTCGCCACGGGCAGAAACAACCAACCGCCATGGTGTTAATCATCTTTGGATTACTGCCGTCTAGCAGCTTATCCAGTGCCTTCTCGACAAAATTGCCCTGTCCCGCGGTGCACACTGCCCCGATACTGTAGGGACCGAAGTAGGCAAGCTCATTGTTCTCATCGGCGATCAGGACCGCCGGACTGGAAGGGGGTTGTGCCCCTTCGGGCCATTGATCTCTCAGTTCGACATCGAGCAGCGCGGGGCTACGGAATATCTTGGAAGCCTCGTCAATCAATGCAGGCTCGCGGACCACCACCACAAATTTCACGCCCTGGTCAGCATAACGCGCCATCAGCTGGCGCACGTGTTCACGATTGAATCGTTCACAGCCACAACCTTCGTCCCAGAAATGAAATACCGTGGCGCGTCGGTCTTCGGCCGGGAAACGGGCAATATGGTTGGCCACCTCCTCGCCGCGAAACATCACCAGCGTTTTATTGTCCCCAGCGAACGCCTGAACGTTACTGAATTGAAACCACCAGAACGCCGCTGCCATGGCCGCCAACCAGGCAATAACCAGAGTTGTAGCAAGAATATTACGTTGTAGAAGCGACATGAGGCTGGGATGTAGTGACTGGGGGTGTCCTGTTTAGCGTCACCAGCGACAATTCCTTGAGAAAGGAACGGTTATTCATTTATAAACTAACTAGACAGCGGACAGTTCCGACAGCGGCCAGCGGGCGCGGCCGGTGAATTCGAGGCTTTCGTGCTGCCCGGCGGCCAGGCGCTGGCAGCCGGCGAAGGCGATCATGGCGCCGTTGTCGGTGCAGAACTCCAGGCGCGGGTAGTAGACCCGGGCGTTTTCCTTCTCGGCCAGTTGATCGAGTTTGGCGCGCAGCTGGGTGTTGGCGCTCACCCCGCCGGCGATCACCAGCCGGGTGAGGCCGGTCTGCTGCAGGGCGCGGCGACACTTGATGGCCAGGGTGTCGACCACGGCCTCCTCGAAGGCGCGGGCGATGTCGGCCCTGGCCTGTTCGTCGTCTTTATACTTTTTATATGTATTGAGGGTGAAGGTCTTCAGCCCGCTGAAGCTGAAATCGAGCCCGGGGCGGTCGGTCATGGGCCGGGGAAAGCGGAACCGGGCCGGATCCCCCTGTTCGGCCAGTTTGGCCACCGCCGGGCCGCCGGGGTAGCCCAGGCCCAGCAGCTTGGCGGTCTTGTCGAAGGCCTCGCCGGCGGCGTCGTCCAGCGACTCGCCCAGCAGTTCGTAGCGGCCGATCCCCTCGACCCGCACCAGCATGGTATGGCCGCCGGAGACCAGCAGGGCAACGAAGGGGAATTCGGGCGGGTCGGGCTCGAGCATCGGCGCCAGCAGGTGGCCCTCCATGTGATGCACCCCGATGGCCGGCACGCCCCAGCCGTAGGCCAGGCTGCGGGCGATGCCGGCGCCCACCAGCAGGGCGCCGAGCAGACCCGGCCCGGCAGTGTAGGCGATGCCGTCGATCTGCCCCGGTTCGGTATTGGAGTGAGCCATCACTTCGCGTATCAGGGGCAGGGTTTTGCGGATATGATCCCGCGAGGCCAGCTCCGGCACCACCCCGCCGAATTCGGCGTGCAGTGCCACCTGGCTGTACAGGGCGTGGCCCAGCAGCCCGGCCTCACTGTCGTAGATGGCGATCCCGGTTTCGTCGCAGGATGTTTCGATACCCAGTACCCGCATGGCGGCTTTATCCCTTGAAATTCACTGATTTGCCTTACATTTAGACTTTGCAATTGGCAGGGGCAGGTATTACACTTGCGCGCCTTAACTTTTTCAACAATTTTATCGAGGTGATCCTTAATGCCTTCTGTACGTGTGAAGGAAAACGAACCCTTTGACGTCGCCCTGCGTCGTTTCAAGCGTTCCTGCGAGAAAGCCGGTGTTCTGTCTGAAGTTCGCCGTCGCGAATACTACGAGAAGCCGACTGCCGTGCGTAAGCGCAAGCTGGCCGCCGCGGTCAAGCGCCACCAGAAGAAACTGTCTCGCGAACGCTCCCGTCTGAAACGCCTGTATTGATCCCTCACTTACCGCCCGGTTTTTCCGGGCGGGTTACCTGACAAACCGGTATGAGCGACACATCTCTCAAGCAGCGCATCAACGATGACGTCAAGACGGCGATGCGTAGCAAGGACAAGGAACGCCTCGGCACCTTGCGCCTGATCACGGCCGCCATCAAGCAAAAGGAAGTCGACGAGCGCATCGAGCTCAACGACGACCAGGTGCTTAATGTGCTGGAGAAGATGATCAAGCAGCACAAGGACTCCATCGAGCAGTACGACAATGCCGGTCGCAGCGAGCTGGCCGACAAGGAGAAGGCCGAACTGGTCATCATCCAGGAGTACATGCCCGCCCAGCTCTCCGAAGCCGAAATCACCGCCCTCATCGATGAGGCCATCGCCGAGACCGGCGCCAGCGAAATGAAAGAGATGGGCAAGGTCATGGGCCTGCTCAAGCCCAAACTGGCCGGCCGCGCCGATATGGGCCAGGTCAGCGCGCTGATTAAAGCCAGATTAAGTAACTAGCACCTCTCCTCTGCCTCCAAAGACGCTTTCACCACCAAGACGCGAAGACACCAAGTACTGATCCGAGAACATCGCGTCCCTGAATAAATGGGTCGGGGTATACCCGTCGGCCACACCATTTCTTTACCTCGTCCCTCGTAACTCGTCCCTCGGCCCTGCGTCTGTGCGCTACAATGCGCAGCATGGCCTTGATCCCGCAATCCTTCATCGACGAGCTGATGAGCCGCATCGACATTGTCGATGTGATCGACACGCGCGTGCCGCTGAAAAAGGCCGGCCACGAGTACAAGGCGTGCTGCCCGTTTCATAACGAGAAGACCCCTTCGTTTACCGTCAGCCAGAACAAGCAGTTCTATCACTGCTTCGGCTGCGGCGCGCACGGCACGGCGATCGGCTTTTTGATGGAATACGAGCACCTGACCTTCCCCGAATCGGTCGAGGAGCTGGCCCGTCAGGCCGGGATGACGGTGCCTTACGAAGGCGGACGGGGCGGTGACGCACCGCGCCAGGCCAGCCGCGAGACGGACGATCTCTATGCCCTGATGCAACAGGCGGATGACTATTACCGCCAGCAGTTGCGCGACCACCCGCAGCGCCAGGCGGCGGTGGACTATCTCAAGGGCCGGGGCCTGAGCGGGCGGATCGCCGCCGAATTCGGCATCGGCTATGCCCCGCCGGGCTGGGATAACCTGCTGAAAAAACTCGGCACCGCCGCCGAGCGCCAGAAACAGCTGGTCACCACCGGGATGCTGATCGAAAAAGACGACGGCAAGCGCTACGACCGCTTTCGCCACCGGATCATGTTCCCGATTCGCGATCGGCGCGGGCGCACCATCGCCTTTGGCGGCCGGGTCCTGAGTGACGACGACCAGCCCAAGTATCTCAACTCGCCCGAAACCCCGCTGTTTCACAAGGGCCGGGAACTCTACGGGCTGTACGAGGCGCGCCAGGCGCTGCGCCAGATTCCCCGGCTGCTGGTGGTGGAAGGCTATATGGATGTGGTCTCGCTGGCCCAGTTCGATATCCGCTACGCGGTCGCCACCCTGGGCACGGCCACCACGGCCGATCACCTGCAGCAGCTGTTCAAGGTCACCTCCGAGGTGGTGTTCTGCTTCGACGGCGACCGGGCCGGGCGCGAGGCGGCCTGGCGGGCCATGGAAAATGCCCTGCCGGTGATGCGCGAGGGACGCCAGATCCGCTTTTTGTTCCTGCCCGAGGGCGAGGATCCCGACACCCTGGTGCGCCAGGTGGGCAAGGACGAATTCGAGCAGCAGGTGAGCCGCGCCGCACCCTTTTCCGACTACCTGTTCAACCGCCTCAGCGCGCAGAACGACACCGCCTCCATCGACGGGCGGGCCAACCTGGTGGAACAGGCCCGGCCGCTGCTGGCCCGGTTGCCCCCGGGCGTCTACCGGCAGATGATGATCAGCCAGCTGGCCCAGCTGGCCCGCATCGACGAACAGCGGATTGAAGCTGCCGTCAGCCAGACCAAACCCCCGCGCCAGCGCGGCGAGGCCGGCGAGACGCCGCCCGAGGTCCCCGAGAATGCGCCCCGCCGGCCACAGCGCCCGCGGGGCGGCCAGGACCGACAGCCCTTTTCGCCGGTGCGCCGGGCCCTGGCGCGGCTGCTGCACAACCCGGCCCTGGCCCCCGAGGCGGGGGACCCGCAGCGCCTGGCCCAGCTGGAGATTCCGGGGATCGATTTATTGGTCGCCGTGCTTGAAACTTTGCGCCACCACCCCAATCTAACCACCAGTGCGCTGATCGAGCGCTGGCGCGACACAGAGCACGCCCGGCACCTGGAAAAACTGGCCGCCTGGCAACCGGAAATCGATGATGCAGCGAGTCTGAAACACGAATTTACAGCCGCCATCGAGGCCCTGGACCGGCACCGGCTGGAAGCCCGCTACGACATGCTGATGGCCAAATCCAATCACGGAAACCTCTCGCCGGAGGAGAAGGTCGAAATCCGGCAACTGTCCAGCCAGCTGTTCCACTGACGAAATTTTCAGGAAAAATTAAATAAATCGGGGGTTCGTGCCGTCATATAGGGGGCACCTGTCCCCGTCGAGACGTCCCGGTTTACCTAGAAAATCGGGCAAATTAGTGTAAAATTGGATGGTTTTACGCCGCTATTTTGGAATCTGAGTAGAATGAAGCCTGCAAAAGCCGAAGTGATGGATTTAAGCCAACAGCAATCTCAACTCAAGTCGTTGATTGCCAAGGGTAAAGAACAGGGGTTTTTGACCTATGCCGAGGTCAACGACCACCTGCCCGATGATATTGTCGACCCCGAGCAGATCGAAGATATCGTTGCGATGATCAACGATATGGGCATCGTTGTCTACGAAGCGGCCCCCGACGGCGACACCATTCTGGAAACCACCACCGAGGTGGACGAAGACGCCGCCGAAGAAGCCGCCGCCGCGCTGGCCTCCGTCGACAGCGAGTTTGGCCGCACCACCGATCCCGTGCGCATGTACATGCGTGAAATGGGCGCCGTGGAGCTGCTGACCCGCGCCGGCGAAATCGAGATCGCCAAGCGCATCGAAGACGGCCTCAACCAGATGCTCTCCGCGCTGACCATGTATCCCGAAACCGTCAGCCAGATCCTGCTGTTGTGGGACCAGGTCGAGGCCGGTGAGATGAAACTGACCGATCTGATCACCGACTTCATCGATCCCAACGCGCCGGACGAGATCCCGACCCACACGCCGGTCGATGCCAATGCCGCGACTGACAGCGACGATGACGATGACGACGCCGACGAAGTCGACACCGGTCCCGATCCGGAAGAAGCCCGGCAGCGTTTTGAAAGCATTCGCAAGCTTCACAAGAAACTGGTCAATGCGACCCGCAAGTACGGTCATCGCGACAAGAAAACCGCCAAGCTGCGCGATGAACTGGTCGAACAGGTCATGCAGCTCAAGCTGACCCAGAAGGTTGTGGACAACCTGGTCATGGCCATGCGTGAACTGATCGAACGCATTCGCAGCCATGAAAAAACCATCATGGATATCTGCGTGGATCGCGCGCACATGCCGCGCAAGGAATTCATTACCTCGTTCCCCGAGAATGAAGCCAAGCCCGAATGGCTGGAAGAACAGATCAAAGCGGATACCAAGTACTCCCCGATCCTGCTGGACCACAAGGACGATATCCTGCGTGCCCAGCAGAAGCTGGCTTCCATCGAGGAGATCTGCGGCCTGACGATTTCCGAGATCAAGGACATCAACCGCAAGATGTCCATCGGCGAAGCCAAGGCCCGCCGTGCCAAGAAAGAAATGGTCGAGGCCAACCTGCGCCTGGTGATCTCCATCGCCAAGAAGTACACCAACC
>CAYOOC010000017.1:0-22344 GCA_964405505.1 uncultured Thiohalophilus sp.
GAGTTTGAAGCATGCTGCAGCCGAAACGGACAAAATTTCGTAAACAACAGAAAGGCCGCAACCGGGGCCTGGCCCAGCGTGGTAGCAAGGTCAGCTTTGGTGAATATGGCCTGAAAGCCACCGGCCGTGGCCGGATTACCGCGCGCCAGATCGAGGCCGCGCGTCGTGCCATGAACCGCTATATCAAGCGCGGTGGCAAGATCTGGATCCGGATTTTCCCGGACAAGCCGATTACCCAGAAACCGCTGGAAGTTCGCCAGGGGAAGGGTAAAGGTAATGTCGAATACTGGGTTGCCCAGATTCAGCCGGGACGTATGTTGTATGAAATGGAAGGTGTTTCAGAAGAAGTCGCACGCGAGGCGTTTCGCCTGGCCGCGGCCAAACTTCCTGTCACCACCACCTTTGTGACGCGGACGGTACTGTAATGAAAGCTAACGAATTGCGTGAAAAGAGTGTCGATGACCTCAACAAGGAACTTCTGGAACTGACGCGCGAGAAGTTCAACCTGCGTATGCAGACAGCAACTGGTCAGATGAACCGTACTCATCAGCTGAAGTCTGTGCGCCGGAATATCGCGCGGGTTAAAACCATCCTGAATGAAAAAGCAGGTAAGGCACAATGAGTGAATCAGTAAAACGTACCGTCACCGGGCGGGTTGTCAGCAACAAAATGGACAAGTCTATTACCGTCCTGGTCGAGCGCCGAGTGAAGCATCCGGTTTACGGGAAATTCATCAAGCGTTCCACCAAGTTGCACGCTCATGATGCCAACAATGAGTGTAATGAGGGCGATCTGGTCACCATTACCTCCTGTCGTCCCCTGTCCAAGACAAAAACCTGGGCACTGGATTCGATTGTTGAACGGGCCGCGATCGTTTAAGGCCTGAATTGAATAGAGTTTAGCGGAGTCGCTCAAGATGATTCAGATGCAAACCATGCTCGACATCGCCGATAACAGCGGTGCTCGTCGCGTACAGTGTATTAAAGTGCTCGGTGGTTCCAAACGCCGTTACGCCGGTGTTGGCGACATCATCAAGGTGAGCATCAAGGAAGCGATCCCGCGTGGTCGTGTCAAAAAAGGCGATGTGTTCAATGCCGTTGTCGTTCGTACACGTAAAGGTGTGCGTCGCGCGGACGGTTCATTGATTCGCTTTGACAACAATGCGGCCGTATTGCTGAACAATCAGCTGCAGCCGGTTGGTACCCGTATTTTTGGTCCGGTCACACGTGAATTACGTACTGAAAAGTTCATGAAGATCATTTCACTGGCACCTGAAGTACTGTAAGGCAGAGAGTAAAGCCATGAACAAGATTCGCAAAGGTGATGAAATTATTGTCATCACAGGTAAAGACAAGGGCAAACGCGGCACCGTCTCACGAGTGATGATGGAAGAAGGCAGCGTGCTTGTCGACAACATCAATGTTGTCAAAAAACACCAGAAGCCCAATCCGGCTGTCGGCGCGACCGGCGGGATTGTGGAAATGGAAAAGCCGCTGGATATTTCCAACGTAGCCTTGTTCAATCCGGTCACCGGCAAAGGTGATCGGGTTGGCATCAAGACCCTCGAAGATGGTCGCAAGGTCCGTTACTTTAAATCCAACGGCGAAGTGTTGGACGCTTAACCTTCAGGTTATAACAATGGCAAGATTGCAAAATTTTTACCGGGAAACTGTTATCTCCAACCTGAAAGATCAGTTTGGTTATAAGAGTGTGATGGAAGTGCCGCAGATTACCAAGATCACGCTGAATATGGGCGTGGGCGAGGCAATTGGCGACAAGAAGATCCTGGATAACGCGGTAGCGGATATGACCAAAATCAGTGGTCAAAAGCCGATCGTTAACAACGCGCGTAAATCCGTCGCCGGCTTCAAGGTTCGCGAAGGTTTTCCGATTGGCTGTAAAGTAACGCTGCGACGTGAACGTATGTACGAATTCCTGGATCGGCTGATCAATATCGCTATTCCGCGTGTTCGTGACTTCCGTGGTCTGAATTCCAAGTCTTTTGATGGCCGGGGCAACTACAGCATGGGTGTTCGCGAACAGATCATTTTCCCGGAAATCGAATACGACAAGATCGACGCAATTCGTGGTATGGATATTACCATCACTACGACTGCGAAAACTGACGAGGAAGGACGCGCGCTGCTGGCCGCGTTTAACTTCCCGCTTAAAGGTCAAGGTTAGGAGAGAAGCATGGCTAAAGTTTCCATGGTTGAACGTGAAGCAAAGCGTATCAAAACCGTTAAAAAATACGCGGACAAACGCGCTGCGTTAAAAGCCAGGGTAAAGGATCCGAGTCTCTCGGTTGAAGAGCGGATGGAAGCCCAGCAGCAGCTGCAGAAGCTGCCGCGTGATGCCAGCCCTGCCCGCCTGCAGCGTCGTTGCCGGATTACCGGTCGTCCACACGCGGTCTATCGTAAATTCGGCCTGTGCCGAAACAAGCTGCGTCAGCACACCATGCAGGGTGATGTGCCCGGCCTGCGCAAGGGCAGTTGGTAACAGATTTGGCTGATCGCGAATAGCTGAGAGCCTGGAGAACTAGAGAAATGATGACAGATCCGATTTCAGACATGTTGACCCGAGTGCGCAATTCGCTTGGCGCCGGCAAAACCATTGTGACTATGCCGCATTCCAAGCAGAAGGAAGCGATTGCTCAGGTCCTGAAGGATGAAGGCTATATTGTGGATTTCAGAAAGGAAGAAGACGGCACCAAGCCGCAGCTGATTCTCGATCTGAAATACTACCAGGGTCAGCCGGTTATTGAGAAAATCAAGCGCGTCAGCCGTCCAGGCTTGCGCATTTATAAAGGTAAAGACGAGCTGCCGACAGTAATGGGCGGCCTGGGCATCGCAATTATTTCCACTTCCCAGGGTCTGATGACCGACCGGGCCGCTCGCAAGTCCGGTTTTGGTGGTGAAGTGGTTTGTACCGTGCAGTAATCCCGGGGTAACGGATCATGGCAAGATTTACAGCAATCAGTATTCCCAAGGGCGTGGAGGTCAATATCAATGACCAGCATGTCAGTGTGAAGGGTTCAAAAGGCAGCATGGAACATACCGTGCACCCCGTGGTGGAGATCGTTCAGGAAGAAGATAGTCTGAACTTTCTGCCGCGAGAAAAGGGACCGGCTGCCATCGCGCAGAGCGGAACGGCGCGGGCGGTTGTTAACAACCTGATGCATGGTGTCAGCGAAGGTTTTGAAAAGAAACTTGAGCTGGTCGGGGTCGGTTATCGTGCCCAGTCACAGGGCAAGGTGCTGAACCTGACCCTGGGTTTTTCACATCCGATCAATTACGAATTGCCGGAAGGCATCACCGCGGAAACACCGAGCCAGACCGAAGTCGTGATCCGCGGTATTGATAAACAGCAGGTTGGCCAGGTTGCGGCGGAAATCCGCGGTTTTCGTCCGCCCGAACCCTACAAGGGCAAGGGTGTGAAATACGCGGACGAACGTATTATCCGCAAAGAAGCCAAGAAGAAATAAGGGCAAGGTAAGACGATGGATAAAAAGACTACTCGTTTACGTCGTGCACGCCGCACTCGCGCCAAAATCCGCGAGCTGGCTGTGCCGCGTCTGTCGGTGTATCGCACGCCGCGGCATATTTATGCCCAGCTGATTGCCGCCAATGGCAGTGAAGTCCTTGCCTCGGCCAGCACCGTGCAGGCCGATATCAAGAGCAATGTTAAAAATACAGGCAATGTTGATGCCGCGGTTGTCGTCGGTAAGACGATTGCTGAAAAAGCCAAGGCAGCAGGCATTACCAATGTCGCATTTGATCGTTCCGGTTTTAAATACCATGGCCGGGTCAAAGCTCTGGCCGATGCTGCGCGCGAAGCCGGCTTGCAATTCTAAGGGTTAATGAATTATGGCTGCATTTGATAAAGAACAGAACGCTGAAGACTTACAGGAACGCCTGGTAGGTATCCGCCGTGTTGCCAAAGTGGTAAAAGGCGGCCGGATTTTCGGTTTCTCGGCCCTGACAGTTGTCGGTGACGGCAATGGTCGTGTTGGCTTTGGTCGCGGCAAGGCGCGTGAAGTGCCGGTAGCCATTCAAAAAGCCATGGAAAATGCGCGTAAGAACATGGTCAAGGTGCCGTTGAACAACCATACCCTGCAGTATCCGATTAATGCCGAACATGGTGCCGCCAAGGTCTACATGCAGCCCGCCTCTGACGGTACTGGTGTTATTGCAGGTGGCCCCATGCGCGCTGTTTTCGATGTGGTTGGCGTGCATAACGTACTGGCCAAGTGTATTGGCAGCAACAACCCGATTAATGTCGTGCGCGCGACGATTAACGGTCTGAAGAGCATGTCTTCACCCGAATCTGTTGCGGCCAAGCGCGGCAAGAGTGTCAAGGAAATTGTGGAATAACGCCATGGCTGACAAGACTATCAAGGTAACACTGGTACGCAGCATGAACAAACGCCTGGCGTCGCACAAAGCGACCGTCACCGGGCTGGGTCTGCGGCGGATGCACCAGACAGTAGAAGTGGAAGACACACCCTGTACCCGTGGGATGATCAACAAGATCAACTACATGGTTAAGGTCGAGGAGAATTGAGTATGTATCTGAATAGCCTCAAACCGACCCCCGGTTCCAGAAAACCGGCCAAGCGCCGCGGTCGCGGCATTGGCTCCGGTCTGGGCAAGACTGGCGGTCGTGGCCACAAGGGCCAGAAGTCCCGTTCCGGTGGTTTCACCAAGGTGGGTTTCGAAGGCGGTCAGATGCCCTTGCAGCGTCGTCTGCCGAAGGTCGGTTTCACCTCGCGCATGGCCCAGGTGACTGACGAGATTCGTCTGCACGAACTGAACAAGATCGAGGCGGATGTGATCGATCTGGCAGCGCTGCAGAAGGCCAACCTGATCAGCAAGGAAATTCAGCGGGTCAAGGTAATGGCTTCCGGCAAGCTGGAAAAGGCCGTCACCCTCAAGGGGATTCGCGTGAGCAAAGGTGCCCGGGAAGCGATTGAAGCCGCCGGCGGCAAGGTCGAAGAGTAAGTTTCAGGATGGGTGCATCGAAACAGGGAGTGGCCAATGCCATGGCCGGGGGCAAGTTTACCGAGCTGAGGCAGCGTTTGTTGTTCGTGCTCGGTGCCCTGTTGGTGTTTCGCATCGGTTCGTTTATTACGGTTCCGGGGATTGACCCCGGTACGCTGGCCGAAATGGTCGAGCAACAGCGCGGTACCATCCTGGACATGTTCAATATGTTCTCGGGGGGTGCACTGGAGCGCCTGTCACTGTTTGCCCTGGGGATCATGCCGTATATTTCGGCGTCGATCATCATGCAGCTGCTGACCAAGGTGCATCCCAAGCTCGAACAGCTGAGCAAGGAAGGCGCGGCCGGCAAGCGCAAGATTACCCAGTATACCCGCATGGCGACACTGGGGCTGGCCACCTTCCAGGCACTGGGCGTCGCGGTCGCGCTCTCCCGCCAGGAAGGGCTGGTTATTATCGATAGCAACACGTTCTTCTTTACGACCGTAGTGACGCTGGTAACCGGCACGATGTTCCTGATGTGGCTGGGCGAACAGATCACCGAGCGTGGTATCGGCAACGGTATCTCGTTGATTATTTTCGCCGGTATTGTTGCCGGGCTGCCCACGGCGCTGGGTACGACCATGGAAATGGGGCGCACCGGCGATCTGGCTTACGGCAAGATTCTGGTGTTGTTTGCCCTGGCGCTCGGTGTGACTGCGTTTGTGGTCTTTATGGAACGGGGCCAGCGACGGATTACCGTGAATTACGCCAAGCGGCAGCAGGGGCGCAAGATGTACGCCGCGCAGAGCAGCCATTTGCCGCTGAAGATCAACATGGCCGGGGTTATCCCGCCGATCTTCGCGTCCAGCATTATTCTGTTTCCGTCCACCCTGTTGGGGTGGTTCGGTGGCGGTGCAGAGGGTGCTGCAGGGATTCTGCAGGATATCTCCACCATGTTGTCACCGGGACAGCCGTTGTATGTACTGCTGTATGCCGTGGCGATTATTTTCTTCTGTTTCTTCTACACGGCGTTGATGTTTAACCCGAAAGAAACAGCGGACAACCTGAAGCGTTCCGGTGCCTTTGTCCCGGGGATTCGCCCGGGTGAGCAGACGGCCCGTTATATCGACACGATTCTGGGGCGTCTGACTCTGGTAGGCGCGGTCTATGTCACCGCCGTCTGTCTGTTGCCGGAATTTCTGATTCTGGCGTGGGGGGTTCCGTTCTACTTTGGCGGTACCTCGCTGCTGATCGTGGTGGTGGTCGTGATGGACTTCATGGCCCAGACCCAGGCGCTGCTGATGTCGCATCAGTACGAAAGCCTGATGAAAAAGGCCAACCTGAAGGGCCAGGGCCCCTCAGGCATGCTGCGTTGAATAACCTGGTCACTGGCAGGGAATAATACCCCTGGTTGGACCAGAGAGGGTCCCCTCGGGGGCCATGAGTGAAAGACCTCTGTATCCCGCGTTGACGGGCTGATAATCCAGCCTGAAGGGCGGCCCGAGCTGAACTGGAATTTGGAGAGACTGCGATGAAAGTGCGTGCATCAGTCAAGAAAATGTGCCGGAACTGCAAGATTATCAAGCGCAATGGCGTGATCCGGGTGCTCTGCACCGACCCGCGCCACAAGCAGCGTCAGGGCTGAGCCGGCGCGGCACAAAAGACGGAAAAAGCCTTGCTAGGGCAGGCAGTTAGCGATTAAAATTGCCCGTTTCGCAAGGCCCCCGGTTGGCAAATGTTAAATAAAGATTTGAACGTTTAGGAGTAAGGCTAGATGGCCCGTATTGCAGGCATCAACATTCCGGTGAACAAACATGCGGATATCGCGCTGACGTCGATTTACGGCATCGGTCGTACCCGTGCCCGGCTGATTTGTGAAGGCGCCGGCATCGATCCGAGCACCAAGATTCGTGACCTGGATGACAACGCGGTCGAAAGCCTGCGTAACGAGGTCGCCAAAATCAGCGTCGAAGGCGATCTGCGCCGTGAAATATCCATGAATATCAAGCGCCTGATGGATCTGGGCTGCTATCGCGGCATCCGTCACCGCCGTGGCCTGCCGCTGCGCGGCCAACGCACCCGGACCAATGCCCGTACCCGCAAGGGCCCGCGCAAGCCGATTAGAAAATAAGTTCTATTAAATAGGTTTACTGGAATATGGCAACCAAAGCTGGTCGTACACGTAAAAAAGTCAAACGCGATGTCTCGGATGGGATTGCTCACATCCATGCATCATTTAACAACACGATTGTGACTATTTCCGATCGTCAGGGCAACGCACTGTGCTGGGCGACTGCCGGTGGCTCCGGCTTCCGCGGTTCACGCAAGAGCACGCCGTTTGCCGCCCAGGTTGCCGCCGAACGCTGCGGCGAGATGGCCCAGGAATATGGCATGAAAAATCTGGAAGTCTGGGTCAAGGGCCCGGGCCCGGGACGCGAATCCGCCGTACGTGCATTGAATGCAAAAGGCTTTCGTATCACCAACATCGCAGACGTGACACCCATTCCCCATAACGGGTGCCGTCCTCCGAAGAAACGTCGCGTGTAAGCGGGAGAAATACCTTGGCTAAATATATTGGTTCTAAATGCCGCCTGTGCCGCCGCGAAGGCGAGAAACTGTTTCTCAAGGGCGAGAAATGCTACAGCAGTAAATGCCCGATCGAAAATCGTCCATTTCCGCCGGGGCAGCACGGACAGCGTCGTGGTCGACTGTCTGATTACGCGACCCAGTTGCGTGAAAAACAGAAAATGCGTCGCGCCTACGGCATCATGGAAAAACAGTTTCGTGGTTATTACAAAGAGGCGGATCGTCGCAAGGGTTCCACCGGCGACAACCTGTTGCAGTTGCTCGAATCCCGACTGGATAACGTCGTTTTCCGCATGGGCTTCGGCGCCTCGCGCTCCGAAGCACGTCAGCTGGTGCGCCATAACGCCATCACCGTGAACGGTCGCAAGGTGAATATTCCGTCCATGCAGATTCAGGCCGGCGATGTGATTGCCGTGTCCGAACAAGCACGCAATCAGCTGCGCATCAAAGGTGCTACTGAAGCTGCGCAAAATCGCGGCTTCGCCGAATGGTTGGAAGTCGACACCGACAAGCTGACCGGCACCTTCAAGAATGTACCGGAACGCAGCGAACTGCCGACCGACATCAAAGAACATCTGGTCATCGAGCTGTACTCCAAGTAATCAGCTTGAGCTGGACTCAGGGACTTTTTGAATATTAAATTGAGAGGACATAGATGACGGCCTCAGTATCAGATTTTCTGACACCGCGAATTGTTGATATTCAGCAAATCAGCGATACCCATGCCAAGGTCACTCTCGAGCCGCTCGAGCGTGGTTTTGGTCACACACTGGGTAATGCACTGCGCCGCATCCTGCTGTCTTCGATGACTGGCGCCGCCATCACCGAAGTGGAAATTGAAGGCGTTCTGCATGAATACACCACCATTGAAGGTGTTCAGGAGGATGTTGTTGATATCCTGCTGAACCTCAAGGGTGTTGCCCTGCGCATGGAGGGTGAAGCCGAGGCCAGCCTGACCCTGAACAAGAAGGGGCCGGGACAGGTGACTGCCGCCGATATCCAGCTGGTGCAAAACGTGGAACTGATCAATCCGGAGCATGTAATTGCCAATCTGACCAAGGAAGGTGAGCTGAACATGACTCTGAAAGTCACTCGTGGACGCGGCTATGAAGCCGCCAACACCCGGGGCGACGAGGAAGAGGAAGAACATCCCATCGGTCGTCTGCAGCTGGATGCCAGCTTCAGTCCGATTGAGCGAGTCTCCTACCTGGTCGACAGCGCCCGTGTTGAACAACGTACCGACCTGGACAAGCTGATTATCGAGCTGGAAACCAACGGCACGATCGATCCGGAAGAGGCGATTCGTGGCGCGGCGACCATTATGCAGGATCAGTTGTCTGCGTTTGTCGACCTGCGGGGCCGTGAAGAAACCACGCCGGCCGAACAGGAACCGGAAATTGACCCGATCCTGCTGCGCCCGGTCGACGATCTGGAGCTGACTGTCCGTTCGGCCAACTGCCTCAAGGCGGAACAGATTTATTACATCGGTGATCTGATTCAGCGTACCGAAGTGGAACTGCTGAAAACACCGAACCTGGGCAAGAAGTCCCTGACCGAAATCAAGGACGTGCTGGCTTCCCGTGGACTGTCACTGGGTATGCGCCTGGAAAACTGGCCGCCGGCAAGTCTCAAGGACAAAGAAGCCTGAACCAGGCTTCTGATCGTTTAACGAATCGAATTCAGGATTTAGAACAATGCGTCACCGTCAAAGTGGTCGAAAACTCAACCGGAACAGCCCGCATCGCAAGGCGATGTACCGCAATATGTCGGCTTCCCTGTTCCACAATGAATTGATCCGCACCACCTTGCCAAAGGCCAAGGAACTGCGTCGTACGGTTGAACCGTTGATCACCCTGGCCAAGAAAGACAACGTGGCCAATCGTCGTCTGGCGTTCAACCGCCTGCGTGATCGCGAAGCAGTCACCAAGCTGTTTAACGAACTGGGTCCGCGTTATCAGGATCGCCCGGGTGGTTACCTGCGTATCCTCAAATGCGGTTTTCGCAGCGGTGACAACGCGCCGATGGCCTATGTCGAGCTGGTCGATCGCCCGGCACCGGATTCATCCACCGAGGACACCACAAGCGAAAACGCCGAAGCCTGAACCATGGGTTCAGCTTCAGAGTAAAAAGCCGGGCAATGCCCGGCTTTTTTGTTTGTGCCGCTGTAGCTATAAACAACGGGACCACCGAATACACTGAACAGCACCGAAAACACCGAAAATAAATTCGGTGAGTTCAGTGTCAACCGGTGTGTTCGAAGGTCCTCTTATCGTCAATTGCCGATGATGGAAATAAGAGGCATAGGCCAGGTTGCGCATAGTGCTACCTGACATTCCTCGTATCGGCTTTTTGTTTGTGCCGGAGTATCGACAAATAACAGGAACCACCGAGTACACTGAAGATCACCGAAGACACTGAAAATGAATGTTCGGTGAGTTCAGTGCCATTCGGTGTCTTCGGTGTTACTCACATCATCAGTCGATGGTGGAAAGTTCACTGTTCGGGTGAATGGGGGAAAATGAGGATGATTGTTTTATTTACTGATTTTGGCTATGAGGGACCCTATGTCGGCCAGATGAAAGGCGTGCTGGCCAGCCATGCGCCGGATGTGCCGGTAATCGACCTGATGCACGATGCCCCGGTATTCAATCATCATGCTGCGGCTTATTTGCTGGCCGCGGTCAGCGCACCTTTCCCGGAAGAGTCGGTGTTTCTCTCGGTGGTGGACCCGGGGGTGGGACATCCCGGTCGGCGGCCGGTGATTGTGCGCGCGGATAATAAATGGTTCGTCGGTCCCGGCAATACATTGTTCAATACGGTGATCAAACTGGCCGGGGAAGTCGAGGCCTGGGAAATCACCTGGCGCCCGTCGCAACTGTCCGACTCTTTCCATGGTCGTGACCTCTTCGCACCGGTGGCGGCGCAACTGGCGTTGGGCCAGATGCCCGAGGCCGAACGGATTTCCGTTACCGATCTGTTAAGCCTCGACTGGCCGTCGGATCGGTACGAGATTATCTATTTCGATCATTACGGCAACGCCATGACCGGCATCCGCGCCGATACCCTCAGCAGCGATCAGCAGTTATTGCTCGGCGAGCAGAAACTCTATTACGCACGCACTTTTTCCGTGGCCGAAACAGGACGGCCGTTCTGGTATCGCAACTCCTCGGGGCTGGTGGAGCTGGCCATGGACAGCGCCAGTCTTTGCGAACAATTGAAACTACAGATTGGCGACAGCCTGCAGGTGGCAGGGGACGATTAGTCGTGTCGGCTAAAGATGACTTCGGTCATCAGGCGTCCCTCGAACCACGCCTCGATGCTTAACTTTCCCGTGTGACGTTGTATTGTCATTCCCGGGCGTGCTTCGGGTTTGATCGAAACCGGCTTCAGTTGTTCGGCGGGATAATGGATCCGGAGCGTCACATGATAGGGGTAATATCCGTCGAGAAAACGTCGATGATAGGGCCCGTTAACCAGTTTGTAATGGCCGTTTTCCGGGTACAGGACCCGAATCTGCGCCTCGACACACAGGCGATTGTCGCGTTGCAGATCGGTCATTTGCACCGTATTCGCCACCACCTCTGCGTAACGGATGTTCTTGCTTTCCACGATTTTCAGATCGCGCATCTGTTTGTACTGGTAGGTCACTTCCAGTTCCGGCACCGGGTCCAGGTTTTCATGACACTGGCGCAACCTGAGCCAGCCGTCTTCCAGCGTGGTGGGCGTAATCCAGAAGGTATTGTCCGAATGGGGGACCGGTTTGTCCGGCGGGGTGGCCAGAAACTCAAGCTCGCCCGTATTGACCTGGAACTCGGGGGGCGCCAGCTCGTCACTCTCCAGCCAGCGCAACTGCTCCGCAGTCGGCTCGGCCGCAGAAACGGTGGTCACCAGGCACAGGGCGGCTATTCCTAACAGAATATCTCGTAATGTCATGCCTACAGCATAGAACCCGATTGCCCGTTTGTCAGATTTACAGCTAACCACCGAACAACACTGTTTCGGTGTCTTCAGTGATGTTGGTCGGTGTCTTCGGTGGTTTTATTGGCCAGACAAGGCAGGGACGCTTCTTATCACGTCTTTGCTGGGCTTCGAGCAGCGATTGCTCGTTTGTCAGATTTTACAGCTAACCACCGAAACACCGAAGACACCGAAAGCACCGAATAATGATCTTTCGGTGTTTTCGGTGATGGTTTATCAGTGCCTTCGGTGTTGATTGCTGAAACTATGAGGCGCGCTTCTTACGGCGTTTCTGCTGGGCTTCGAGCACCGGTTTGAGATAGCGGCCGGTATGTGAGCTGCCATGTTCCGCGACTTCTTCGGGGGTGCCGGCGCAGACCAGCTGGCCACCCTTGTTACCGCCTTCGGGGCCCATGTCGATGATCCAGTCGGCGGTTTTGATCACGTCCAGGTTGTGCTCGATGATCACAATGGTATTGCCGTGATCGCGCAGGCGGTGCAATACCGCCAGCAGTTGCTCGATATCGTAAAAGTGCAGCCCGGTCGTGGGTTCATCCAGAATGTACAGTGTATTACCGGTATCGCGTTTGGACAGTTCGCGCGCCAGCTTGACCCGCTGCGCTTCGCCGCCGGAGAGAGTGGTGGCATTTTGACCCAGCTTCACGTAGGTCAGTCCCACATCCATCAGGGTTTGCAATTTGCGCTTGATGGCCGGCACGGCGTCGAAAAAGCTCACCGCATCCTCGACGGTCATCTCCAGCACCTCATAGATGTTCTTGCCCTTGTATTTGATCTCCAGGGTTTCGCGGTTATAGCGCTTGCCCTTGCAGACATCGCAGGGCACATAGATATCGGGCAGAAAATGCATCTCCACCTTGATCACCCCGTCGCCCTGGCACGCCTCGCAGCGCCCGCCCTTGACGTTGAAGCTGAAACGCCCCGGGTTGTAACCGCGGGCGCGGGCCTCCGGGGTGCCGGCAAACAGTTCCCGGATCGGGGTGAACAACTGGGTATAGGTCGCCGGATTGGAGCGTGGCGTGCGGCCGATGGGACTCTGATCGATATCCACCACCTTGTCGAACTGGCCGAGGCCGATGATCTCGTCGCAGGGCGCCGGCTCCTGACCGGCCTGGTTGATTTCGGCGGCGGCGTGCAGATAGAGGGTGTCATTGATCAGGGTGGATTTCCCCGAGCCGGAAACCCCGGTGATGGCGGTCATCAGTCCCACCGGGATGTCGATATCCACCTGTTGCAGATTGTTGCCCCGGGCGCCGCGGATCGACAGCCAGTGATCGCCGGTCGGGGTGCGCTGCTCGGGCACGGCGATCGCCCTTTGACCGGCCAGATACTGGCCGGTCAGCGAGTCGGGCGTCGCCATCACCTGTTGCGGGGTACCCTGGGCCACGATGTGACCGCCATGGGCCCCGGCTCCGGGGCCGATATCCAGCACATGATCGGCACTGAGGATCGCCTCCTCGTCGTGCTCCACCACGATCACGGTATTGCCCAGATCCCGCAGGTGATAC
This sequence comes from uncultured Thiohalophilus sp., assembly GCA_964405505.1. GTDB lineage: Bacteria > Pseudomonadota > Gammaproteobacteria > UBA6429 > Thiohalophilaceae > Thiohalophilus. The sequence continues at coordinate 13,049 of CAYOOC010000017.1, forward strand.
AGCGTGTTGAGCAGGCGGGTGTTGTCGCGCTGATGCAGCCCGATGGAAGGTTCATCGAGCACGTACATGACCCCCACCAGCCCGGCACCGATCTGGCTGGCCAGACGAATGCGCTGTGCCTCGCCGCCGGAGAGGGTATCGGCGCTGCGTTCCAGGGTCAGATATTCCAGTCCGACATTGACCAGGAAATTGAGCCGCAGAGTGATCTCCTTGAGGATCTTCTCGGCGATCTTGCCGCGCCGGCCGGGCAGCTCGAGGGTACTGAAAAACTCATGCGCCGTATCGATAGGCAGGGCGGTCACATCGGGCAGGGTCTGGTCGGTGACAAACACATGCCGTGCCTGACGATTGAGCCGCGTGCCGTGGCACTCGGGGCAGGCCTGGTTGCTCAGATATTTGGCCAGCTCCTCGCGCACCACATTGGACTCGGTCTCGCGATAGCGGCGCTGCATGTTGGGAATCACGCCTTCGAACGGCTGGCGCTTTTTATGCTCGCCACCGCGTTCGTTGAAATAGACAAACTCGATCTTCTCCTCGCCACTGCCGTGCAGGATGATTTGCTGCAGTGATTTGGGCAGATCCTCGAAGGCCGTATCCATGTCGAAGTCATAGTGGCGTGACAGGGAGAGCAGCATCTGGAAGTAATAGACATTACGACGATCCCAGCCGCGGATGGCCCCGGCGCCGAGGCTCAGTTCCGGATGGCTCACGACCCGCTGGGGATCGAAATACTGGCGCATGCCCAGGCCGTCGCAGCTAGGGCAGGCACCGGCCGGGTTATTAAAGGAGAACAACCGCGGCTCCAGCTCGCTCAGGGAGTAGCCGCAGACCGGGCAGGCGTAGTTGGCCGAGAAGACCAGCTCGTCCTGGTCGGCGTCCATGTAGGCCACCCGGATCACGCCGCCGCCCAGGTTCAGCGCGGTTTCGATGGAGTCGGCCAGGCGGGTCTGCAGATCGGCGCGCACCTTGAAGCGGTCCACCACCGCCTCAATGGTGTGTTTGCGCCGCTTGTCCAGTTTGGGCAGATCGTCCAGCTCCACCACCTCGCCGTCGACCCGGGCGCGGATATAGCCTTCGGCGCGCAGGGTATCGAACACCTGCTCATGCTCGCCCTTGCGCTCGTCGATGACCGGCGCCAGCAGCATCAGTTTGGTGCCCTCGGGCAGCGCCAGAATGTGATCCACCATCTGGCTGACGGTCTGGGCGTCGAGCACGGTGTCGTGTTCCGGGCAGCGTGGCTCACCGGCGCGGGCAAACAGCAGGCGCAGATAATCGTAAATCTCGGTAATGGTGCCGACCGTGGAGCGCGGGTTGTGCGAGGTCGACTTCTGCTCGATGGAAATGGCCGGCGAGAGCCCCTCGATATGATCCACATCGGGCTTTTCCATCACCGACAGGAACTGGCGGGCGTAGGCGGACAGCGATTCCACGTAACGGCGCTGGCCTTCGGCATAGATGGTATCGAAGGCCAGTGACGATTTGCCGGAGCCGGACAGGCCGGTGATCACGATCAGCTTGTCGCGCGGCAGCGCCAGGTCGATATTCTTGAGATTGTGGGTGCGCGCACCCTTGATGTGGATGGTGTCCATTCAGACTTCCTGCTACAGCCAAACACACTACTATACGACGTTTACGCCACAACGGGAAAGCATGGTATTACCTTACCGGCAGTCCCTGTTTCCCGCCCGGGTGGTTCCTGATAACATCCAATGTTTTACCGATAGTCTGATTATGGCTATCCCGCAGATTCTTGATCCGGACTCTCCTGATTACCGATGCACGATAATGCGATGACCAAAGGCGAGCGGCGCATTGCGCTGGTCCTGGCCGGGATATTTTCCTCCCGCATGCTGGGGCTGTTCATGATCCTGCCGGTCTTCACCCTCTACGCCGAAGCGCTGCGGGGCTATACCCTGACCCTGGCCGGACTGGCCATCGGTATCTACGGCCTGACCCAGGCCCTGCTGCAGATTCCGATGGGACTACTCTCCGACCGTATCGGCCGCAAGCCGGTGATTGTCGCGGGGCTGCTGGTCTTTGCCCTCGGCAGCATCATCGCTGCGGCTTCCGACGCGATCTGGTGGGTTATCCTGGGCCGGGCCCTGCAGGGGGCCGGGGCGATCGCCAGCGCCGTGCTGGCGCTGGCGGCGGACCTCACCCGGGAGGAACACCGGCTCAAGGTCATGGCCCTGATCGGCATCAGTATCGGGCTCTCCTTCGCCCTGGCGATGGTCATCGGGCCCATCCTGCACGGCTGGTTCGGCGTACCGGGCATTTTCTGGGCCACCGCCGCCCTGGCCGCCGTGGCTATCGGGCTGGTGTGGCGGGCGGTGCCCCGGCCGGTGAGCGTGCGCTTTCATCGGGATACGGAGGTCGAGCCGGCCTCGCTGGGCGAGGTGCTGCGCGACAGCCAGCTGCTGCGGGTCGACGCCGGAATTTTTATCCTGCACCTGCTGCTGATGGCCAATTTCGTGGTGGTGCCGGGCCTGCTGGAGGACCGTTTCGGGCTGCCCGGGGCCAGCCACTGGCAGGTCTATCTGCCGGTATTATTGTTATCGATGCTGGTGATCATGCCATTTATTTTCCTGGCCGAGAAAAAACGCATGGTAAAACAGATACTTGTGTTTGCCGTGGGGCTGATGCTGGCGGTTCAGGCGGCCCTGGCGGCGGGCATCGACTCTATGGCCGGCATGGTCTTCGTGCTATGGTTGTTCTTTGTGGCGTTCAATCTGCTCGAGGCCAGCCTGCCGTCCCTGGTGGCCAAACTGGCGCCGGCGACCCGCAAGGGCACGGCGATGGGCGCCTATACCACGGCCCAGTTTCTGGGCGTGTTTGTCGGCGGGGCGGCCGGTGGCTGGCTGGCGGATCACTATACGCTGACCAGCCTGTTCCTGTTTAATATGGGCCTGGCCGGAATCTGGCTGCTGCTGGTGATCAGCATGCGTCAGCCGCCGTATTACAGCAGCCAGTTGCTGAATGTCGGCAGCCTGAACGAGCAGCAGGCTGAGAAGCTGGTCGGCAAACTGAGCGCGGTGCCGGGCGTGATCGAGGCGATTATTGTCGCCGAGGAGGGCGTCGCCTATCTCAAGGTCGACAAACCGAAACTGGATCAGAGCGCGCTGTTTGCCTATTCGGTTACAGCGCAACGCTGACTATCAGCATCAACATTGCACGAGGGGAGAGCACGAACATGGCAAGGGGTATTAATAAAGTCATACTGGTGGGGAACCTGGGGCGCGATCCGGAAGTGCGCTATTCCCCCAACGGCGCGGCGATCGCCAACATCTCGGTCGCCACCTCCGAAAGCTGGAAAGACAAGAATACCGGCGAACAGGTGGAAAAAACCGAATGGCACCGGGTGGTGATGTTCCGCCGCCTGGCTGAAATCGCCGGCGAATACCTGAAGAAAGGCTCCAAGGTGTATATCGAAGGGAAACTGCAGACCCGCAAATGGCAGGGGCAGGACGGGCAGGATCGTTACACCACCGAGATCGTGGCCAACGAAATGCAAATGCTCGACTCGCGCGGTGGCGGCAGTGCCAGTTTTGATAACAACTACGGCGGCGGCAGCAGCCAGGGCAGCAGCAGTGGTGGCGGCGGCCAGCCCGAGCCGGTCCCCATGGGTGACTTCGACGACGATATCCCGTTCTGATCCCCGGGATGGTTTGAAAAACAAAACCCCGCTACAGCGGGGTTTTGTTTTAGCGGCGATGCATCGGCTTCAAATGGGGCGGGTTAATATCCGCGGTTACCCTGGCCGGAGCCTTTGCCGCCGCCCATGCCCTGGCCCTTGTCCATGCCGCGGCCTTTTTCATGGCCCATTCCTTTGCCCTGGCCCATGCCTTTTTTCTGCTGGCTCTGGTTCATGCCCTTGCCGCGTTGACCGGGTTCGTCGGGCAGCGTTACACCCCGCTCCTCGGCCCGTTGCTGCATGCGTTCATGATGTTCCTGGCGATAGGCCTCGCGTTCCTGTTCGGTGCGCAGGTTGCGCATTTTCTCACGATGCTCGGCCCGCTCCTGTTCGCTCATCAGTTGCTGGCCGTAAATCGGTTCTTCCTGGGCCGATGCGAAAGGGGCACCCAGGGACAGGGCAAGCAACAGTGGAATGTGTCTGGCAAGATAATGTTTCATTGTGTTCACCTCCTAGTGAAAGACAAGAGAATTAAAGCATAGAAACGCCGGAAATACCGTGCAAGGACGGCAAAATAGTGTGGGCCCCGGCATTGTGAGCCGCCGGCCGGTTAGTTTATGGTTAAAGCAGGTGAATAGCCCGTCCGTTGAATATGGCCGAACTGAAGTCGCAAACGTCCCACAACCCGCTGCACGAAGGGTATCTCTGGCCTTCGGCGGATTACGACCAGCAATTGGCCGGGGTGCGCGAGGCGATCGGCGAGACGGTCTACCTGGTGCGGCTGGAATTCAGCGATATCAACCTGTCTGTCACGCTCGAGAATAAAGCGGTGACGTTACTGGACGTGGTGAACTTTCCCGCCCCGGATCCCGCCCGGAGGTTATATCCCCATATGCTGATCCTGTCGGATGGGCGCGGCATCAACCTGGGGCATATCGCCCGGCTGAGTCGCGAGCAGGCCTTTAACCCGAAACCGGAACAGATCGTCTATCAACAGGAGGTGCTGATCCGTCGCTGGCTGTTTCGCGAACGGCGGCTCTCGCCTCAAACCATCCGGCATACCAGTCAGGTGCAACTGGCTCGCATACTGGGTCGGGTCGAGCCCCGGCAGCTGGAGTGACTGACATAACCTTCCCGGGATTATGACAGAGACTGTCTGGCATTGACTCCATGCCTGTTTTTGCAGGAGCGGCATGCACGTTGGTTTATGTGCCGATATGCGGTACAGTTTTGATTAAAAATTGAGGGCGTGTGAAAGCGATAACAATAACCCCCCCCCTCATTAATCACATAGGCCGCGCCAAGATGGCTGTTTGACATGATAAATCAATCGGGTGCCGTTTCAGCGAACACGTCCAACCGTCTATTGTTGCGATTACGGGTATAGCGTGAATCACATTATTCCAATACTGCTGATGATTTTTATCCTGCTGCCATTACCATTGGCGCAGGTTGTCGCACAGGAATGCCCCGATGACACTTCGGATTGTGTTGCAAAGAACGCGTCTCAATCGGATGAGCAGACAAAAGACAGCAAAACGTTTTTTTCTTTTCTCGATAAACCCCAGAGTATAATGGCCGGTGGCCTGACCGGCATGACCACCTACATGGACGAGTTCTTTGCCGAGGAGCGTGTCTTTTATGACAAGACCGGCAGCTATGTTCGTCTGACCGCCGACGCCGTCTTTGACGACGATGGGGAAGTCGGGTATGTCGGTGACATCAAGTTAAAATTGCGTTTGCCGCGGACCGAGGAAAAACTGAAACTGACCTTTGAAAGTGATCCCGAAGAACAACGCGACTCGCTGGACAGAACGCTGGAAGAGTCGCCCGAGCAAGCCGCTCGGGAGCGGGACTATTATGGCGGGATCCAGGCAACCCTGGGCGATGAACGAAAATGGCGCTTCAAGCCCTCGATTGGTGTCAAATTCGACAAACCCATCGACATTTTTCTGCGCCTGCGCATCGACCGCAGTTACAAAACCGGTGACTGGTTGTTTCGGCCCAGTCAGACATTCTATACCTTCAAGGAAAAGGGGTTCGGCTCGGATACCGCCTTCGAGCTGGCTCACAGCTTGACCGACAAGCTTCTGTTTCGCTCCTCGAGCTTTCTCCGTTATCAGGATGAAAACGATTATTTCGAACCCAGCCAGGTTTTCTCATTGATCCACCGTCTCAGTGATCGGCGCGGGATGGCTTATCAGATCGGGGTTTACGGGGTTAGCGAGCCCGCCTGGCAGGCAACGGATTATCTGGCCCAGCTGCGTTATCGCCAGCGAATTCATTCCCATTATTTATTTGTCGAGCTGATTCCCAAGGCGATTTACCAGCGCGAGAATAACTTCGAACCGGAACACTCGCTTACGTTACGGCTGGAAATGATTCTGGAAGGCTGAGCCGGGTTACCGGCGCCGGAAGATCAGAAAATAATTTTCCTCGAGCATCGGCAGGTCACGCTCAAGCTCGAAACCGGCTGCGGTTACCTCGTCGATCACCTGATCCTTATTAGCCCGTACATGCGACATCACCCAGGATGAGCTGCGCCCCGGCTGTTTGCGAAAATCGATAATCGCCAGTTTCCCGCCGGAGCGTAATGCACGGTGAATCGACGCCAGCATCGCCCCGGGGTATTCAAAATGGTGATAGGTGTCGCTCAGGAAAATCCGGTCCACGCTTTGCTCGGGCAACCGGGTTGAGCGCTGATCGTTGACCACCCCCTCGACATTGTTCAGCCCCTGTTCCCGGGAGGTGCGCACCACATTCTCGACAAAGTTTTCGGCGATATCCACCGCATACACTTTTCCCGATTCGCCAACCTGCCTGGCGAACAATCGGGTAAACAGCCCGGTTCCGGCCCCGACATCGGCGATACGCATACCGCGCTCAAGTGCCAGCGCCGCGACGATCTCGTGGCGGTAATCGTAAACCTCCCGTCCGGATCGCTCGAAGGTACTTTGCCAGCGCTCGAAATCGGGATCCTGGTAATGGCGGTTGATGCCGGGGTTGACGTTTTCCTCGGCTTGCAGGGATGGCGTGGTCGGCAGCCACAAGCCAGCGCCAATCAGCAGACTGATCCCAATCACGGTCTGTCGGATAAACATGGTTGTTCCTGCGCGTAGTGAGTTGATCTAATTAAAGCGCGAACTCTGAGATGCGTAAAGGCAGGCGGTAGCCACTGAAAACACCGAAAGCACTGAATACACCGAGTAAACCAGGTGGGTTTGGGGGAGTATTCAGTGTCGTCAGTGTCGTCAGTGTTTTCGGTGTTTTTGGGCGGTCTTGAAACTAAAATGCCGGCCTTCACGTTTTGTGACGGGTCGGCATTTTTTGTTTTTGAATTGGTCGGGGTGACAGGGTGAGCGGTGACCGTTTGCGAAGCAAACGCAGCACCGTGAACGCCCGGAGGGCCGGAAATGACGTACAGGGAAGTTCTAATGTCGCGAGAGGACAGGAAGTCCGGAGTGACCCGGTCACCCTCATTAAACCGCCGGCAAGGTCCGGCGTAAAAAATAAAAATTGGTCGGGGTGACAGGATTTGAACCTACGACCCCCGCCTCCCGAAGACGGTGCTCTACCAGGCTGAGCTACACCCCGTTATTAAGCCGTTGAAACGGCGCTGACGGCGTTAAAGCTTCTCTCGAAAAATGCTCATTTGCCCTGTGCAAATTCCGCTTTTTCTCGTTCGCTTTGCCTTGTCATCATCCGTTTGAACGGCTTACTAAAAGCTGTGTTGAAACGGCGCTGACGGCATCAATGCGATTGGAAGTCTTGCGTCAGTAACTGCGGTTGACGGCGAATTCGGCGAGGAAGCTGAGGGCGTCTTTGTACTGCGACGTCGGGATGTCACTCAGCGCCTCGATGGCCTGATCGGCCTCCGCTCGCGCGCAGCGCGCAGTGTAGTCGATAGCGCCGGTGGATTCAATCGCTTCGCGTACCGCCTCGATCTGCACCAGGCCCCCGGTTTCGATGGCCTGGCGGATGACGCCGGCCTGTTCCGGGCTGCCCTGCGCCATGGCGTAGATCAGCGGCAGGGTGGGTTTGCCCTCGGCCAGGTCGTCGCCGATGTTCTTGCCGGTTTCTCCGCTGTCGGAACGGTAGTCGAGTACGTCGTCCACCAGCTGGAAGGCGCTGCCCAGGTGCATGCCGTAGCGGGCCATGGCTTGCTGGAGCGGTTCGGGCTGGTCGGTGATGACGGCGGCCAGTTCGCTGGCGGACTCGAACAGTTTGGCGGTCTTGTTGTGGATGACCTCCATGTAGCGAGCCTCGGTGGTGTCCGCGTCATGGATGTTGAGTAACTGCTGGACCTCGCCCTCGGCAATGGTGTTGGTGCAGTTGGCCAGGATACCCATAATATCCATGTGGCCAATATCGACCATCATCTGGAAGGCGCGGGAATAGAGAAAATCCCCGACCAGCACGCTGGCTGAATTTCCCCACAAATTGTTGGCGGTTTCCCGCCCGCGGCGCAGCTCGGAGCCGTCTACCACGTCGTCATGGAGCAGGGTGGCGGTGTGGATGAACTCGATGATCGCCGCCAGATCGACGTGATAGCGGCCCTCATAGCCCAGTGCGCGGGCGCACAGCAGGTGGATGATAGGGCGCAGCCGCTTGCCGCCACTATTTATAATATAGGTGCCCACTTGGTTGATCAGCACCACCTCGGAGTGGAGCCGCTCGCCGATGCAATGGTTGACCTCGACCATATCGGGGCCGATCAACGCCTGGATGTCCTCGAGAGTCTTCAAAATGGCACGCCTGTAGGCAAAGCGCAAAATGCTAGGGAGCCCCCACTGACCTGTCAAGCCAGAGGGAGCTTTGAGAGCGCTTAAATTGGCAGAAAATCAGGAAAATTCTTTGACCGGGGCAGTCCCAGACGCTAAAATTGCGCCCCTTTCCACAGTCGAGTCCGCCCTGACGGCGGGGATATTTGGAGCACAGATTATGTACGCGGTTATCGAAACCGGTGGCAAGCAGTACCGGGTAGAACAGGGCCAGAAAATCAAGGTCGAAAAGCTCAACGCCGAGCAGGGCGCCAGCGTGGATATCGACAAGGTCCTGATGATCGCCGATGGCGAGGATTTCAAGGTCGGCAAGCCCTATGTCGAGGGCGGCAAGGTCACCGCCACCGTGGCCAGCCACGGTCGCGGCAAGAAGGTGATGATTATCAAATTCCGTCGCCGCAAACACAGCCGGAAAACCCAGGGCCACCGTCAGGACTACACGGAACTGGAAATCACCGGTATCAGCGGCTAAGCAAGAGGACGTAAAGCATGGCTCATAAGAAAGCAGGCGGTAGTACCCGTAACGGTCGCGATTCCCAGTCGAAACGCCTTGGCGTGAAGCGCTATGGCGGTCAGGTGGTCAAGGCCGGTAACATCCTGGTTCGTCAGCGCGGCACCAAGGTTCACCCGGGCGTGAACGTGGGCAAGGGCGGCGACGATACCCTGTTTGCCAAGACCGACGGCACCGTGGTATTCGAGACCAAGGGACCCCAGCAACGCAAGCGGGTGAGCATTATCCCGGCCTGAAGACGCCAGGGTACACGCCGAACCGCCAAAGCCCCGTCCCTCGCGACGGGGTTTTTGTTTGCAGGGCGGGTGTGGCAATCAGCGAATACGTGGCTTTTCTCCAGGCTACTGGAATTAACGCAAAGGACGCGGAGGCG
>CAYOOC010000017.1:22444-30892 GCA_964405505.1 uncultured Thiohalophilus sp.
CGAATACGTGGCTTTTCTCCAGGCTACTGGAATTAACGCAAAGGACGCGGAGGCGCGAAGGCGCGAAGGCGCGGAGAATGAGAACAGGGTATTCAGGCAGTGGCTGATTGTGCCTGATATGTTCGTACTGAACGGTTGCTTCTGGTGGTTTGTGGTTCGACCGCCAACCAACAGCATCAAACTTTGTCGGACCAAAGATGTCCTGCAAATCAAACATGATTTGGAGCAGGTAAGATTAATTTTCCCGGGCCGTCTTGGCGCTCGTAACTTATATACGGAACTGAAAGATGAAATTCGTCGACGAAGCAGCGATCCGGGTCGAAGCCGGCAAGGGCGGCAACGGCTGCGTCAGCTTTCGACGCGAAAAATTCATCGAGTTCGGCGGGCCGGACGGCGGCGACGGGGGGGATGGCGGCGATGTGTATCTGATCGGCGAGCGCAATCTCAATACCCTGGCCGATTTTCGCTATACCCGCCGGTTTCGCGCCGAGCACGGCCAGCAGGGCAAGGGCCGCAACATGACCGGCAAGGGCGGTCAGGACCTCATCATTCCCGTGCCGCTGGGCACCCAGGTGTTCGACGAGGAGACCCAGGAGCTGCTCGGCGATGTGCTGGAACACGGCCAGACCCTGCTGGTGGCCAAAGGCGGCCATCACGGTATTGGCAATACCCGTTTTAAAAGCAGCACCAACCGGGCCCCGCGCCAGTCTACTCCTGGCACCCCCGGCGAAGCCCGCCTGCTGCGCCTGGAGATGAAAGTGCTGGCCGACGTGGGACTGCTGGGGCTGCCCAACGCCGGCAAGTCCACCTTCATCCGCGCCGTCTCCGCCGCCCGTCCCAAGGTGGCCGATTACCCGTTTACCACCATTTATCCCAACCTGGGCGTGGTCAGCGTCGAGGCGCACCGCAGTTTCGTGATCGCCGATATTCCGGGGATTATCGAGGGCGCGGCCGAGGGCGCCGGGCTGGGACTGCAGTTTCTCAAGCATGTCTCGCGCACCCGGTTGCTGCTGCACCTGGTGGATATGGTCCCGCCGGATCCGGCCGGCGACCCGGTGAGCGATGTGCGCACCATCGAGCAGGAGATGGTGCGTTTTGATCCGGCGCTGGCCAACTATGAGCGCTGGCTGGTATTGAATAAAATCGACCTGCTGCCCGAGGACGAACGCGAGGCCCGCTGCCAGGCGGTCGTCGACGAGCTGGGCTGGCAGGGACCGGTCTATCCAATCTCGGCCATCGGCCAGATCGGCACCCGGCAGCTGTGTTATGACATCATGAGTTATATCGAGCGCCAGCGCGAGGATGCCCGGCCGGCATCGGCAGACGACTAACGCGATAAATGGAACAAGACGCATGACCAGACGGCAACAACTGAAAACTTCGCAGCGCTGGGTCATCAAGATCGGCAGCGCCCTGCTGACCCGCGACGGCGCCGGCCTCAACCGCGACGGGCTGGATGACTGGGTGGCGCAGATGACCGCCCTGGTGGAGCAGGGCGTGGAAATCGTGCTGGTCTCTTCCGGCGCGGTGGCGGAGGGCATGTCCCGGCTGGGCTGGAAGCAGCGTCCCAGCGCCCTGCACCATCTGCAGGCGGCCGCCGCCGTGGGGCAGATGGGGCTGATTCAGGCCTACGAATCGCGTTTTGCCCGGGATAACCTGCATACCGCCCAGATCCTGCTGACCCACGACGATCTCACCAGCCGCAAGCGCTATCTCAACGCCCGCAGCGCGGTGCGCAGCCTGCTGCAGCTGGGGGTGATCCCGGTGATCAACGAGAATGACACCGTGGTCACCGACGAGATCCGTTTCGGCGATAACGACACCCTGGCCGCGCTGGTCGCCAACCTGGTGGAAGCCGATAGCCTGATTATTCTGACCGATCAGCAGGGACTGTACGATCGGGATCCGCGCCAGCACAGCGATGCCACGCTGATCGACGAGGCGCTGGTGCATGAGGAATCGCTGGATGCCATGGCCTCCGATGGTGCCGGTGCGCTGGGCCGCGGCGGCATGAAGACCAAGCTGCGCGCCGCGCGCCTGGCGGCCCGCTCCGGCACCTCCACGGTGATTGCCTCGGGCCGCGAGGCCCAGGTACTGACCCGTCTGCGGGCCGGTGAGACTCTGGGCAGCCTGTTGTATGCCGAGCAGGCGCCGCTGGCGGCCCGCAAACAGTGGCTGGCCGGCCATTTGCAAATGCGCGGCCGCCTGGAGCTCGACGCCGGGGCCGTAAAAGTGCTGCAACAGTCGGGACGCAGCCTGCTGGCGGTCGGCGTGCGGGATGTGAGCGGGGATTTTGTGCGCGGTGAGATGGTCGCCTGCGTCAGCCCCGAGGGCCGGGAAGTGGCCCGGGGACTGATCAACTACAATGCCGATGAGGTGCGTCGCATCATGGGCCAGCCGAGCGAGGCGATCGAATCGATTCTGGGCTATGTCGACGAGCCGGAGCTGATCCACCGGGACAACATGGTGCTGGTGTAACCGCGTCAAGTTTGTTCCGGACATAAAAAAAGCCGGAGACTATCCGGCTTTTTTGTGTGCTGCGGGGTAACCCGATTACATCGCGCGGATGCGGGCATTGAGCCGGCTTTTGTGCCGGGCGGCCTTGTTCTTGTGAAGCAACCCCTTGCTGGTGGTCTTGTCGATAATGGCCACGGCCTGTTTGTAGGCCTGTTCAGCCTGGGCCTTGTCGCCGGCTTTCACTGCGCCGAGCACTTTCTTGACGAAGGTGCGGAACTTGGAACGGTAGGCAGCATTGTGCTGGCGGTTGTTTTCCGCCTGGCGCGCCCGTTTGCGGGATTGTGCAGTGTTGGCCAAAACGTCTCTCCTGACTCAATCAATTTTCGGAATTTCGAAGGCCGGGTATGATCGGGGTTTTGGCCCCAAATGTCAACGCTGTGGCGAAATTCCATCGCCTGCGTATTCAGCGCCCCGGCCGGTGGGGTAAGATGCGCAGGTCGGCCCGGCTGCCGGTTTGGGTGTAAGTGGTCACAAACTAACAAGCCTTTGAATAACAACAAGATAGAGATGCCGCCATGGGACTGCTACGGTCCACCGCCATTTTCAGCAGCATGACCCTGATCTCCCGCATTACCGGCCTGGTGCGGGATGTGGTGTTCGCGGCCGTGTTCGAATTCGGCAAGGCCACCGATGCCTTTTTGATCGCCTTCAAGATCCCCAATTTCCTGCGCCGGCTGTTCGCCGAGGGGGCCTTCGCCCAGGCCTTTGTGCCGGTGCTGGCCGAGTACAAGGTCCAGCGCGACGAGGCGGCGGTGCGCGATCTGATTGCCGCCACCGCCGGCACCCTGGGCGCGGTGTTGCTGATCCTGACCGCGCTGGTGGTGCTGGTGACCCCCCTGTTCGTCATGCTCATTGCCCTGGGCTATATCGGCGATCCGGCGCAGGTGGATCTGACCGCCGAAATGCTGCGCATCACCTTCCCCTATATCTTTTTTATCTCCCTGACCGCGCTGTCCGGCGGGGTGCTCAACACCTACGGGCGTTTCGCCCTGCCGGCGTTTACCCCGGTGCTGCTCAACCTGAGCCTGATCGGCGCGGCCCTGTGGCTGTCGGATTATTTTGCCGTGCCGGCCATGGCCCTGGCCTGGGGCGTGCTGATCGCCGGGCTGGCGCAGCTACTGTTGCAGCTGCCGTTTTTGCTCAAACTGCGGCTGTTGCGCTGGCCGCGCTGGGGCTGGCGCGATTCGGGGGTGCGGCGCATCATGAAGCTGATGCTGCCGGGCATCATCGGCTCCTCGGCCATGCAGATCAATTTGCTGTTCGACGTGATGGTCGCCTCGTTCCTCGCCTTCGGCAGCATTACCTGGCTCTATTTCGCCGATCGGATGATGGAGTTTCCGCTGGGGCTGTTCGGGATTGGCCTGGCCACGGTGATCCTGCCCTATCTGTCGGAGAAGTTTGCCCGCCAGGATGCGCTGGCCTTCTCGCGCACGCTGGACTGGGCGCTGCGCTGGGTGCTGCTGATCGGGTTGCCGGCGGCGGTGGCGCTCGGCGTGCTGGCCGGGCCGATCCTGGCGACGCTGTTCCTGTACGGCGGCAAGGGAAGCCACGATCTGAGCATGATGGCGCTGGCGCTGATCGCCTACAGCTTCGGTCTGCTCGGGTTCATGCTGGTCAAGGTGCTGGTGCCGGGCTACTTCGCCCGACAGGACACCAAAACGCCGATGAAGGTGGCGCTGATCGCCATGGTCGCCAACATGATTTTCAACGTGATCCTGGTGGTGACGCTGGTGCAGGTCGGCTATTCCGCCCCTCATGCCGGGCTGGCGCTGGCGACCACGCTTTCCTCGTTTATCAATGCCATGCTTCTATTGCGCGGCCTGTTGCGTGACGGGGTGTTTCGCCCCGAAGCCGGCTGGGGCCTTTACTTTGTGCGCGTGATCCTCGCCGCCGGGGTGATGGGCGCGAGCCTCTGGGTTCTGGCCGGCGACTGGATGCAGTGGGTCGATTACACACTGGTCCAGCGGCTGACCCACCTGGGCTGGCTGATTCCCGCCGGGACCGCCATTTATTTCGCCGTGCTGGCCTTGAGCGGCCTGCGCTTCGGCCAGTTCCGCCGGCCGGTGGCCGGTTAATGCCGGGTAGGCACGCTTACCACCGAAAACACCGAAGTACACTGAAAAGCACCGAACTCTTTTATTGTGTTCTGTTCACAGGTATTTCGGTGAATTCGGTGTGTTCAGTGTTTCGGTGGTTAAAGGTGTACGACGGTTGATCGGGGTTTTTCTCCGGGCCCGATTTCTTTGTCCGGCGGAGCGGGTTTTTTCGCTAACAGCCCCTTGTTTTTGTTATACTTTTGGCCTTTTTCCGGCGGTGTATATCAATCATGGAGCTGATCCGCGGTCTGCATAATCTGCGCCCCCGTCATCACGGTTGCGTGGCGACCATCGGCAATTTCGACGGGGTGCATCTGGGCCATCAGGCGGTCATCGGCCAGCTGGCGGAGAAGGCCGACGAGCTGTGTCTGCCGGCGGTGGTGATCACCTTCGAGCCGCAGCCGCTGGAATATTTCAAACCCGAGGCGGCGCCTTCGCGCCTGACCCGTTTTCGGGAAAAGATCCAGGCGCTGCGTCGCTATGCCGTGGACCGGGTGTTGTGTCTGCCGTTCAATCGCAAGCTGGCACAGCTGAGCCCCGCGGAATTTATCCAGCAGGTGCTGGTCGACGGGCTGGGCGTGAAGTACCTGGTGGTCGGCGATGATTTTCGTTTCGGCCGCGGCCGGGCCGGGACCATTGATGATTTACTCGAGGCCGGTCGCGAACACGGCTTTACTGTGGTCAACATGCACACCTTCGAGATCGACGGCGAGCGGGTTAGCAGCACGCGCATTCGCCAGGCTCTGGAAGCCGGCGACATGGGCGCGGCCGAACGGCTGCTGGGGCGCGACTATCGCATGAGCGGGCGCGTGGCACACGGCGACCGGCTGGGGCGCCAGCTCGGGTTTCCCACCGGCGGGTGACGCCGTTGCAGGGTATCTTTGCGGTGGACGTGTTCGGGCTGGAGCGCGAACCGTTGCAGGGGGCCGCCAGCCTGGGAACCCGGCCGACCGTGAATGGCACGCGCGCCCTGCTGGAAGTGTTTATTCTTGATTTCGACCAGAATATTTACGGGCGGCATATCCAGGTGAGTTTCCGGCATAAATTGCGCGACGAGGAAAAGTACGACTCACTGGAACGGCTCAAACAGCAGATCGACACCGATGTCGAACAGACCCGGGCCTACTTTGCCGCCCATCATTGAACATCACTGAACGTCAATACGGATTAATATCGTGACTGATTACAAACAGACTCTCAATTTGCCGCAAACCGATTTCCCCATGCGCGGCAACCTGGCCAAACGCGAGCCGGAGTTTTTAAAGCGCTGGTACGAGATGGGCCTGTATGAAAAATTGCGCGAGCAGGCCAAAGCCGAAAATCGGCCGCTGTTTATGCTGCATGACGGCCCGCCCTATGCCAACGGCGAAATTCATATCGGTCACGCCGTTAACAAGATCCTCAAGGACATCATTATCAAGTCCAGGACCCTGGCCGGGTACGATGCTCCCTATATCCCCGGCTGGGACTGTCACGGTCTGCCGATCGAGTTGCAGGTCGAAAAGAAAATCGGCAAGGCTGGTGTCGGTGTCTCGCATGAGAAGTTCCGTGCCGCCTGTCGCGATTACGCGGCCGAACAGGTGGACGGCCAGCGCGAAGACTTCAAACGGCTGGGCGTGCTGGGCGACTGGGAGCGGCCCTACCTGACCATGGACTTCCAGTTCGAAGCCGACATCGTCCGGGCGCTGGGCAGGATCATCGATCGGGGGCATCTGCACAAGGGCTTCAAGCCGGTGCACTGGTGTGTCGATTGCGGCTCGGCCCTGGCCGAGGCGGAAGTGGAGTACGAAGATAAAACCTCGCCGGCCATCGACGTGCGCTTTGAACTGTTGAACGAAGAAGCGTTGCTGAGCCGTTGCCATCATGTCGAAGGCCATGACGGCAAGGGACCGATCTCGGTGGTTATCTGGACTACCACACCCTGGACGTTGCCAGCCAACCAGGCGGTGGCGGTCAATCCCGAGCTCGATTATGCCGTGGTCCAGTGTGACGGCGTGGGCGATCATGTGCCCGAACGGCTGATCGTCGCCGACGCCATGCTCGGCGATATCATGGCGCGCTGGGAAGTGGAAGACTACCGCGTGGTGGCCTATTGCAAGGGCGCCGATCTCGAGGATCTCAAATTACAGCATCCCTTCTACGATCGCGAAGTGCCGATCATCTGCGGCGAGCACGTCACCCTGGAAGCGGGTACCGGCGCCGTGCATACCGCACCCGGTCACGGTCAGGATGACTATGTGGTCGGGCAGCGTTATCACCTCAAGGTGGATAACCCGGTCGGTGGCGACGGAAAATATGTCGAGGGCACGCCGCTGTTTGAAGGTCAGCACGTGTTCAAGGCGAACGACAGCGTGATCGAGGCGCTCAAGGCACATAACAAGCTGGTGCATGACGAAGCCTTACGCCACAGCTATCCGCACTGCTGGCGGCACAAGACCCCGATCATCTTCCGGGCCACACCGCAATGGTTTATCGCCATGGATCAGAACGCATTGCGCAAAAACGCGCTGGAAGCCATCGGTAAGACCCGCTGGATGCCGCAATGGGGCGAGGCGCGTATCGTCGGCATGGTGGAGAACCGGCCTGACTGGTGTATCTCGCGCCAGCGTACCTGGGGCGTGCCCATTACCCTGTTTGTGCATAAAAAAACCGGCAAGCTGCATCCCAAAACTGGCGAGCTGATTGAACAGGCGGCACAACAGATCGAACAGCGCGGTATCGATGCTTGGTTCGAGCTGGATGTCAAAACGCTACTGGGCGACGAGGCCGATGACTACGAACAGGTCCGCGATACGCTCGATGTCTGGTTTGACTCGGGGGTGACGCATTTTACGGTATTGCATCAACGTCTGGGACTTGATGCGTATCCCGCCGCCGATCTTTATCTGGAAGGTTCCGATCAGCATCGTGGCTGGTTCCAGTCCTCGTTGCTGACCGCGGTCGCCATGCAGGACAGCGCCCCCTACAAGACAGTGCTGACTCACGGTTTCACGGTCGACGCCAAAGGTCAGAAGATGTCCAAGTCCAAGGGCAACGTGGTGGCGCCGCAAAAGGTGATCAATAACCTGGGCGCGGACATTCTGCGCCTGTGGGTGGCGTCCACCGATTACAGCGGCGAGATACGCGTCTCCGATGAGATTCTCAAACGCACCGCCGATGCCTATCGGCGCATGCGCAATACCGCGCGCTATCTGCTGGCCAATCTGGGGGACTTTGACCCGGCGCAACATGCTGTCGCACCGGAACAGATGCTCAGCCTGGACAAATGGGCGGTGGAACGCACCCGCGAGGTTCAGCAACAGATCGTGGCCGCGTATGACGGTTACGAGTTTCATACGCTCTATCAATTGATGCATAACTTCTGCGCGGTGGATCTGAGCAGCTTTTATCTGGATGTGATCAAGGACCGCCAGTACACCATGCCGACAGAAAGCGTGGCCCGGCGTTCGGCGCAGACCGCGGCGTTTTATATTGCCGAGGCGATGGTACGTTGGATGGCACCGGTGCTGAGTTTTACCGCCGAGGATATCTGGGAAAACATTCCCGGCGAGCGCAGCGCGTCGGTATTGCTCAATACCTGGTACGAACTGCCCCGCATGTTCGGGGATGAGCAGAATGCGGCCGGGGAGCTGGCGTACTGGCAACGTATCATGCAGGTGCGCGACGCGGTCAACAAGGAACTGGAAAATCTGCGTGTAGCCGGCGGAATCGGTGCCAACCTCGATGCCGAAGTGGGCATCTATGCCGGACGGGAAATTCACGATGCCCTGGCGCAACTGGGCGAGGAACTGCGGTTTGTCCTGATTACCTCGGATGCACGTCTCTACCTGGCCGG
>CAYOOC010000017.1:30992-47879 GCA_964405505.1 uncultured Thiohalophilus sp.
TAAGCAAGCTGGTCGCCAGTGCCTCTCTGGTATTGCACCAGCCGGTTGAATTGCTGCCGATGTTTAACCTGACCCTGATGCACAACCGCGGCGCGGCGTTCAGTTTTCTGAGTGACGCCGGTGGCTGGCAGCGCTGGTTCTTTACGCTGGTGGCGATGGTCATCAGTGTGGTGATTTTTGTCTGGATCAAGCGGCTCAGGCACGAACATCTGCAGGCGGCTTCCCTGGCATTGATCCTGGGCGGCGCCGTGGGCAACTTGATCGATCGACTGCTGCACGGCTATGTGGTCGATTTTCTCGATGTTTATTATCGTGGCACCCAGTGTCTGCCCATGTTTTTCAGCTGGCGTCGCGGCGGCCAGCCCGAATGTCACTGGCCGGCCTTCAACCTGGCCGATGCGGCCATTACCCTGGGCGTGGTGCTGATTCTGATCGATACGCTGCGTCAGTACCGGGCCGACCGGCGGCTGGCGGCCAAATACAAAGACGGATAAAACGAGCGGATTATTATGGCGGACATCGAAGCGTTGACCATTGGCCCCGGATCACAGGTGACCATGCACTTTACCCTGAGCCTCACCGATGGCACTGTGGCAGACAGTACCGAGGAAGGGGAGCCGATGACCTTTAACATGGGTGACGGTACCCTGATCGAGGGCCTGGAGATGGTGTTGTACGGTCTCAAGGTGGGCGACAAGCAGTGTCTGGAAATCGGGCCGCGCGACACCTTCGGGTTTCCCGACGAGGAGAGTATCCATACCCTGCCGCGCAGCGAATTCGCCGCCGAGCTGCCGCTGGAGGAGGGCATTATTCTGGGCTTCAGCACCCCGTCGGGCGAAGAGGTGCCGGGTACCATCCATGAGGTCCGCGACGAGGAAGTGGTGGTCGATTTCAACCACCCGCTGGCGGGCCGGCCGGTCGTGTTCGACGTGGAAATTCTGGCTATTGAACCGGGTGAATTCACCCAGGACAGTGATACATGAAAGTCATACTCGCCAACCCGCGCGGCTTCTGTGCCGGCGTGGATCGTGCCATCGACATTGTCGAGCGGGCGCTGGAACTGTTCGGCGCGCCCATCTATGTACGCCATGAAGTAGTCCACAACCGTTTCGTGGTCGATGATCTGCGCAATAAGGGCGCGATCTTCGTCGAGGAACTGGATGAGGTCCCGGACAGTGCCACGGTGATCTTCAGTGCTCACGGCGTCTCCCAGGCGGTGCGTCAGGAAGCCGAGCGTCGCGCTTTGAGCGTATTTGACGCTACCTGTCCGCTGGTGACCAAGGTTCACCTGGAGGTTAAACGTTACAGTCGTAACGGCCAGGAATGTATCCTGATTGGCCATGCCGGCCATCCGGAAGTCGAGGGGACCATGGGTCAGTTCGACACCAGCGCGGGTGGCAGGATGTATCTGGTCGAAACCGTGGCCGACGTGGCCACGCTGCAGGTCAACGATCCCGAACACCTGGCTTTCGTCACCCAGACCACCCTGTCCATGGACGACACCGCCGCGATTATCGATGCTCTGCGCGAACGTTTCCCCGCCATCCAGGGACCGCGCAAGGACGATATCTGCTATGCCACCCAGAACCGCCAGGACGCGGTCAAGCAACTGGCCGATCAGGTGGATCTGTTACTGGTCGTCGGCTCCCCGAACAGTTCCAACTCTAACCGGCTCAAAGAAGTGGCCGAACGGCGCGGGACAACCGCCTATCTGATCGATAACGCCGACCAGATAGAAAAGGCCTGGCTGGGTGGGATCGCCAGCATCGGCCTGACCGCCGGCGCCTCGGCACCGGAAGTGCTGGTCGAACAGGTGATCGACAAACTGCGTGAATGGGGTGTGGATGAAGTCGAGCGCGGTGAAGGGCAGTCCGAGAACGTGGTGTTCTCTTTGCCCGTCGAGCTCAAGGAAGAAAGATTGCAGTCATCAGATGGCAGTAGGCCGTGAATTTTTAATGATGAATTTTGAATGTTGAATTCAACATCCAAAATTTAACATTCATCATTAATTCAATCTGCCATCAGTTTTGCAGGTCATGTTGGCAAAGCCTGCGTGACTCGAAAGCGCAGCGTATCCATGTCGATCTCTGTACAGTCAGCCAGAATGTCAGGTAGCGCGGTGCGCAATCGGAGCTATGCCTGTGCGCACCTTTTAGGAACAGGTATTTAGATGACAAACAGCTTATTTTGACCAGCAGCGCTCTGCCGGTGCCGAGCCTGTACTGTTTTTGACACCCAGCTGGTTGATGGACAGTGTCGTACATTGCGGATCAGCCCAGCCGCCAGTCGGTGTGGCCGTCAGTGTGAACGTGTCCGCATCAGGGACTGCGACAGTAATAGTGTAGTAGCCCTCGCAGGACTGAAATCCACCACCGCCACCAATCTGATAGCCGCGATTGCTTTTACAATCCACGACCGGTGCATTCGGAGCCTGTGGAAGGTAACTATTCAGCGCCCCCGCTGCGTAGCTGCCCGTGTCCGACCGACGCTGATGCATGGCCTGATAGGCCGAGGTCAGCGCCCCCACTGCATCGGAACGCTTGTTCTTTCTTGACTGCTCGTTATACATCGGCCAGGCAACCGCAGCCAGAATAGCGATTATCGCAACGGTTATCATCATTTCAACCAGAGTCAGGCCCGTGGCTGATCTGTAATGGTGGGGCGTCAATTTCATTATCGTATTTATCTTAATAGTTGTATTTTAACAATTCTGCCAGGAATGTGTTGTTGCCGTAGTGGGACAAAATGGAATTCGATCCTGGTTCCGGGAGTCAGGCTCAGAAGGCCGACATCTGTTCCATTTCGGCCCAGAACCGTGACTTGACTGTCCATCTCAAAAGTCAAATCATCAACTGTCAGGGTGGATTTTACACGGTCAACAGCATGGATAGTGCCTTCCATAACCGGAAAATCGGCATTTTCGGCATAGACCAGTGTGCCTGTGCTAAATGATAATGCCAGCGCAGTCAGTCCAGCTTGAATGTATTTAATAATTTTCATATGCGTACCTCGTATTGGCGCCGGGTGAGGGTCACTGAGTAATTTCCAGTTGTCGCCACGAGCGGCGGCCTATGGCTCTATCGCCTGTATTCTCATCGATTGTGTCCACACTGCCATCGGCTTTACTGATTATTTTCTTCTCGCTCTTGCAGGGCGGGTTTGCACATTGGCCATCAATCAAGATAGTCGGCTTACCGAAGCGTATGGGCGTTTTACTGCGGATCCCGCTTCCGACTTCAGTGCCGCCACCGAAGTTGACAAGGTCATTGCCGTCGAACACGCCGTCGTTGTTGTAGTCCCAGGGGGTGTTGGCGAGACGGCTTCCTGTCGTGCCGTTGATGTCCATCAGCCAGGATGTGCCGCCACCCAGACAGGGGTCGGTATCGGGCGTAAAGGTCACGAAGATAAGACGGTTAAATATTAGCTGGAGCGAATCCGTAATCCGTTCGCCCGATTCGGTCAGGTCCATGTACCAGCCCAGGTATTCACTGGGCGGGTTCCCCGAAGGCAGGCCATTGCCGGTGTACCAGGAGAATTGACCGTCAGAGGTGACCCGGGCATCATTTTGCGCGAACTGGCTGGAGTTAACGCCCAGAATCGATTGCTCAAACAGGGCATCGCGATCTACCGTCGTCAGATTGCTCTCCATCCGATCCCAGATGCCATAGACGGACTGGACGCTGGTATCAGTGGGATCACTGGTCTCAAGATATTTACCCGTACCAATGTTGATCATAAGGCCGCTCTTTTTCGGGTGGAACTGAACGGCTGGCGCTGTGGTGATGGGTTGATGTTGGCCGCCGGCATCGGTTGCAGTAAACAGGGGGCGGGTCGCGTTGCCCTGTTTATAGACGCCCCAGTTACTCGAGTTGGTGCTGGTGACATCAAATTTCCACAAATTGCCAAACAGATCACCCGCATAGATATAATCCACGATTTTATCGTCATCGATATCCACGGCGGTCACATCAGACAGGCCGTTGGGGCGGTTGAGGTTAAGCGGATCTTCCGCCATTCCGACTTCTGTGCTGAGTTTGGCCTTCAGGCTACCGCCGCCTTGACCACCGTGTTCAATATCAACCAGGAACAATACGGCATCACCGGTTGTGCTGACGTTGCCATCCGGCTCGGTACTGTTATAGCCATTGCCAAACAGGGCCATCCACTCACCATTGTTCATTTTCCAGACCTGGGGTTGGCTGAAACTGTAGCCCATATCCGGGTCGTCTTCATCAGTGAATTCCCACATGACCAGGTTGCTGGCGTCGCTCTCGTTAAAGCTGCCCGGATTGGTAATGTCCAGCGCGAATATACCCTGTCCGCCCTTGCCCAGGGAGCCAAGCAGGGCTGTATGCCATGCGCCGCTGTAGTAAACATCGTTGGTGAAGGGGGCTTTGTCGACAAAGAACTTGTGGTCGTAAGCCGTTGATGTGAGCGAGGACAGATTATCAAAGGCCTTGCCGGGGACATAGGCCAGCAGCTCGTCGCCGGTATTGGCGTCAAAGATATGCAGCATGCCGTTATTGCTGCCGACGGTGACCATTGGCGTTCTGCCGGAGTAGTTATTTGCGAAGGTTCGATAAGTCGGGGTCTCGAAGCTGTCAGGATAGAAATTCGAGGGCGGTGGTATAAACGCGGGATCAGAATGCACGATATCACCCAATAGCGAAGAGCGGTTCCGGAAACTCCCGCCATTTGACAGTTCGTTACTGGCATCACCGCGGATAAAATCGAGTCTGTCAGTACCCAGGCCATCCGTGTTGTTATTGATGTCCTTATTCAGTGCCGCCTGTTGAGTTGTGTGCAAATTACCCCAACGGAAAGGAATCCCGGTCGAACTGTCAGGATTATAGGTGATGATATTACGCCCAGTATCGTAGTCCACGCCGGATAGCTGTGATCTGGCGCTCCATACCTGATTCAGCGTGACGACATCTTTGGCAATCAGATCGCCGCTCCAGTCACTGGTATCGTATAACGCCTGATACAGTAGCGTGCCGGCCTGGTACTGGGTGCTGGTGGTGGCGACCGAACTGCTGGATCCGGTGCGTTGCTCAATAGAGGATAAAATAGAGGAAAATGAGTTGACCAGATCGGTCGGGTTGCTGGCACTGAAATATTGTCCGCGACTGTTGATGGCGGCATGCCACAGGTCGTCGACATGATCGGATGACCACGTGGTAGAGCCATCAAGCAGATTGTTATAATCACCGTCATAGTTTAGAGCGCCATCAATGCCCAGACCGACCGTGAAATTGACCATGTTTTGCCAGTCCGCCGGATTGTTCTCCGGGTTCCAGAATATGTCGTTATCGTCGACATCACCATCACCATCCACATCGGTGATGGTGTTGGGTGTGTACAGCGGCACATTATTGGTCAGATCACCTCGCAAATCATTGGCCCAGTAGTAAAGCGCAATATCGGCAAGATAGTCGCTGCTAGCGCCGCTATAGATCGGTGGCGTACTGTCCGCCACTTGTGAATTGTTGGCGGTGTAATTGATATTCCCGTATTTGCTATTGGCGTCTGTGGGCAAGGTGTGGTTATTATTGTCGAAATTGTACGGTCTTGGGGAGGGTGTATAACCACTCCAGTAACCGTCCGTGAAAGCAAAATGAAAGTTCTGCCGACAGGAATATTCAGTACCGTCGACGCCGGGTTCCTTGGCATAGGGGCTGTTAATGCCGGAAGTTTTATACTTCTCTCCGGCATCCACAAAGGCCTGACGCAACGGTGTGCCGCCGTTATAGGGCACGTTGTACAACCAGTTGAAAAAGTTAGTGCGGGACGTGCCACTGAAATCCTGATGCAGGCCGAGGTTGGTGCTGGAGTTAAGTGCCTGATAGGCGATGCGCACGCCACCGCTCAGGGAGGAGAAGGCCCGGCTGGCGGCGGTTTTGGCCAGTAGATGGCGGACGCGGTAATAGGAATACCAGTTGGCGAAATTCTGCCGCTCGTCTGTACCACCGGGGCCGGAATTCGAACTGACTACCACCTTGTCATAGCAGTCATCGTCATCGTTTACGTGGTCTGAGTCATTGATGTCACAACTGCTCCCGTCATCTGCCGTATTGTTAGTATCAAACACATAATAATAGGCCGGCTCCGAGCCGCCAGCGTAATGGTAGGAACTCCAAGAGTAATACCATGTAGGACGAAAATTAGTAGCCAGATTGGTGGTGCTGCCGCCCTGATTATAACCATTGCGCCACGCGGCAGTGAAAGGGGCATCGCCCAGGCTGTTACCGTTTTCGTCAACTCCGGGTGTATAGGTGACGTTGGGATTATAATAAATCTTGTTAAAAGTACTGGATTTGGCGCGTTGAGTATATAAATAACCAAATATCCCGTCAGGCAGGTAGCTCCAGGCCATACTGCCCGAATCATCCATCGTCAATGTAATATTGGAGTTGACACCGGTTTGTAATTCCAGCGGCACATCCACCAGATCCAGCGGCGCGGCGCTGACATTGCCGGTATTGAAGGTAAACAAAGCCACGAGCCCGGCCAGGGCGAGCTTTTTGACTGCATTGTCTGATGTTTTCATCACAACATCTCCGATTGACGGCGTGAATGCATGGTGCATTGAGCGTTAATTACGTTTCGCATAGGTGACTTGTAACAGGGTGATGGAGTTGGCGGACTGGCCACGGCCTCTTGATGTAACCTTGTAGTAAACCTTGCCCTTTCCTCCGACGGCATCACCGATTGCCGCACTTTGAGCCACAAAATCCGCTTCTTCTATGATATAGACCGGATCTTCAATGACACCGGGAATATCAGTAGTAGATGGTGCCCCATATTCAATGCCCTGGCTCCATACGCCGGCATCGAAGGCCCGGGTGGCATAGTCTCCGAATACATCCTTGGTGAACACGCCGTTGTTGGTGCCGCCGGGGGTGGCGACGGGCCGGCCTCCCCAGTTGTTGATGGTATCAGCCGCGCCGGCCAGGCCGGTTTCCGCTGCGTTAAACGACAGGGTTTGATCGCGCAGGTTCCCTGCCATCATCTCCTCGAGGCTGGAGGTGTTCATGGCGCTGACTCCCAGTACGGTTAATACCAGCAGAATGACCAGGCTGGTGATCAGTACCGCGCCGCGCTGGGCACCGGCAGGCTGTTGCGTCGAATTGATAGTGTATTTTGACTTCATATCACTGTTCTCTGAATACGCCCTTGTTGCGCAAATAGACCGTGGTGGTGAAGACACGCCGTGCCCGCTGGTCCGACATTGATGTCACATTTACGCCGGTACCGGCGTCAACGCCAAGGAGCAAATTAGTTTGTGCAGCACCGGTACGGAACAACTCTTGTGGTGTGCGCACCATAATGCTGACTCTCACGCTAATTACATCGTCGGGGTCCACCCCGGCTCCTGCCGGGACGTACTGGTTTGGTTGTATATTATCGTCATTGGGGGTGGTGTCGACGCCGTAGAGAACCTGCATGTTTTCGATGCTTTCTACAACTTCACGTATTTGCACGCCGGCGGTGCCTTG
The DNA here is from genome assembly GCA_964405505.1 of uncultured Thiohalophilus sp. Lineage (GTDB taxonomy): Bacteria > Pseudomonadota > Gammaproteobacteria > UBA6429 > Thiohalophilaceae > Thiohalophilus. The sequence goes on from CAYOOC010000017.1 coordinate 38,492, forward strand.
ATTGTAGTCAGCAATATGCAGCGCCGGTTCACCGCTGGCGCCGGGGCCGATAAAAAAGGCCCGGCTTTTGACAGTCTGTACATTCGCGTTGTTCTGGTAACTCTGGCTGAAGTCATTCCCGGCAGGATTGACATTTCCCGGGCTTCCCGAGGCGGGGCGAGTCAGGTTATTGGCGTTGGCATTGGACTGATTCTGGAAGACGTCGGCTTGCTTGCAGTCCGAGATAATGACGATGCTCCCCGCCGTAATACCGGTGGGTCCGCCAAAGGTGATGGTTGCGGCATTGGCCGGGGTGTTGCCGACGGGGCTCAGGTTGTTAACGTTACTGGCGGATTTGACAACCAGCACATCATTACCGGGCAGTACCTGCCCTGCCAGAGTGGGTGGCAGGCCGGCGCCGGTACCCATACCGTTCCAGTCCCCGGCCGCGCCGGGGGTATCCAGCGTGGTAATCGTAAAATTGTCGCCAGGACTGGTCGTAGTGAAGTCCCAGCCGTCAATGCCGGAGTAAAAGTTAAACAGTGCCGGGGAATAGGACGAATCAGTATCATCGAGCAGGTTATTCACTTTGGGGTTACAACCTGCATAACCCGCCTGGCGAATATCGCGTGTCAACGCATCAATGGCGTAGCGAGCGTTTTCCTGTAGCCGGGCATACTCTTCCTGGATGACGTAGCTGCGCTTGCTGCTGGAATAGACCGTGACCACGCCAACCATGACCAGAGAACTGATCACCAGTGCGATCATCAATTCAATGAGGGTGACGCCTTTCTGGCGTTGTTTCATTGGTTTTATTGTGTGTAATTCAGGGTTCATGGCCGAATCGTCAATGAGTAGCATTTCAAATCAACCGCAGGGTTCCCGCTGCAACCGGTTCCTGTGGCGCCGCTGCGGTCTTCGTCCCACATGACCGTAATGGTAAAGGCGGTTCCGGCACCGCCACCTGTTACCTGTCCAACACCGGCGGGCAGCAGGTTGGCATTGGCGGTGTTCCATTCGTAATGATCAAAATTGGCCATGTTGATGGGACCACAGTTTGCGTTGACACAATCAACCTGACCGGGGATGGCCGCAGTAAGATTGTCATAGGCATTGGCGTCGACACCCTGTGGATTGGCAAGAATGCGTTCTGCCATGTCCTGGGCCTGAATCATGGCAATGGTACGTAGCTCGGCTGTATGGTTGCTGCGCAGTCCGCCTGCCTGTAATCCGGCAAGTCCCAGCAGGCCAATGGAAAAAATTACCAGGGCGATCATGACCTCCAGCAGGGTAAAGCCGGCTGATTGCCGCATGCCTGAGCGCATTGATTGCAATGGGAATGAAGATTTCATTACGGACATGCTATGTCGTTCCCGTTTACGTCGTTTACTGTGCCACTGCTGTTTGTGTCTGTCGCCTTGCTCGGACGCCCCAGATTATTGAGGTTGATGGCTCTGGCAGTGGCGGCATCGCCGTTCGGGTCGCAGACTGAGAGTGTGCCCCGATCGGCGCCGCTCAATTGTCCGTTGGGCAGATACTGGATCTTGCCGGCGGTATTGAATATCGAGCTGCGCATGGTGATATTACCGCTCATGTTACCCTGTACACTGAGCAGCGTTTCGCCGCCATCCGGTACGGTGTTTCTGTTTGCATCGGCAAACACGATCCAGCCGTCCTCCCAGTTACTGGTATTACAACTGGCACCATCCGTGCTGCCACATATCGTCACCGCCATTCCCCGCTTGACTGCCTCGCTGCGGGCAACATGCAGGTCCCTGACCAGGGCATTGCCCGAGCTTACCAGGCGATTGTTGTCCGACAGGGCGACGAGTTGAGGTACACCCAGCGTTACAACAAATGCCAGCACGGCAAGGGTGACCATCAATTCGATCAGAGTGAAGCCATTACTTTTATTCATACTGTTACTTATAGTTGGGTGGGGTTGTGATTGTCCACATGGACTGGATAAGCGGCAATACCACTCCGATAAGCGGTTTTCAATCATGGGACTCCTGCGCCAGAGCGCGGCTTTAATGTCATAATACCGGAATTTCGGGTGGCGGCAGTGCGTCGCGTCACAGGAGCAGGAATGTACGATACGATCATCATCGGCGGCGGCCTGCTGGGCATGCTCTCGGCCCGGGAGCTGGCGCGGCCCGGGTGCAGAGTTGCCCTGTTCGATCGGGGCCAAACCGGACGCGAGTCGACCTGGGCCGGCGGCGGGATCCTGTCGCCGCTGTATCCGTGGCGGTTTGACGATGCGGTCAACGCGCTGGCCCGCTGGGGGCAGCCGCGCTATGCGGCTTTTGCCGAGCAGTTGAAGCAGGAGAGCGGGATCGATCCCGAGTACGAGCCCAGCGGGCTGCTGATTCTCGACAACGATGAGCGCGAGACGGCCCTGGCCTGGGCGCGGGACTGGAAGGTGAATCTGCAACTGGTGAGCGCGGGGGCCATTCGTGAACTCGAACCGCGACTGGGGAGCGTGCCCGCAGAGGCCCTGTGGCTGCCCGACGTCGGCCAGTTGCGCAATCCGCGGCTGGGCCGCGCGGCACGCGGCAGTCTCGATGCCCTGGGCGTGGCGGTGTACGAGCAACAGCCGGTGGAAGAATTACTGATCGAGGCCGGCCGCTGCCGGGGCGTGGTCAGTGGCGGGACGACTTTCCACGCGGCGCAGGTCGTCATCGCCGGCGGGGCCTGGAGTGCCGGCTTGCTGCAGTCGCTGGGTATTGAGTTGCCGGTGCGCCCGGTACGCGGCCAGATGATCCTTTACCGGGGTGAGCCGGGGGCATTGCGGCGGATCGTGCTCAGCCAGGATCGTTATATCATCCCCCGCCGCGACGGGCGGGTGCTGGTGGGCAGCACCATCGAGGAGGTGGGCTTCGACAAGTCGACAACCGACGAGGCCCTGGCAAGCCTGCGCGAGGCGGGCGAACGGTTGGTCCCGGCCCTGGCCGGCTGGCCCCTCGAACACCAGTGGGCCGGCCTGCGTCCCGGTTCGCCCCACGGCATTCCTTATATATGTGAGGTGCCCGGCGTGGCGGGGCTCTATCTCAACACCGGCCATTTTCGCAACGGCGTGGTCCTCGGACTCGCCTCGGCCCGGCTATTGGGGGATTTGATGCTGGGACGGGAACCCATCGTCCCGCCGGATCCTTACCGGGCCCTGGGGGGAGGGCCGAGGGACGAGTGACGAGGGACAAAGGTTTATGTGTCCCGGTTGTTTTCCTCGTCACTCGTCCCTCGTTACTCGTCACTGTGTTGTCTATATCCCTGAAAACCAAGCGGTTTTGTTACTGGAGATCGCGCAGAGGCTAGACTTCGTCTAAAAGTGTGGTCTATACTTGCTACATGATGGACAAAAAACCGACAGATTCGCTCAGCGATGCCGAGGTCAGCAGCCAGTTGCGGGCGCACGGTGTGACGCCCACCCAGCAACGGGTCGATATTGCCCGCATCCTGTTTGCCCGGCCGCAACATATGTCGGCCGAGCAGGTGCTGTCCGTCGTCAACCGGGAGGGGCAGGTGGTCTCCAAGGCGACCATCTACAACACGCTCAACCTGTTTGCCCGCAAGGGGCTGGTGCGCGAAGTGATCGTCGATCCGAGCAAGGTGTTCTACGATTCCAACGTCAGCGACCACCACCATTTCTATAACGTCGATTCCGGTGAGTTGATGGACATCGACTCGCAAGAGCTCAAACTGGATCAGCTGCCAACGTTGCCCGACGGGACCGAAGCCGACGGAGTGGATATCATTATCCGGGTCCGTAGTCGGGCCTGAAACCCCTTCCCGCCGGTGTAGCTCAGTCGGTAGAGCAACGCATTCGTAATGCGCAGGTCGGGGGTTCGACTCCTCTCACCGGCACCATCTTCCGGGTAGAATTTCACACTTTTGATGTTAATCCGAATACGCTGAAATACCCTTTCATAACCCGGTGAGTTCGATCCGCCTGGATAACGTGTCCCGATTTTCGTTTTGTATTTTCTCACCGCAGCTCTGCAGCGACGCATTTCAAAATTCCATAGTCGTACTCACCTTCAAGGGTATTGAAAACATCCTTGAGTCGGCCGCTGTTGCCGGCCAGATCGAACGCCGCGCGGATGGTGTGCAGTTGCTCTTCGCTGAGTCTGATGACGTCCTGCAGTTGCACATCGCCCTGTTCCAGGGCGCGGGCGAAGTGGGTGTAGATGGTGCTTTCGGTCAGGCCGCGTTGGCGGGCGATGTCGGTGGCGTCGTGGCCTTCGCGCAGCAGGCATAACGTCTCTTCGACCGTATCGGAGCGCCCGCCCGGCGTGTTGCGATGCTGCGCCAGCAGATCCAGCACCGCCTGGCCGTAGGCGGCGATCTTGCGTTCGCCCAGGCCGGCGATGTCGGCCAGTTGTTCCCGGCTTTGCGGGCGGTGGGCGACCAGTTCCATGAGCGTGGCGTCATGGAACACCACATAGGGCGGTACGCCCTGGGTTTCGGCCAGTTGCCGGCGCAATTGTCGCAATGCCTCGAACAGTTGTTTGTCGGGATCGCTGGACGGTTCATCGCCGCTACGTCCGCTGCGGCGTTTACGGGTCGGTTTTTGCTCGACGCGTAAATGCAGACTCTGTTCGCCGCGCAAGAGCGGCCGGCAGCTTTCGGCCAGGCGCAGGCTGCCGTGGCCACCGACATCGACTTGCAGATAACCCAGGGCAATGAGCTGGCGGAAGATGCCACGCCATTCGCTGGCGTTGAGTTCCTTGCCGGCGCCGAACAGCTGGAGTTGATCGTGACCGTTGCGTGTGATGCGCTCATCGCTTTTGCCCAGCAGGATATCGATCTGGTAGGTCACACCAAAGCGCTGACCGGTGCGATACACGCAGGAGAGGGCCTTGCGCGCGGTTTCAGTGGCATCCTGGGTTTGCGGCGGGGTGAGACAGGTATCGCAGTTGCCACAGTCTTCGTCGCGGGGTTCGTCGAAATAGCGCAACAGGGCCTGGCGCCGGCAGGCAGTGGTTTCGCACAGGCCGAGCATGGCTTCGAGTTTGTGTCGCTCGATGCGTTTGCGCGCTTCGTTGGCTTCGGATTGCTCAACCATCTGGCGCAGGGTGATCACATCTTCCAGCCCGTAGGCCATCCAGGCATCGGCGGGCAGGCCGTCGCGCCCGGCGCGGCCGGTCTCCTGGTAATAGGCCTCGATGCTCTTGGGCAGATTGAGATGGGCAACGAAACGGACATCCGGTTTGTCGATGCCCATACCAAAGGCGATGGTGGCGACGATGATCACCGCTTCCTCGTTTTGGAAACGGTGCTGGTGATGTTGACGCAATTCGCTGTTCAGCCCGGCGTGATAGGGCAACGCGGTCAGCCCCCGCTTGGTGAGCCATTCGGCGGTGGCCTCGACTTTCTTGCGGCTCAGACAATAGACAATGCCGGAGGCATCGGGATGCTGTTCCTGAACAAACCGCAACAGTTCTTCACGGGCATTGCCGCGCTGATTGATGCGATAGCGAATATTGGGCCGATCGAAACTGCTGATAAAACGCCGCGCCTGTTGCAGTTGCAAGCGAGTGACGATCTCCTCGCGGGTCAGTTCGTCGGCGGTGGCCGTCAGCGCAATGCGCGGGATATCCGGATAACGCTCGGCCAGTAACGACAACTGGATGTATTCGGGACGAAAGTCATGGCCCCATTGCGATACACAGTGCGCCTCGTCGATCGCAAACAGCGCCAGTGGCGTTTGATCGAGTCGGGATAAAAAGCGTTCGGTCAGCAGCCGTTCGGGGGCAACATAGACCAGATCCAGTTCGCCGCGTTGCATCTGCGCTTCGATGCGGGCAGCCTCGTCCGCGCTGAGACTGGAATTGACATACGCGGCGCGCACCCCGGCCTGGGTCAGGGCCGCGACCTGATCCTGCATCAGGGCAATCAGCGGGGAGACGATGATCCCCACGCCGGGGCGGGCAATGGCCGGAATCTGGTAACAGAGGGATTTTCCGCCGCCGGTGGGCATCAGCACCAGCGCATCGCGCCCCGAAATCAGGGTATCGATGACGTCGTCCTGTGGCGGGCGAAACTGTTCGTAGCCGAAGATCGTCCTGAGTATGTCGGCCGGGTCGTCCATGCTGTCCATTATTGTCAATTGTGGGGTTGGCAATATTTTGCCACTCGCTCGTGAGGACCACAAGGTGCCGGACTCAGGGGTAGGCCGGACATAGCGAAGCGGTGTCCGGCAATTCGGGGGTGCCCGATACCGCGTTGCTATATCGGGCCTACGACTCTGTCCATCATTGTCGTTTGCGGGGTGGATGACATTTTGCCAGTCGCCCGGGAAGGCCATAAGAGAAAACCACGAAGACACGAAGACACTAAGAATGATTTTTCCTTTGTGTCTTGGTGTCTTGGTGATAACAGGTTTTCTCGTCCCTAGCCCCTAGCCCCTGGCGGCGCAACCGCGCCAGCCAATGGGTCGTCTTCTTCCCCGCACAAGGGCAGATCAGGATGCCGCCGGTCGGCGTTGAGTTGGCGGCGGATACCCTGCAGGGCCGAGCGCAGTCCTTCTTCCAGCACCGGATGGTAGTAGGGCAGTTGCAGGGCGGTTTCGACATGTATTTTCTGCTGGACCAGCCAGGTCAGTTCATGGGCGATATGTTCGGCACCGGGGATCGCCATTTGCGCACCGATCAGTTGTCCTGTCGCATCGGCATAGACCCGTAGCAGGCCGTGATCCTGATCGAGGATCACGGCGCGCCCCTGGTTGCCGAAATGGGCTTCCCCGATCAGGGCATCGTCCGGCAATTCACCAAACGGGGTACCCAGCTGCGCGATCTGGGGTTCGGTAAAGACGATGCCCAGCGACGTGCGCCGTTGCAGACAGTCGGCCTCGGGATGCAGGGCATGGTATACGGCAATACGCCCTTCGTCGGCGGCCTCGTGCATCAGCGGACGAATGCCGCTGACATCGCCGGCGAAATAGACCGGGGTCCCGCCTGCCCGCAAGCGCTGTGGATCGATCTGTGGCAGGCCGTTGTCCTGCAGGGGCAGGCCCAGTGCGGCGAGGTTCAGATCCTCGACATTGGGCCGGCGGCCGATGGCGGCCAGCAGGGCGTCGAATTCAAATTGCTGTTCGCCGAAGTTCAGGAGCACGCGGTTGTCAGCGGGTTCGATCTCGACATCGTGGCCGGTGTGCAGGGTCATCGTCTGACCGAGTGTGTCGAGCGCCGTGTCATTGACGGCGTCATCATCCAGCCCCGCCACCCGATTGTCACGCCCGAAGGCATGGACCTCGACACCGAGCCAGGCCAGCGCCTGGCCCAGTTCGGTGCCGATGGCCCCCAGGCCCACCACGGCCATACGTTTGGGCAGAGTCTCGAGATCAAAGATCGTGTCGCTGGTGATGAGTCGCTCGCCCAGCGCTTGCCAGGGTTCGGGGGCTACCGGACGGGTGCCGGTGGCAATAATAATAGCGTCGGCGCTGATCTGCCGGTTCCCAATCTCAAGGGTATCGGGGCTGATAAAGCGGGGACGGCCCTTGAGATAGCGCTCGCCCAGGTTTTCGACCAGGTTGATGGAACCGCTGGCAAAGTTGTCCCGCAGGCGGCGGACATGTTGCATCACGGCCGCGCCGTCGGGGGTTGGCGGCGCGTCCCGGGTCAGCTTGCGCCTGGCCAGGCGCTGCCCAGTATGAAACTCCCTGGCGACCTGCAACAGCACCTTGGAGGGCATGCAACCGACCCTGGCGCAGGTGGTACCGAGCGGGCCGGGATCGATTAGCAAAATATCATCGGTGTGCCGGGTTGCCTCCTTGTAGGCCACCAGCCCGGCGGTGCCGGCGCCGAGAATAATCAGGCGATGATGTTCGGACATGGCTTCCCCGCTCATGCTGAGTACGTTCGTCGATAGTAACGGGATGCGCGGATCGGAACAATCAGTGCGGCGGCTCTGTTACACTGCGCCCATGCTGAATTTCTCTCATCTGTCCCTGCGCCGCGGCAAACACGAGCTGTTGCACGATGTGACCGGTACCGTGCAGGCGGGCCAGAAGGTGGGGATTACCGGCGCTAACGGCGTCGGTAAATCCAGCCTGTTTGCATTGCTATTAAATGAATTACAGCCGGACGCCGGGGAATTTTCCCTGCCGCCGAATACGGTCATCGCCCATGTTGCCCAGGAGATGCCGGCGACGGATAAAAGCGCGCTGGAGTATGTCATCGATGGCGATATCCGTCTGCGCGAGATCGAACAGCAGATCCGTGACGCCGAACAGCAGAACCGGGGTGAACAACTGGCCCGGCTGCACAGTGAGCTGGAACATATCGACGGCTACAGTGCCGCCAGCCGGGCCGGGAAGTTGTTGCATGGCCTGGGCTTTTCCGCCGAACAGGAGTCGGTGCCGGTGCGTGAATTCTCCGGCGGCTGGCGTATGCGCTTGAACCTGGCGCAGGCGTTAATGTGCCGCTCCGATCTGCTGTTACTCGACGAGCCGACCAACCATCTCGATCTGGAAGCGGTGGTCTGGCTGGAAGAGTGGCTGCGCGCCTATCCCGGTACGTTGTTGCTGATCTCCCACGATCGCGATTTTCTGGATCGGGTCACCACTCATATTGCCCATATCGAACACTGCCGGATGACGCTGTATACGGGTAACTATTCCGCCTTTGAAGTACTGCGCGCCCAGCAACTGGCCAACCAGCAGGCGGCGTATGAAAAACAGCAGCGTGAAATCGCCCATATCCAGAAGTACATCGATCGCTTCCGGGCGCAGGCCAACAAGGCCCGTCAGGCGCAAAGCCGGATCAAGGCGCTGGAGCGCATGGAGGTGATCAGCCAGGCGCATGTCGACTCGCCGTTTCATTTCCATTTTTATAACCCGGAACAGTTACCCAATCCGTTACTGCAGCTGGATGAGGTGGCGATCGGTTATGCGGATACGCCGATATTGAGCGAGGTCAGGCTGACTATCGCACCGGGAGACCGCATTGGTCTGCTGGGGTATAACGGGGCAGGCAAGTCGACCCTGATCAAGTCACTGGCCGGAGAACTGAAGCCGCTTGGCGGTGACACGACTCCCGCCAAAGGACTGGAGGTGGGTTACTTTGCCCAGCATCAACTCGAACAACTGGACCCGCAGGCCAGCCCCCTGTTGCATCTGCAACGCATCGATCCGAAAGCAAGCGAACAGTCCCTGCGTAATTACCTGGGCGGTTTCGGCTTTGGCAACGAGATGGCCCTGTCGCCTGTGGCGCCGTTCTCCGGTGGCGAGAAATCGCGCCTGGTGCTGGCGATGCTGGTTTATCAAAAACCGAATCTGTTATTGCTCGATGAGCCGACCAATCACCTGGATCTGGAAATGCGCCATGCGCTGACCCTGGCGTTACAGGAATTCGAGGGCGCCATGGTGGTGGTCTCCCATGACCGCTATCTGCTGCGCAGTGTCGCCGAT
>CAYOOC010000018.1:0-43355 GCA_964405505.1 uncultured Thiohalophilus sp.
CTCAACCTCAAACTCACCGGCCTCGAAGCCTCCCAGAAAGCCTATACCCGCGTCCAGGGCATCTCCCTGTTCAACCACATCTGAGCGTTTCTTATTGCCTCTGGAAAATAACGCAGAGGACGCAAAGACGCCAAGAACGCAAAGAACTTAAAGAAATTTGTAATTTCTTGAACTACTCGAAAAGTTCTGCGCGAATAATCGCAAAGTGATTCTGGATGCCTTCAGTATATTGGCGTCCAGGGGCGTAATTTACGCCGTTAAAGTTTTCTCTTCGCGCCCTTTGCGTCTTTGCGTCCTTTGCGTCTCTTCCACTTGGCCGGATAAGTGGCTATTTCGGCTGAAAAGTCAGACTTTGTTTAAGAAAATTCTGGAATTTTTCCGGATTTCAGTGACTTGAGGCCGGCAAAAATTTTCCGCCCGACCCTATAAAACCCCCCTCCCGGGACGCTAGTGCCAATGGGAGCGGTGAATACAGGCCAAAGCCCGTATATCCGCTAGGTATTTTGTCCCGGTCAACTCCAGCGAGACGCCGGGCAGAGCAAAGTAGGAGAGTGCGTCATGCCTCAAGTTATTAACACCAACATCATGTCGCTGAACTCGCAGCGCAACCTGAACCGGTCACAGGAAGATATGCAGGTTTCCCTGCAGCGCCTGTCTTCCGGTCTGCGTATCAACAGCGCGAAGGACGACGCCGCGGGTCTGGCCATTTCCGAGCGATTCACCTCGCAGATCAAGGGCCTGAACCAGGCGGTACGGAACGCCAATGACGGGATTTCCCTGGCCCAGACGGCCGAGGGCGCGCTGGCCGAGGGTGGTAACATTCTGCAGCGTATCCGCGAGCTGGCGGTTCAGTCCGCCAATGCCACCAACTCCGCCTCGGACCGTCAGGCCCTGCAGTCGGAAGTGGGGCAGCTGGTCTCCGAGCTGGATCGTATTGCCACGGCCACCGAGTTCAACGGTCAGAAATTGTTGGACGGCACCTTCGGTTCGGCCATTTTCCAGGTCGGCGCCAATGCCAACCAGACCATCCAGACCACCACCGGTAACTTCCGCACCAACCAGTACGGTAACTTCCGGGTGGAAGGGGTGGAATCCACCGGTACAGATGCCCAGCGAATCGCCGGTGAAGAACTGAAGATCGCCGGCTCGCTGGGTACCGAGACCTTCCAGATCGAGGGCGGTACCAGCGCCAAGAAAATCGCGGAGATGGTCGATGCCAAGAGTGATGCGACAGGGGTCAAGGCTTTTGCCAAGACCGAGCAGAACATTCAGTTCAGCGAAGCCGGTGCCTATGTGCTGGATGTTAAATCGGATAACGAGAAAGCCCAGCAAATCTCTTTCACCATCAGTGATACGGAAGGCAACGACGGTCTGGCCGGGGCGGTTTCCGCGTTCAACGATGTGTCTTCCAAAACCGGTGTGACTGCGCGCGTCAGTGAAGATGGCAAGGGCGTCGTTCTGTCGAACAACACCGGTGAGAACATCTCGCTGAGTGAAATCGGCAACAGCACCAATGCCGGTTCGGTTACCGTCGGCGACGCTGTGATTCCCGCAGGTGATGGCGAGGGTGGCGAAGGTGCCTCGACAGCCCATATCACCGGTCAGGTCACCTTTGATTCCACCAAATCCTTCAGTGTCAGTGGCAGTGCTGGCCAGACCGTGGAAACCGCGACCGAGGCATCCAAACTGAATGCCGTGGCGGATCTGGATATCAGTTCTGTGGAAGGCGCCAATCTGGCGATGCAGACCGTGGATGCCGCGCTGGCGACCGTGAGCAATCAGCGCGCCGAGTTCGGCGCGATTCAGAGCCGGTTCGGTTCCACCATCGCCAACCTGTCGACCAATGCAGAAAACCTGACGTCAGCCCGGTCCCGTATCCGTGACGCGGATTACGCCAAGGAAACCGCCGAGCTGACCCGGGCGCAGATTCTGCAACAGGCCGGTACGGCCATGCTGTCGCAGGCGAATGTACAGCCGCAGAACGTCCTGAGCTTGCTCCAGTAAGCTCATAATCCTGTGAACCCGGAGGACGTAGCCGGTCCTCCACACAGAGAGAGGTGACGTTATGGCAACACAGTCAATCGCCAGTGTGGTTGTACAGGTGAGTGGGATGGACTCCCGCGGTACCTCGACCGATGCCACAGGCAAGGTTGCCGAAACACGGCAAGTTGTTGCCGGTGGCGGCCTCGATGTCCAGGCGGAAAGCCGGGAGATCGAGATGTCACCGGAGGCATTGGACGAGGCCGTTAGCCATCTGAAAGAGTACGTGCAGTCCCTGCAGCGCAATATGGACTTCAGCGTGGATGACAAAACAGGACGTTATGTGGTCAGGGTGGTGGATTCACAGACCCAGGAGCTGATTCGCCAGATACCTTCGGAAGAGATGCTGGCCATCTCCCGGAATCTGGCGGATTTCCTCGAGGAGGCGGAGCATCGCCAGGGATTTCTGGTGGAGCTGAAGGCCTGACAGGGGTGGCATTGCAATTGCATAGCAACCCTGCAGGTTGGTCTGCCCGGCTCCCGGGCCGGGCAGACCGTCAGTTCATTGTGAATTAACCGAGGTACTTTATGCCAACCATTTCATCTGCAGGTATCGGCTCCGGCATGGATGTGAATGGACTGGTTGAGCAGCTGGTGGCGGCGGAGGGAGCCCCCGTTCAAAAACGACTCGACCGCAAGGAAGCGGAACTCCAGGCAGGTTTGTCTGCCATGGGGACGTTTAAAGGCGCGGTTTCCGAGTTTCAGGCTTCGCTTGAGGCCCTGCGGGACTCGGAAACCTTCAGCGCTATCAAGGCCAATGCGGCGAACGAAGGGGTAGTCAACGTGAGCGCGTCCAACCAGGCCCAGACCGGTGAATACGATCTCGAGGTCATCGAGCTGGCGAATGCGCATAAGGTGGCGACCGATACTTTCGATTCAGCCAACAAATTTTTTGGCAGCGGGCGAATGACACTTCAGCTCGGTGCCTATGATTCCGACAGCAATACCTTTCAAAGCAATCCCGATAACGTGCCGGTAACGATCGATATCGATCCGGACAAGGCCTCCCTGCGCGATATCGCCGTGGCGATCAATGACTCCGAGGCGCCGATCCGGGCATCGGTCATGAACGACGGTAGTGGCTATCGGCTGGTTTTAAGCGCGGAGCAACCCGGGAGCGATAACAGCATTCGCGTTCAGGTCGAGGACAGTGATGGTCGTGATGGCGATCTGAGTGGCCTGTCCAATCTGACCTTCGATCCGACCGGGCAGCGCGGTCGCGGTAATAACCTGCAGCAGGTGGCGGCCGCCAGCGATGCCCGGGTGCGTATCGATGGCATTGATATTCAGCGTGCCTCGAATGATTTCGAGGATGTAATCCCCGGCGTCAACTTCAGTTTGCAACCGGGTTCCGCCGGCAGCAGTACCCGTCTTAATGTGCAACTGGAAAGCCGGGATGTGGTCGCGGCCATTGAGGGGTTTGTTAAAAAATACAATGAGATGATCCAGGTGGTGGAACAGCTGACCGGTTTCGACCCGCAAACCGAACAATCCGGGCCGCTGTCAGGCGATGCGTCGATTCGCGGTGTAGTCAGTATGTTACGCCGGGAGATCGGTACCGATTTTTCCGGAATTAACCAACAGTTTCCGTCATTGGGTAGCATCGGGATAGAAACCAATCGTGATGGCACCCTGACGCTCAATAGTGGCCGTCTGCAACAGGCGATTGCCACTAACCGCCAGGAAGTGGTCAACCTGTTTGCCCGTTCCGGTTCCGCGGACGATCCCGGCGTGACATTTATGGCGGCCGGTGAAGCAACCGAGCCGGGAGCCTATGATCTGGAAATTACCCGCCCGCCGGCGCGAGGGGTGTTGAACGGGCGAGCGCTGATGCAGGAGGGTCCGCTGGTCCTCAATGATGCCGAGAATCGTTTCACCTTGCGGGTCGACGGCATCGCCTCCGGAGCCCTGTCGCTGGAACCCGGCACCTATAATTCCCTGTCGCAACTGGCAACCCGGCTGCAAACCACGATCAACGGCGATCCCATGTTCAAACGCAACGATGTCGAGGTCAGCGTCAGGGCCGAGCAGGGGCGATTGCAGATCCTCTCCGGTAGCTATGGCAGCAATTCACGGGTCGAACTGACCGACATCTCGCCGTCATTGAGTCGGATCACCGGTCTGACGCCGGGCAAAGGCGAATCCGGTGAGAATGTGGCCGGACAACTGGGCAGCCTGGGCGGGCGCGGCAATGGCCGACAGCTGGAAGGCATGGGTCCTGCTGAAGGTTTAACGATTCAGGTTGAAGGTAATCAGACTGGCAATCGCGGCCAGGTGGTTTTCTCCAACGGCGTGGCCGCCAGGCTGGATCAACTGCTCGGCAGTGTGCTGGATGAAGACGGGATTTTGACCGTCAGGACCGAAGGTTTCAACGAGCGCCTGCAGTCGATTGGCGAAGAGCGCGAAAAGCTGGCACGGCGTCTGGCGGAAACCGAAGAACGTTATATGAAAGAGTTCACTGCCATGGATAAAACGGTGGGGAAAATGAAAGCCACCAGTGAGTATCTCAGTCAGCAGCTCAGTTCGCTGCCAGGTGCTTCGCAGGGTGGTAATAGCAAGAAGGGACCGGGCAAAAACTGAGGCGCGGGTCCGCGATTAATCACGCTGTAAGACAGTAACCACATCACCCAACAGCAGGAGTGTCGTGATGAACAGGGCAAAACTACATAGTGCCGTTAAACACTACAACAGTATTGGTGTTTCCAGTAGTGTGGAATCGGCGGATCCGCATCGTCTGATCCAGATGTTAATGCATGGCGCGCTGGAAAAAATCGCCACCGCCAAGGGACATATGGAACGCGGCGAAGTGGCGCAAAAGGGCGGGCATATCAGCTGGGCGATTTCCATTATCGATGGCCTGCGCGCCAGTCTGGATCTCGAGGCCGGCGGCGAGATCGCCCAGAACCTCGACGATCTGTATGATTACATGACCCGGCGTCTGGCCCGGGCCAATGTGGAAAATGATCCGGTCCTGCTGGATGAAGTTTCGTCACTGATGAAATCGGTCAAAAGTGCCTGGGATGAATTACCCATCATGCAGGAAGGTGCCACTGCCTCCAGTCTGGATGCAATGCGTTCCTGAACCCATGTGTGCTGAAGCGGTAAAATACTATCTTTCGCCCGGACACTATGCCCGCAAGGTGTTGCATCTAACTCGCAGCATGCGCCAGCAGGCCGGGGAGTCCAACTGGCAGGTTTTCGCCGAGATGGAACAGGAGCGTCAGACCATTATCGAACAATTGTTCGAGCATCCGGAGATGCCTGGCGCCCTGCACGACATTCAACACCTGCTGCAGGATGTGATCGACATCGATCGCGAGTCCATTGCTCTGGGCGAAGCGGAAAAAAAACGTCTGGGAGACTATCTCGGCCAGCGCAAGCAGGCCCGCCAGGCCATGAAGCTCTATCGCCATCACAGTGGGTGATATACTGGGTGTATGAATGCGAGCATCGATGAATGTCTGCCCGACGGGGTGGTGGTGACGCCGGGGGTAGGGCTCCTCTGGCATGACGATCCCCTTGATCCGGCCGCCTGTTACGATCATAACCTCACAACCTTTTTGCTGCTGGATTCCCTGCTCGATGCGCCGGCGGGCAGTGAAAGCGGCGAGCGCGACAGTGAGGCATTTCAGGTGCTGGAGGCCAAGCTGGACCTGCTGATTCAGCTGGTCACCCGGTTACTGGGTCAACAACAGCCCCTGCCGCCCGAACAAACCGTGCGCCTGGCGGCGAGCGGCATCGAATGGCAAAGCCCCACACCACTTCCCCCACAGGGCTGGCTGGAGCTGTTTCCCGAACCGCGACTACCCCGTGCGCTCAAACTGCCAGTGGAAAACCGCCAGGATGAGCTGGAAGCCGGAGTGTGGCGAATCTGTTCCCGTTTTGCCTCTCTGGAGGATGAGATCCGCGCCCATCTGGAGAAATGGGTTTTCCGTCGTCATCGGCGGGAAATCGCCCACCAGCGCCAGGGTCGTTCCTGAATACTCTATTATATATAGGCCGGCCGACAGGCCGTTGGGGGATGCGCTGTTGCCTTGTTCGCAATAATGTGTGGGGAGGTTAACTTTTTGTTAACCGGGCGACAATATTTTGACATGCTGCCAGGCACTGATTAGTATTTGTCTAAAATCCAGCAAACCACAAAATTTATCGGTTAATGCGCTCTTGTGAATAATCCAGCTGACGATCACCTGCCCCACAAAGACCCGGATATGCTGGCACAGCATATGTTGCTGGTCGATTGCGACGATGAGCGAGCCGAAGAGGTGAGCCTGTTATTCGATTTCATCGATTACGGCAGCATCCAGCGTTGTGATTACGGTCAGTGGGAAGCGGCCAATCATAACGATGTGCAACTGGATGTCATTGTTCTGGGTCGCCATCCGGCCGAAGCCACCACGCTGGAGGAACTCAAGGCGCTGCACGATTACTTTGCGCGGGAGATCCCCATTCTGCTGGTCAGTGAGCGCGGCAATCCCGACAGCGACAGCCGTTTTGCCGGGGGCTATATCGCCGGCAAGATCGAATATCCCCTCAAATATCGCCAGCTCTACCACGCCCTGCACCAGGCCGATATCCATCGGCGTCAGGTCGAACAGCCCGGCAGCGGATCCCAGACCCTGTTTCGCAGCCTGGTGGGCAAAAGTGCGGCGATTCGGGAAGTGCGCAAACAGATCGAGCAGGTGGCCGGCGCCGACGCCAATGTTCTGATTCTCGGGGAGTCGGGCACGGGCAAGGAAGTGGTCGCGCGGAATCTGCATTATCATTCCGGCCGCCGGCAAAAACCCTTTGTGCCGGTCAACTGCGGCGCTATCCCGCCCGACCTGCTCGAAAGTGAGCTGTTCGGGCATGAAAAAGGCGCCTTTACCGGCGCCCTGACCGCCCGCCAGGGTCGCTTTGAAATGGCGCGCGGCGGGACCCTGTTTCTGGATGAGATCGGTGATATGCCGTTGTCCATGCAGGTCAAGTTGCTGCGGGTGATTCAGGAGCGGGTGTTCGAGCGGGTTGGCAGTAACAAAAGCATCGAAGCGGATGTGCGGATCGTCGCCGCGACCCATCGCAACCTCGAAGAGGAGATCAGTGCCGGCCGTTTTCGCGAGGATCTCTATTACCGGTTGAATGTGTTTCCCATCGAAATGCCGCCACTGCGCGAGCGCCGGGGGGATATCCCGCTGCTGATCGGCGAGCTGGTGACCCGTATCGAGCACGAACAGCAGCGTTCGGTGCGTTTCACCCGCGCGGCGCTGGCGGCGCTGAGCGATTATGAATGGCTGGGTAACGTGCGCGAGCTGGCCAATCTTATCGAGCGGCTGGTGATTATGTTCCCCAACGGGCTGGTGGATGTGCGGGATCTGCCGGAAAAATACCGTGACGGTATCGAAGTCGAGGCGCTGGAAGACGAGGAGCTGGCGAACGATGCGCTGGAACTGGCGGAGCCACAGTGGCGGGTGAGCGAGGAACCGGCGCGCCTGCCGGCCGACGGTCTGGATCTGCGCGAACATCTGCAGGAAATCGAATATGCCCTCATCAAACAGGCACTGGACGATGCCGAAGGGGTGGTGGCGCATGCCGCCAAGCGCCTGAATATGCGTCGTACCACCCTGGTGGAAAAAATGCGCAAGCTCGGCCTGCAACGGGTCGAAACCGCCTGAATCGTCCTCTCCGGCGGTGACAGGATTTTGACCCTCACCGATTTCAAACTCCCAACTTCTTGAATTTCAATAAAAACCGGTTCAGGCACGGTTCTTGCTCTGGGTTCCCTGTGTGTCAATTTTGGCGTCATAGGAATGCAACCGGACAACAACCGTATGGCAGAAGAAACCTCCAGCCAGTCCCGGGCCCTGGAAGAAGCGTTCAATACCTTCAATCAGCTCTCCCGCCAGCTGACCGAGTCTTACCGCTTGCTGGAATCGCGGGTGACCGAGCTGAACCAGGAACTGGCCGCCGCGCATGACGAGCGGTTTCGCGAACTGACCGAAAAGGAACGGCTGGCCAACCGTCTCGCCCTGCTGCTGGACGTGCTGCCCGGCGGGGTGGTGGTGCTCGACGGTCAGGGCCAGGTCCAGGAACACAATCCCGCCGCCGGCGAGTTGCTGGGCGAACCGTTGCTGCAACAACCATGGTCCGCCGTGATTGACCGGGCCTTTGCACCGGGGCCGGACGATGGCACCGACGTCTCGTTGCGCGATGGTCGCCGGGTTAACATCTCGACCTGTCCGCTGGGCGCCGAGCCGGGACAGATCCTGTTGCTGATGGATGTGACCGAAATCCGGCGCATGCAGGATCGTCTCAATCAGCAACAACGTCTGGCGGCAATGGGTGAAACCGCCGCCTCCCTGGCACACCAGATTCGCACCCCGATCGCCTCGGCATTGTTATATGCCTCGCAACTCAAACGCCAGACCCTCAAAGACGAGGATCGCATTCATGCCGCGGAGAAAATCTTTTCGCGCCTGCGCCATCTGGAGCAGGTGATCGACAACATGCTGATGTACGCCCGACGCGGCACCGTCAGCGAGGAAGCGTTTACCGCCGGCGATCTGTTCCGGGAACTTCAGGCGAATCTCGAAACCAGCCTGCGTCACAGCGCTATCCAGTTCGAATCTTATGACGACAGTGACGGTTGCGTGATACAGGGTAACCGGCAAATGTTGCTCAGCGGGCTGCTGAACCTGGCCATGAATGCGATTCAGGTGATGCCCGAAGGGGGCCGTCTGACACTGCGCGCCGAGCGCGATGAACAATCGCTGGTGATCCGGATCAGCGATACCGGCCCGGGAATTCCGGCCGACAAACAGAAGGAAATCTTCAGCCCCTTCTATACCACCCGCAAGGACGGCACGGGGCTGGGCCTGGCCGTGGTGGAGGCGATCACCCGCAATCACAAGGGACGGATTGAACTGGAATCGCAGCCCGGCAAGGGCACAACATTTATTTTGTATCTGCCGGTCCAGGCCGATGCCCGGCAACAAGCGGGCGGACAGCTGGCCGGGCAACTGGCATAACTTAACGAGGAGGCAGAGATGACTGCATCCAGCATACTGGTCGTGGAAGATGACGACGCCCTGGCGGAAGCGTTGCAGGACACCCTGAAGCTCGCCGGTTATGAGAGCGTACTGGCCGCCAACGGGATTGAGGCCTTGCGGGCGATGGAACAGCAGCACTTCGATATCGTGGTCAGTGATATCAACATGCCGAAGATGGACGGCGAAACCCTGCTCAGGCGATTGCGCAGCCAGTATCCCGATACCCCGGTCATGTTAATGACTGCTTACGGGACGATTCAGCAGGCGGTTGATGCCATGCGTGAAGGCGCCGCCGACTATCTGGTCAAGCCTTTCGAGGCTGAAGTGCTGGTCAACATGGTAGGGCAGTACATCGGTCAGCCGGAGGCCGAAACCGACATGGTGGCGGTGGCACCGTCTTCCCAGGAACTGGCTGCCATGGCACGCAAGGTGGCCGACAGCGATGCCACGGTGATGATCACCGGCGAAAGCGGGGTGGGCAAGGAGGTTCTGGCGCGTTTCATTCATCAACATTCCAGCCGTGCCGAACAGCCGTTCGTGGCGATCAACTGCGCCGCGATTCCGGAGAATATGCTGGAAGCCACGCTGTTCGGTTATGAAAAGGGCGCCTATACCGGTGCCTACAAGGCCAGTCCCGGCAAGTTCGAACAGGCCCAGGGGGGCACGCTGTTACTGGATGAGATCTCGGAAATGGATATCGGCCTGCAGGCCAAGTTGCTGCGCGTGCTGCAGGAGCGGGAAGTGGAACGTCTGGGCGGCAATAACGTCATTCAGCTGGATGTCCGGGTACTGGCGACCTCGAATCGCGATATGCGTCAGGTGGTGGCCGAAGGGCGTTTTCGCGAAGATCTGTTTTATCGCCTGAATGTCTTTCCCCTGCATCTGCCACCGTTGCGCGAACGCCTTGAGGATATCGGTCCGATCGCCGAGCGTTTGCTGGAAAAACAGGCGCGTAACGAGGGACGGATGATTCCGCGGCTGGATGAGGCCGCGCTGCAACGTCTGCAGAGTCACGTCTGGCCCGGCAACATCCGTGAACTGGATAACGTGATGCAGCGAGCCATGATTTTGCAAAGCGGCGAAGTGATCGAGGCCGGCGATATTCATTTTGAAACGGCCACGGTCCCCGTGCAAGAGACCCCGGTTGTCACACCGGCGCCGACTCCAGCTCCAGCTGCGACATCGCAACCCGAACCGGCTGAGCAATCTGATGTGGAAGACGAAGTGGATGTCGATTCGCTGAATCAGGATCTGCGACATCGTGAATGGGATTTGATCCTCAATGCCATTAAAAAATATGGCAGTCGCAAGGCCACGGCCGAGCAACTGGGTATCAGTCAACGCACCCTGCGCTACAAACTGGCCAGAATGCGTGAGGCCGGGATCCGCGTCCCCGAAGCCAGCGGCTTTGAAACCGCCTGAAAGAAACAGAGCGACCCAAGACGGAGAGTGAACCGATGAGCAATACGACAATTACCCCCGATATGCTGCTGGCCCAGATGCGGTCCATGGCGGCCCAGGCCCAGGGTGCACAAACCCAGGGGATCCAGGGCAATGAGGAAAACGTCAATGGCCAGTCCGACTTTGCCGATCTGCTCAAACAGTCCATTAACGAAGTGAACAACGCCTCGCAGGAAGCCAAGCGGCTGACAGATGCTTTTCAGCAGGGCGATCCCAATGTGCAGTTATCCGAGGTGATGATTGCCAAGCAAAAGTCCAGTGTCGCATTTGAGGCGATGCTGCAGGTGCGTAACAAACTGGTTAATGCCTACCAGGAAGTCATGAATATGCAGGTGTAAAGCGTGAGAGCGCCAGGTCGCGAGATAGTGAGTTCGTGAAGTGGCGAGGTCGCCAGATGATCAGGGGGGGCGTGGGTTGTTCGAGAACGACCTTGCGTGCCGCTGGCAGGGAACTGAACTTAATTATTTAACAACATAACAGTACACGATTATGGATCTTGTTAAAGCTGAACAATTCAATGCGCCGTTTCAGGGGATGGTTAACCTGCCCGTGCTGAAACAGGCCGGCTTGCTGGTCGGCCTGGCCGCCAGTATTGCGCTGGGTGTGGCGATCGTACTGTGGTCCCGCAGTCCGGATTACAGCATTCTCTACAGCAGCGTCACCGGCCAGAGCGCCCAGGAGATGGTCCAGGTACTGTCGGGCGCGGGGATCGATTACCGGCTGGATCCCGACAGCGGCACCTTGATGGTGGACAGCGACAAATTGCATCAGGCCAAACTGAAACTCGCCGCGGCCAATCTTACCCAGACCGATGGCGTTGGTTTCGAGTTATTGGAAGATGCGGACGGGTTTGGTTCCAGTTCGTTCATGCAAAATGCCCGTTTTCATCGCGCCCAGGAAGGCGAGATGGCACGGACCATCAGTTCGATCGCGGCCGTGCAGACCGCACGGGTGCATCTGGCTCTGCCCAAACAGTCGGCGTTTATTCGCAGCCAGCGCCAGGCCAGTGCCTCGGTGATGCTCAAATTACGCCCGGGCCGGCAACTGGAAAAACAGCAAATCAATGCGATCGTCAATCTGGTCTCGTCCAGTGTGCCGAACATGACCGCCTCGGAAGTTACCATCGTTGATGACCAGGGGCGTCTGTTGTCGTCCGGCAAGGATCAGGAAGGACTGGCCCTGACCGCCAGTCAGTTCGATCACACCCGCAAGGTGGAAGACTCCTACGCCAGCCGGGTTGAAAATATACTGACCCCGCTGGTGGGGCGGGAGAATGTTCGCGCGACGGTCAGTGCTGATCTCGATTTTACCCGTACCGAGTCCACTCGCGAGGCGTATAACCCCGATGCGCCGGCGGTACGCAGTGAACAGTCGTTTGAAGAAGAAGTCAACGGCTCGGCTATCGCCGGCGGGATTCCGGGGGCGTTGACTAACACACCGCCGGGGCAGGCCCGGGCGCCCGAGGAGGCCGATGCCGCGGCGGGCGAACAGGTTCAAACCGAGGAGTCCGGCCAGGTTACCCGCCGCTCGACGCGCAACTATGAGCTGGATCGCACGATCAGTCACAGCCGCAATGTGCCCGGTTCCATACGCCGGCTCTCCGTTGCCGTGGTGCTGGATGTTAAACAGGTCGCTGACGATGAGGGTAATCCGGTCGCGACACCCTATACCGATGCAGAGCTGGCCCGCTTTACGACACTTGTCAAGGAAGCGGTCGGGTTTAACGCGGTGCGCGGCGATTCGGTGCGGGTCATCAACGCCGAGTTTACTCCGCCGGTGCAACTGGAGGAGGTTCCGACCGAGTCATTCTGGGAGAAACCGGGCTTCTGGTCGATTCTCAAGCAAGTGGGTGGCGCGCTGCTGGCTATGCTAATCTTGTTTGGTGTGCTGCGACCGGTCATGCGCAGCCTGGCGAGTCACCGTCCGACCCGGATCGTTGATCCCGAAACCGGTGAGGAACTTTCCGAGGATCAGCTCAGTCTCTCCGGCGGTGGTGGCGGACAGCCCCGTTTGCCCAAAGCGGCAACCTATGAAGATAATCTGAACATGGCCCGGCAGCTGGCCGCCCAGGAACCCAAACGCGTGGCCCAGGTGGTCAAAAGCTGGCTGGACGATAAATAAGTTCGCGGCAGGATAGCAATCGATATGGCAGAAGCAGATTCCAAAGGCAAAAACATCACCGGTACGGAACGTGCCGCCGTGTTGTTGATGACACTGGGCGAGCAGGATGCGGCGGCCATTCTCAAGCACATGAGCCCCAAGGAGGTCCAGCGAGTCGGCGAGGCCATGGCCGCCATGAGCAATGTCAACCGGGAAACCGTGGATCACGTGCTGGCGCAGTTTTGCGACACGGTGGATGAGCAGACCGAGCTGGGGATCGGTAACGAAGACTATCTGCGCAACGTGCTGGTCAACGCCCTGGGCGAGGACAAGGCCGGCAATGTGATCGATCGCATCCTCATGGGCCACAATGCCAAGGGGCTGGAGACCCTCAAATGGATGGAACCGCGGGCCATTGCCGAACTGATCCGTCTCGAGCACCCGCAGATTATCGCGATCGTCCTCTCCTATCTGGAAAGCGATCATGCCGCCGAAGTACTGGCGGCGTTACCGGAGAATATGCGCACCGATGTCGTCATCCGGGTGGCAACCCTCGACGGTATCCAGCCCAGCGCCCTGCATGAACTCGACGAGACCCTGGAAAAGCAATTTGCCGGTCATGCGGACAGTCTCAAGTCGGCCGGTGTCGGTGGCGTCAAGACGGCCGCCAACCTGCTCAACTTTGTCGACACCAGTGTCGAATCGCAAATCATGGATCTGGTCAAGCAGCAGGACGAGGAGCTGGGCCAGAATATTCAGGAACAAATGTTTGTCTTTGATAATCTGGTGGATGTGGATGACCGTGGCATCCAGGCGCTGTTGCGCGAAATCTCTTCCGAGAATCTGATCGTGGCGTTAAAGGGCGCTGACGAAAACGTTAAAGACAAGATCGTCAAGAATATGTCCAAACGGGCTTCCGAGATGTTGCTCGACGATCTGGATGCCAAGGGTCCGGTACGTGTCAGCGAAGTGGAGGTTGCACAGAAAGAGATTCTGACAGTTGCACGACGCATGGCCGAGTCGGGCGAAATTTCCTTGGGCGGCAGCGGCGATGACTTCGTCTAAGGTGGTCGACAACCCGCAGTCCGCCTATGAGCGTTGGGAACTGCCCAATGTGCATGACGACGCCATGCCACGTTCACCGGCTACCGCCTCGCAGCTGGAAGCTGTGCAGCAACAGGCCTATGACGAAGGCTTTGCCCAGGGTAAACAGGAAGGCTTCGACAAGGGCCTGGCCGACGGACAGGAGGAGATCCGGCGTCGGGTTGAACAACTGGAACGCTTGATGTCGGCGTTGACCGAGCCGTTTGCCGAACTGGATGAACAGGTGATTGAGCAGAGCGGTCAGCTGGCCTTGTCTGTCGCGGAACATGTGATTCGCCATGAACTGAAAACCGAGCCGGGGCAGGTGATTGCCGTGGTACGCGAGGCCGTCAATGCCCTGCCGGTCAGTGCCCGCAATATCCGGGTCCAGTTACATCCCGAAGATGCCCAACTGGTGCGCGAAGCACTGTCCCTCAATGAAACCGATAACGATAACCGGTTATGGCAGGTGGTGGAAGAACCGCTGATTACTCGTGGCGGCTGCAAGGTGGTGGCGGAAAACTCGACCATCGATGCAACCATTGAAAAACAGATCGCCCGGATCTCAACAGCTGTGTTTGGCGGGGAGCGTGTCAGCGATGGCGATTCCGACAACTGAGCGCAGTGATAAATGGCGACAGGGCCTCGCTACCCTGTCAGGACGCCTGCAACAGGTGGAAACCCTGATCGTCGAAGGGCGCCTCAGCCGGATGGTTGGTCTGACCCTCGAAGCGGTCGGCTGTCAGTCTGTGATCGGGGCTCGTTGTCTGGTCGAAAGCGAAGACAGTGACAGCATAGAAGCCGAGGTGGTCGGGTTTGCGGGCGAAAAACTGTTTTTGATGCCCACCGGCAATATTCATGGTATCCATCCCAATGCCCGGGTGATTCCCACCAATCGCGTTTATGAAACGGTCGTGGGGGATGGTGTGCTGGGACGGGTGCTCGACGGTGCCGGCAAACCGTTGGACGGACAGGGGCCTTTGATGGCGTCCGAACGCATGCCGCTGACCGGTAAACCGATCAACCCGCTGGAACGTGCCCCGATCAGCGCCCCGCTGGATGTTGGTGTGCGCGCCATTAATGCCCTGTTAAGCGTCGGTCGCGGCCAGCGCATGGGGCTGTTTGCCGGCAGCGGGGTCGGCAAGAGTGTCCTGCTGGGCATGATGACCCGTTATACCGCCGCGGACGTGATCGTCGTCGGTATGATCGGCGAACGCGGCCGGGAGGTGAAAGAGTTCATTGATAATATTCTCGGTCCCGAAGGTATGGCGCGCGCCTGCGTGGTGGCGGTGCCGGCGGACCAGACACCGGTGATGCGCATGCACGGCGCTTTTCTGGCTACCAGTATTGCCGAATATTTTCGCGATCAGGGCAAGCATGTGCTGTTGCTCATGGATTCGCTGACCCGGTTCGCCCAGGCCCAGCGGGAAATTGCCCTGGCCATTGGCGAGCCGCCGGTCACCAAAGGTTATCCGCCGTCGGTTTTCGCGCGCATGCCGCAACTGGTGGAGCGGGCCGGTAACGGCCCGGCCGGCGGCGGTTCGATTACCGGGTTTTATACGGTGTTGACCGAAGGCGATGATCAACAGGAACCGATTGCGGATGCCTCGCGGGCGATCCTCGACGGGCATATTGTGTTGTCCCGTCAGCTGGCCGAATCGGGGCATTATCCGGCGATCGACGTGGAAGCTTCTATCAGCCGGGCGATGAATGCGATTGTCTCGAACGAACAGCAAAAGCAAGTGCAGCGGTTCAAGCAGCTGTATTCCACCTATCAGCGTAACAGTGATCTGATCAGTGTCGGTGCCTATAGCCGCGGCACGGATACCCGGATTGATCAGGCGATTGCCATGCATCCGAAATTGATGGAGTTTCTGCGTCAGGATATGCATCAGCCGACTAACTGGCAGGATAGTCTCAATCAGCTGGAGCAGGTATTGTCTGAACCGGCCAACTCAACGCAACCGGAAGTTCCGATGGTGACGATCTGAGATGAAAAAATCCGAGCGTATCAAATCGCTTATGCACCTGGCGGAAAAACAGGAACAGCAGGCCGTGCGCGATCTGGGCCAGGCGCGACAGCAGATGGAAGCCCAGCAGACCAAACTGGAAGAGCTGCGCAAATACCGCGAAGAGTACCGGCGGCGGTTTCTACAGGATGGCGAGCAGGGGATCACCGGTTCCCAGTTGCAACATTTCCAGGCTTTCATGGGCCAGCTGGATCAGGCGATCGAAAATCAGCATCAGGTGGTTGAACAACTGGCCGGACAGTGTCAGCAACAGACCGATCACTGGCAACAGCGCCATCAACAGACCCGCATACTGGACAAGACCCGGGATCGCTTTGCGCGCCACGAGCGTCACCAGGCCGAACGGCAGGAACAGCTTGAAAATGACGATCTGGCCGGGGCCCGGCACCGGCACAAGCCTACCGATTGACGATCGAGCCGGGGCACGCAGGTCAGTCACCAGTGGCTAGCCCCTGACCATTGGCCCCTGGATTTTGGCATATCCTTTGCAGTTACCCAGACAAACCGCTGTGGAGAACACATTCATGTCTGAAGCTGCAATGATGTTGCTGTCGGGGAAACCGCCTGCCAAAGGTCAGGGCACCGCCGAGAACGCGCGCCAGGGCGAGGTGGCAACGCAACCCGAGGGCGCGGCGCCGCAATTGTTCGGCGGCCTGCTGCTGAAAATGCTGAATACCGACGGGGAGCAGGCTGCGCTGCAATTGCCGCCAGCGGCAACTGCCGGGGAGGCAAGCGGCAACAGCTTGCCGTCACAATCGCCGACCATCGCGTGGTCTGCCCTCATGGTCTGGGATGAGTTGCCGCGCACTGACGGGCAGGCCGTGCTGTCTTCGGGGCAGCAGCCGGAGACGATGCTGAATCGCGACGCCCAGGCGGCCGCCAGTTTCCTGTTGCGTCAGGCCAATCCGCTGCAAACCAACCCACTGCAAGCCAATCCCGGGCAACTGGGGGCGCAAGGCGAGACAATGAGCTTGGTCGCCGGCGGCCCCTATCAGGACAGTGACGAGTTGTTGAATCAGAATCTGCTCAAGTTGCTCAGCGAACAAAGCAGCAACCGGGTTGTCGATCCTCGTCAGCCGGCCACGTTGCTGATGGCGGCGGAAAATCCCGAAACCGGATTGAATAGCGCACTTTCCCCGAATGCCAGTTCTTCCTCTTCGCAGCAGGGACAATTCAACCAGCTGTTGGCGGGGCTTGGAGGGATGAACAGCGCCGCCGGGCAGCGCCCCGAAATGCAGCTGCCGCCGATGACCGTGTCGCCCCAGCACCCGAACTGGAGTAACGGGATTGGCGAGCGGATCCAGTGGATGGTTGGCCAGAACATGCAACGGGCTGAAATTCGTCTTGAGCCTCCGGAACTGGGCTCTCTGGAACTGCGGGTGACGATCAATCGGGATCAGGCCAGTTTGAATATTAGCGTGGCCAATGCCCAGGTGCGGGATGCGGTGGAAGCCGCGGCACCGCGGTTACGGGAAATGTTTGGCGAGGTGGGTCTTGATCTGGGCGATGTGAATGTCTCCCAGGAGTCGTTCGCCGAACAGCAACAGACCGGCGATAACCCAGATGGCCAGGGCCAGGCGCTCGCCCGTGGTGATGAGCCCGGGACCGATAGCGAGTCCTCCACCGTCGCGGGAGAAGGTCGTCTCAATTCGAACGACAACGGGTTACTGGATCTTTATGCCTGAGCCGGCGGTGATCGGCCGTTGTGACGACGGCTTTGCGGGCCTGACATCAAACGGCGGCGGATTCATGACACCGCGCCCGGATCATACAACGGGATGAATGCAAGGCCTTGATTAGCAAACAGTTAATGCAATCCAGAGAACAGGCACGCTTTCTGCATCCTGCTGATACTGATCAAGACAGTTTGATACAAAAGTATTCAAGTTGCCGCCTTCGGCTACCGACATTACAGCAATCACAAACAGGTGAATTCTGATGCCGCTTTCGATGTACAGCACCAGCCAGCTCAGCGAAGCCGAACAGCTCGTGGAGACGCACGGGCCGCTGGTACAGAAGATTGCCTATCATTTGATGTCCCGCCTGCCCGCCAGTGTGGTGGTGGATGATCTGATCCAGGTCGGGATGCTGGGGCTGCTGGATGCGGCCCAGCATTATGATCCCGCTCAGGGCGCCACATTTGAAACCTACGCCACGATCCGCATCCGGGGGGCCATGCTGGATGAACTGCGTCGCAATGATTGGGCGCCCAAATCCGTGCATCGCCGGGGGCGGGATCTGATGGAGTGTGTGCAACAGATCGAGGCGGAAACCGGGCGCGAGGCCCGACCGGGTGAAGTGGCCGGGATGATGGGGATTACCCTTAACGAATATCACCAGATCCTGCAGGAGACCAACAGTTGCCGCATTCTCAGCTTTGTGGATATCGGGGTCGATGATAATCAACTGGGGGATAACTACAAGGCCGGACAGACCACGCCGCTGGATGGACTGGAAGAGACGCGTTTTCAGGAGCATCTGGTCGAGGCCATCGAGGCGCTGCCCGAACGCGAGAAGCTGGTTATCGGCCTCTATTATGATGAGGAATTCAACCTGCGCGAAATTGGCGAGGTGCTGGGGGTGAGCGAATCCCGGGTCAGCCAGTTGATGAGCCAGGCACATCTGCGCATGCGCAAGCAGCTGTCCGATTACACCACCCGGGATTGACCCCGTCCGGCACCACCGATTTACCGGGTGTGGCTCACAGAACAGGTTTTGAATAGCCCGCGCGGCTCGCATCGGCGCGGGAATACTCTATACTCACTGTTGTTAAGTCTCTGATAACTAAAATAACCGCGGATGTTCTGTGATCCGCTTATCGGTTTTGTCAGCTTGAATACCGTTACCATGCCTGGGTTGGAACCGTTATGTTCTGACAGGATGTGAGGAGATAATAATGAGTGACATATTAATGATTGTGCCCGGCAGCGTTTTATTGAGTGTGCTGATCTGGTTCATTATTCTGAGTTTTGTGCTGTGGGCGGCCCGTGCTCACGCCCATCGCGCTATCCGCTCCTTCGGTCAGGTATTGCACAGTGCCATGCGTCTGACCGCTGCGGCCATCATGCGCGCCGAAAAACGTTTGCTGGAACGCAACCGCGAAGTCTTGCTGAGTCAGGGCAGGGAGGCCACCGAGCGCATTATCGAAAGGGAATTTGACCGAATTGATGCCACCGTGCGCAAGGACCTGGCGGAATACCCCTCCCTGCATCGTCAGTTGAGCGAGGAAATCGCCAAGATTGACGAAGACTACAAGGAAAGCACCGAAGTGCCGCCGGAACCGCCAGCCTGGGTCAAGGCGGTGGAAGCTGTCGCCAAGATTCCGTCGACCAAAGGCGATCCGATGGTTGGCAATGTCCTTGAGGATATTCATCAATCCCTGGTCAAGGCCAATACCCGGGCGCTGGAAGAGTATCGCAAGGCCAGTCACAAACGCCATCAGTTGCTGAATAACATGATGCCACACTGGCGTAACGTCAAGCAGATACTCGGCAAGGTCGACAAGAACGTCAATAGTCTGTTGCAGCGTTCGGTCACCATCGATCGGCATATGGAAGAGTATGAAAATATCCAGAAACACAGTAATCGTGCCCTGGAGATGCTGTCCTCCTCGTCCATTACCCAGTTTTTTATCTCTTCCTTCGTGCTGATTATCGCCATTGGTGGCGCGATGATTAACTTTAATCTGATCGCCTTGCCGATGTCGGAAATGGTGGGGGCGAAAAGTGAAATTATCGGCATGCCAACTTCGGACGTGGCGGCGTTGGTGATTATCCTCGTGGAAATCGCCATGGGAATTTTCCTGATGGAATCCATGCGGATCACCCGGCTGTTTCCTATTATTGGTGCCCTGCCGGACAAGATACGGGTGCGTATGATCTGGATCACCTTCACGATTTTGCTGGTTCTGGCCTCGGTGGAAGCCGGTCTCGCCTATATGCGTGAATGGCTGGTTGAAATGAAACAGGCCTCCATGCTGACCGGTGGCGAGGAGGTCGTCCAGGGCGGCTATCTGTGGATTACTACTGCCGCACAGATGGGGCTGGGCTTTATGCTGCCGTTTGCCCTGGTCTTTGTTGCGATTCCGCTTGAGTCCTTTGTGCATTCATTGCGTACAGTTCTTGGGATTATCGGTGTTGCGTTCCTGCGCAGCCTGGCATGGCTGCTACGGTTTGTCGGGAATATCTCACGCTATGCCGCGAGGGTGCTTGTCAATATTTACGATCTGATTATTTTTGCACCCCTGTTAATTGAACGACTGATAGCGACAAACGGCGAACCAGGAAAAAGCGGAGATAAAAGCAAGAAAATTGATACCGCATCCGCATTTTAAGGGGGAGAAATGAAATCAACGAAACTGCTTGTTCTGACAATGGTCGCTGCGCTGGTCGTTGTCAGCGGCTGCTCCAGACATAATCAGGCGCGCGACCACGGTGTTTATATGTTGCTGGATACATCGGGTACCTATACCGAGCAGTTAACCGACGCCCAGCGTATTATCAATTACATATTGAGCGAGCTGGAGCCGGGCGATACGTTTGCCGTGGCGCGTATTGATACCGGCAGCTTCAGCGGCAAGGACATCGTTCATCGGCAAACGTTCGATACGCGCCCCAGCCAGGCCAATATGCAACGACGTAAATTTCGCGAGACGATTGATACGTTTGTTAACGAGGTAAAACCCAGCCCCTATACCGACATTACCGGCGGTATCCTGCAGGCAGTCGAGCACCTCAACGAAGTCGGACCGGGTAACAAGACAATACTGATCTTCTCGGACATGAAAGAGGATCTGAAAGAAGGCTATGTGCGGGATATACCGCTGCAGCTGGATGGTTTCAATGTGATGGCGCTGAACGTTATCAAGTTAAGCAGTGATAATGTTGACCCGCGTAAATATATGAGTCGCCTTGAAGAGTGGCAGAACCGGGTCGAATCCGGCGGTGGCCAGTGGAAGGTGGTTAACGATATGGAACGCATGGAATCGGTACTGGACTTCGATTGAAATAACGGGTCTTGACATCCACAAAAAACGGGCCGTCGGGTGACTGACGGCCCGTTTTTTGTGCGGAAATCGGGCCGGTATGTCGCCTTTTCTGCCATTTCCCCGCGGTCGTCCTGTTCTTTTCTGTGAGTGCGGGCCTACACATCCCGTAGCCACGGTGGTAACCTGTGAAGGTTCAAGAATCTCCTGACCGGACCGATAGATACGACATGGTTTATTGATTAAAGTCTGATGAGTCATACGATTGCACAACACCGACGCCGGCAACCGATGTGGTTCTACGAAAAGAACTACCGGTTCCTGTGTCTGTTGCTTCCGGATCTGCATCATGGCCGTCAGGAGAGTTATCAAATCACGCACGAGCAGCACAGGCTGGATATTCAGGTCACTGATTTTGGCCCCTATACCCAGCGGCTGCAGCTATCCCAGCGCTTTGATGCCAGCTTGGCGCTGTTGCACGATCTCAGTATGAGCGTGCGTGTTTACCATGATGCCATGCTTGCGGAAGTGATCGGGTATCAGGGGGTGGAGCGACTGCTGGCGCGCTATGAGCTGCCCAATAGTGGCATGTTGTTGCCTGATGAGAAACGCCAGGCGAATCTGTTGCTGCATGACTGGTTAACCATGTTCATTAACCGTCATCGGCAGACCGATCGCAGTGTTACCCTGTCATGAACCGGTTACAGGCCAAGATGGGTCGAGTTATTCATTTCCAATTCTATCTTGTCACCGCAGCTATACTGGTGATGGGGCCGATGATCACTCCGGCCTTTGCCGACACCGTGGCGCAGGCGCTATCGGCCAGTCAGCGCGGGGAGCATGATCGGGCTCTGTCCATTTTGAAGCAACGCGCCGAAGCGGATGACCCGGTTGCGCAATACGATCTCGCCCTGTTTTATAAAAATGGTATTGGTGTCGCCTCTAACAGACAGCTTGCGGAATACTGGTTCAAGCGGGCGGCGCGTGGCGGTATTGTCAATGCCTATGCCCAGTTGCGGCAGGACGCGGTCCAGCCCGGGCAGCCGCTACAGGTTGAACTTGTGTTTGGTCCGCAGGAGTGGATACGGGTTCAGGAGCCCGGTAACTACACGCTTCAGCTGGCCAGCAGTCGCAACAGCCGGTTGATCAAGCGCTATTACGCCGAATATCAGCTCCAGGGGCGCGGGGGCTATTTTCTGAATAAAAAACGCAACCAGTATGCTCTGGTGTATGGCACCTATCCTTCGGTGGCCGATGCCACCCGGGCGATCGAGACACTCCCTGAAGAACTGCGTCAATGGCAACCCTGGGTCAGGCAACTGCGCCAGATTCAGGCGAGCATGGCCGACGAGTAAGTGCGCAACCTCTTTTAGCCGGCTTCCCGGT
The DNA here is from genome assembly GCA_964405505.1 of uncultured Thiohalophilus sp. Taxonomy (GTDB): domain Bacteria; phylum Pseudomonadota; class Gammaproteobacteria; order UBA6429; family Thiohalophilaceae; genus Thiohalophilus. The sequence goes on from CAYOOC010000018.1 coordinate 22,110, forward strand.
GGTTGATAACCCTCCAGATTGTCCGGTGAAACTGTGCTAAAGATCACAGTTTGCTTGCCGATACATTGAACAGGACTTGCAATACTGGGTCAATTTCAGGAGTCCGGCCCGGACAACCACTTCACGGGGGGTGAGGTGCCATGACATGTTCACATACCACCCATTGCCAGCTTTATGCCCAGTTCGCGGCCGATGCGTCGTTGAAATTGTGGAAACAACACTATTGTGAGGGGCTTTTCGATCAGTGTGCCCGCTATCAGCTCGCGCTGGAGGGCAAACCGATCCCCCTGACCTTGCTGCCCAACGGCAAGATGGTCGAGCGCCGCTCGAAGGAGCAGATCAGCGCCTCGGCACTGTTCAATGCCATCCAGAAACAGCGGGTCGGGGTCGTTCGCTCGCTGATCAAGACCGGCATGTCTTCCTATGAGCTCAAGACCGAAGACGGGATGACGCCGCTGATGGCCTCGGTGGCCGTCGGCAACGCGGAGCTGGTGAAACTGATGCTCGAATACGGCTGTGATCCCTCTACAACCAATAGCGAGGGGAAACGGGCTATCGAACTGGCCCAGGAGGCCGGCTTCGGTGATTGCGAGCAGATATTGAAAAAGCACATGGCGGCCAATCCGGGTGGCAAGACGTCACCGGCCCCCGCCACGACGCAAGCCGAACACGATGTCGAGCCGGAAATGAACGAAGTGGTTGGCCTTTTACGTCGCCTGAACCCGTTTCGTTCCAGGGAGGCCTGAGCGGTGGAGTACTGGCCCTGGTGGATTGGCGCGCTCGCGCTGGGCGGTGTCAGTCTCGGTTACCTGTTGCTGATCGGTAAAATGCTCGGGGTTTCCGGCAGCTGGGCCAAGGTGGTCGGCTGGAAGGAAGACCGGGAACTGGCTCGTTCCGCCGCACAACTCGAGGAGGCCGATGATGGCGAAATCGAGGATGCACTGCTGGCCGCGACTCTGGCGGAATTCGGCGCCGGTGCCGTGGACGAGAAATCCGCCGATGAGACGTCAATCGATGATGGCGCAACCGCCACGCAGGCGGTAAGCCACACACCGTGGACCGCGCATCTGACCTTTCTGCTGGCCATGTTTATCGGCGGTCTGATTGCGGCCATGACCTCCGGGCAGTTTGAAATTGAACTCCAGCTGAGTGATACCCACAGCCGGATCTTCGGCGACCCCATGGCGGTCTGGTTGGCGCTGTTGTTTGGCGGCATGATGGTTGGTTTTGGTGCCCAGATGGCGGGGGGCTGTACCTCCGGCCATGGCCTGAGCGGTTGTGCCCGACTGATTCCCGCGAGTTTGCTTGCCACTGTTGTATTCATGCTCAGTGCCATTGGCCTGTCTTTATTGATGGAGGTGGCAATCTGATGAAACAGTCCAGAACACGCATGTACCTCTCCTATGGGCTGATGGGTGGTCTGATGGGTTATGTGATTGCCCGGATCGGCTTTGGCGATTATGACGAGCTACACAATATGTTCATCCTGGCTGATCTGCGCATGTTGTATGCCTTCGCCGGCGCCGTAGCCTTGTCATTACTGGGATTTATCATCCTGGCGCGCCGTATTCCCAAACAGGAAAAGTTTTTCCAGCCGGGGACCATTCCCGGCAGCATGTTGTTCGGCTTCGGCTGGGCGGTCTGTGGCGCCTGTCCGAGTATGGTGTTTATCCAGCTTGGTGCCGGAAAAATTCCGGCACTGATGACGATGGTCGGTATTGTGCTGGGCATCTATCTGCATAAAAAAGCCCATGCCCGCTATTTCCGCTGGGATACCGGCTCCTGTGTGAGTGACTGAAGACTTTCCATTGAATCGGTCTTGCATGGAGTAATGAGCCGGATTAGCTAGTGATGTATTACTAACTGTTACACATTTGTGACATCTTGTACGAGATGGTCTTTTAGCCGGCAATGCGACCCGGAACAGGGTTGGCACCCCGACCGGCCATTGTTATATTCACCAGACTGTTGTCCTGTTATTTTGCCAGCCCCTGGGCGGGGCAGTATTGCAGACTGAATTAAATTAATAAGCATAATGAACTGCCGCGTGTCAGATAATAAAAACACTCCCCAATCCGGCGGCTCGACGGCGATACATGACAACGCCGTTCGCTATCTTCGTCATCATTTTCGACGCCTGTTACCCCTTGCGGGGATAAATACGCTTGAGCCTGATGAACTCAATGATCAGGCCCTGCTTGAGCAGGAACCCTCTGGCTTGTTGCAGATGCCGTGGTAAAGATGATCGATCGTCACGCTATGACAACAGAAGAGTTGCGTATTGCCTACACGGAGATCTGCGAAGTCCTCAATACCGCCGGTAGCGCGATTATTGTTACCGACAGCAATATGCGTATTGAAATGTACAATGAACAGGCTCAAACCCTGTTAAATGGCGATAGTGATAAAGTTACAGGTGAGGAGTTTTTTGAACGAATTATTGATTGCCCGTACAGGGAAAATCAGCAAAAGCTGCGGGAGATGATGGCGCGGGGAGAACGGTCAAATCATGCCGAGTTTTTGATCGATGACGCCTATTATAATGTGATTGTTACGCCGATCCTCAATGATCGGGGTGAGCTGGGCAAGATTATTTTCATGTTTTTCGATGTCACCCGTCAGCGTGACGATTTTAATCGTCAGAAGTTGTCTGCTGTGGTTCTGGAAAACACCAGTGAAGGAGTGGTGTTGACAGACCACAACAACCGGATTATCGAGGTCAATGAGGCCCTGCTGAATATTACCGGGTACAAAAAAGAAGAACTGCTGGGTCAGGATCCGAATATCCTCAGTTCCGGTACTCACGATCGGGATTTTTATGCCGAAGTGTGGGAGCAGCTTAAAAATCAGGGGGTGTGGCGCGGTGAAATCTGGGACCGGCGCAAAAATGGCGAGCTGTTCCCGGCCTGGCAAACCATAAACATGATTCGTAATGACGCCGGCGAGATACTTAATTATGTCTCCATATTCTCTGATATCAGCGCCATCAGGCAGTCGCAGGAAAAACTCGATTTTCTGGCCTATCACGATCCTCTAACTTCGCTGCCCAATCGGGTTTTGTTTATGGATCGCCTGACCCAGGCGCTGGAGAAATCCGCGCGGGAACAAACTAAACTGGCGATTATCTTTATCGATCTGGATCGATTCAAGAATATTAATGATACACTGGGCCACGCCCTGGGTGACAAATTGCTGGTAGACGCGGCGTCGCGTTTTCTTATGAATATCCGTAAATCCGATACGGTAGCGCGATTGGGTGGCGACGAGTTTGTGGTGCTGCTGGAGAACATTGAATCGGAAGAGCATATAGTCTATTTTGCCGAGAAACTGCTCAATACCTTTATCGACCCGTTTGTCATCAATGAGAATCACCTGCACCTGAGCCTGAGTATGGGGATCTGCATCAGTCCCGATGATGGCGGGGATGTGGAAACACTGCTGAAAAACGCCGACGCGGCCATGTATCGCGCCAAGGAACAAGGTCGCAATGGTTTTCAGTTTTTTACCTCGGAACTGTCCCGCCGGGCCCACGAGAAACTGACCATTGAAACCCATCTGCGCCAGGCGATCGAGCTGAGTCAGCTTAATCTGCATTACCAGCCTCAAAACCAGTTGGATAATGGCCGGATTACTTCCGCCGAAGCGCTGTTACGCTGGTCGCATCCCGAGCTGGGCACGATTCCACCGGACCGTTTTATTCCAATTGCCGAGGAGACCGGGTTGATCGTGCCAATTGGTGAATGGGTTATTACCCGGGCCTGTGAGCAGTTACACCAATGGCGCGAGGCCGGCTATCAAATTCAGCAGATAGCGATTAATGTCTCCGGCGTGCAGTTACAACGAGGCGATCTGGTCAGGCATATTCTCAGTACTTGTGATTATTATCAGTTGGCGGTTTCCGATCTCGAGCTGGAAATTACCGAGTCGGTTCTGATGGAAGACACCGACAGTGCGATCCGGATTCTGACCGAACTGCAAAAACACGGTGCGACGATTACTATTGACGATTTTGGTACCGGCTATTCCTCGTTGGGCTATCTCAAGAAACTCCCGGTGAACAAGCTGAAAATTGATCGGGATTTCATCCGGGATATTGTCAGCGATCCTGAGGACGCGGCCATCGTGCGAGCGATTCTGGCCATGGCCGAGAATCTGCAGTTGACGGTGATCGCCGAGGGTGTCGAAGAAAAGACGCATTGTGATTTTCTGCAAGCACAGAGATGCACGATCGGCCAGGGATATTATTTCAGCCGGCCGGTGCCCGCGGCCGAGTTCCAGAAGCTGCTCAAGCAGGAACTGTCTGCCTGACACATTCGAATCTGACGAAGCTATTTTTCTGCTAATCGTTCTGAACCACGACGGGCGTTTGTGCGGATGTCGACAGACAATAAAAAACGCCACCCAAAAGGTGGCGTTCTTCACTGGATGGTGGAGGCGGCGGGAATCGAACCCGCGTCCGCGAGTCCTCTGCCATTGGCTCTACATGCTTATCCGCGTCTATTATTTTAACCGGCAGCAACCCGACGGGCAGGGCCAACTGACGGCGATTCCGGTTAGGTTTTAACGTCGCTGCCCCGGACGAGCTTTGACGCGATCCTGTGAGATATGACCCCTGGAATCTGAACGCACAGGCACGGCTTCAGTCAGAGGGCACCCTACCGGGTTTTAAGCGGCGAGTGCGTAGTTGTCGTCGTTGGCAACTATTAGGTTTGCAGATTGATTTACGAGGTTATCTGCACCTCGGCATGCACCTCCGGTTTCGCAACCCACGTCGAAGCCAGGTCGCCCCCTTGGTACTTACTATCTGACTACTATTCTAGCGGATAGTTCCCTGCATATATAGGGGCTCTGCGGTAATAAACAAGGTGCTAGGTGCTAGGTTCTAGGGGCTAGGGAAGCGGGTAGGCTGGTTTTCTAGGACCTAGCCCCTTTAATGATGCGCTGCTTGTCCCGCTGCCAGTCGCGTTCCTTGATGGCGGCACGTTTGTCGTGGGCCTGTTTGCCCTTGGCGAGGGCGATTTCCAGTTTGGCGCGGCCCTTTTTCCAGTACAGGGCGGTGGGAATGAGGGCGTAGCCCTTGCGTTCCACGGCGCCGATCAGCTTGTTCAGTTCATCGCGACGCAGTAACAGTTTGCGGGTCCGCTGGGGTTCGGGCTGAATATGGGTGGACACGGTGGGCAGGGGTGTGATGACCGCGCCCAGCAACCAGGCTTCGCCATCTTTGAGAATCACGTAGCTGTCCCGGATCTGTACGCGTCCCTCGCGCAGGCTCTTGACTTCCCAGCCCTGTAACGCCAGTCCGGCCTCGAAACGTTCCTCCAGGATATAATCGTGGCGGGATTTCTTGTTCAGCACGATCGTGCTGCTGGTGTGTCCCGATTTGGTTTTCTTTGGCTTGCTCATGGCCATGCATTATACCGGAGCGGCGCGAGGGCAGATAGTTGAGCGGGAACAAAAGCGGTCCGGAAGGTTGAGCCGGGGCCCGAATTCACCGAAAATCCGGACATAACGAAAATAATGGAGCAGGGACATGGCACGCAAATCGATGCATGGGGAGTGGTCGTCGCGCTGGGCATTTATCCTGGCGGCGACCGGGTCGGCGGTTGGTCTGGGTAATATCTGGAAGTTCCCTTATATCACCGGTGAGAACGGTGGCGGTGCGTTTGTTCTGGTCTATCTGGCCTGTATCGCGCTGATCGGGATTCCGGTGATGATGGCCGAGATCATGCTGGGGCGGCGTGGTCGCCAGAGCCCGATCAATACCATGTATGATCTGGCCGTCGAATCGGGCCATAATCCCAACTGGAAATGGCTGGGCTGGCTGGGTGTGCTGGCCGGCTTCCTGATTCTTTCCTTTTACAGTGTCATTGCCGGCTGGTCGCTGGCCTATGTCTTTCGCTCGGCCAGCGGTGCCTTTACCGGCGCCACGGCCGATGGTGTCGAGAGCCTGTTTCTGGAGCGTTTTCTGGCGCACCCCGAAACCCTGTTGTTCTGGCATACTCTGTTCATGGCCATGACCATGATGATCGTTGCCCGCGGGGTCAAAAGCGGGCTGGAATCGGCCGTCAAGTTTCTGATGCCTGCCCTGTTTTTATTGTTGTTACTGATGGTGGGTTACGCCATGAGTCAGGGGGACGCCTTCATGCAGGGCCTGCATTTCATGTTCAACCCGGACTTTTCCGCCCTGACCTGGGGCGGGGTGCTGACGGCCATGGGCCAGGCCTTCTTTACCCTGAGTCTCGGCATGGGGGCGATCATGGTGTATGGCGCCTATTTATCGCGTTCGGCATCCATCGCCCGGACCACGTTTACCATTGCCCTGGCCGATACCGGGGTTGCCTTGCTGGCGGGCATGGCCATTTTCCCGATTATTTTTGCCAACCATATGGAGCCGGCCGCCGGTCCGGGGTTGATCTTCATCAGTTTACCGCTGGCCTTCGGGCATATGCCGGGCGGGGTGCTGTTTGGCAGCCTGTTCTTTGTATTGCTGAGCTTCGCGGCCTGGACCTCGAGTATTTCCCTGCTGGAGCCGGTGGTCACCTGGCTGGTGGAAACCTTTAACCTGCGCCGGATCACGGCCACGCTTTACGCGGGGATTTTGACCTGGTTGCTGGGCGTGGTCAGTGTCTTTTCCTTCAACGAGTGGGCATTTGAATTCGAGTTTGCCGGCATACTGAAGGAGAACGGGATCTTCGATATCCTGGATATCCTGACCACCAGTATTATGTTGCCGCTGGGCGGGCTGTTTATCGCCATTTTTGCCGCCTGGTTTATGAGCCGTGAAGCGAGCCGCGACGAGCTCGGGCTGGGCGACGGGATACGCTATAATCTATGGCGTTTCCTGGTGAAGTTCGTCACGCCGGCGGCCATTTTGCTGGTGTTTTTGAATATGCTCGGTGTTATCTAACCTGCGACCTGATGTCTTATGCAGATTAATAAAAGTGCCCTGGTGCCTTACAGTCCCGACCAGATGTATGCCCTGGTGGATGATATTGTGACCTATCCGCAGTTTTTGCCCTGGTGCCATCATGCCGAGGAACATCACCGCACGGACAGTCATGTCGAAGCCAGTCTCGAGATCGCTCACAGCGGGCTGCACAAATCCTTTACTACCCGCAATGAGCTCTATCCGCACGAGCGGATCGAAATGAGCCTGGTCAAGGGGCCGTTCAAGTCCCTGAAAGGGATCTGGCGATTCGAGTCCCTGGGCGATGATGGCTGCAAGGTGTCGCTGGAGATGGATTTCGAGTTTTCCAGCAAGCTGATGGGGATGACCTTCGGCTCCCTGTTCAGCAAGATTGCCGGAACACTGGTGGACTCTTTTATCGAACGTGCCCGGGTGGTGTATGGCTGAGCCTGCCTCAAAAATACCGGTGGAAGTGGCCTATGCGCGCCCGGATGAGCAGGTCCTCATTCCCCTGGAGGTCGCGCCGGGGACAACGGTTCAGCAGGCCATCGAGCTGTCCGGGGTGCTCGAACAGTTTCCTGAAATCGATCTGGCCCGGAACAAGCTGGGCATCTTTGGCAAGATCACCCGTGCGGATACCGAATTGCGCGAGCGGGACAGAGTGGAAATCTACCGCCCGTTGATCGCCGACCCCAAGGAGTCGCGCCGGCGCCGGGCGGCCAAGAAAGAGCCGAAGAGCGAGCCGGAAAACTGATCGGTGGCCCCTCAGGGCATCGGCAGGCCACCGCCGGGCGAGGGCCGCGGCGGGGCCGGGCCGCGATCGCCCCCGGTACTCTGGCTGGCCGTGTCAGCCCGGCCGCTACCGGTGGGTGAGTAAATCTTGTTGAAATCGACAAATGCCGAGCGATCGATCTTCGCCAGGCTCCCGTTCTCAAAATAGAGGGTCAGATGCTGGCTTTCAGGCTCGCCGCCACCAGGCTTGAAGCTATAGACATAGTCCCAGCGATCGGGATGAAACGGATCCTGAATCAGTGGTGTGCCCAGCAGGTAAACCACCTGCTCCCGGGACATGCCGGGCTCGAGTTCATTGACCTGCCGGGCTTCGAGGGTGTTGCCCTGCTGGATGTCGACCTTGTAGACCGAACAGCTCGCCGGCCCGAGGAGCAGGGCCGGTAAAATCAGAATGAGAAGGTTTCGCATTTCTATCCCGGATACGGTTATACTTGGGCGCATGATACAGCATGCGCAAGACAGGTTGTAGAGAGAGTGATATGGAAAGCCAGGATCTGAAAAAAGCCGGCCTCAAGGCCACCCTGCCGCGACTCAAGATTTTGAATTTTCTCGAGGACAGCGACGTCAGACACATGACCGCCGAGGAGGTCTACAAGGCGCTGCTGGAAAGCGGGGATGAAATCGGTCTGGCGACCGTGTATCGCGTCCTGACCCAGTTCGAAGCCGCCGGCCTGGTAACCCGTCACCATTTCGAAGGCGGCCAGTCGGTGTTCGAACTCAATGAAGGCACCCATCACGACCACATCCTGTGCGTCAAATGCGGCCGCGTCGATGAGTTCATGGACGAGATCATCGAAGAGCGCCAGCACGCCATCGCTGACAAACTCGGCTACAGCATGACCGACCATTCTTTATATATATACGGCGTCTGCCCCGATTGTCAGAAAAAAGAGAAGTGACCTCTGTTTAAGGCCGCTGTAAAAACGCAAAGGACGCCAAGACGCAAAGCGCGCAAAGAAAATATTTTTTATATCTGAAGAATTACCTGCGTTATGAACACAGTGTAAGTACTTGTAGCACAACGCTTGTGTAAGATTATCCAGCCTTAATTTTCCCCTCTTTTCCAAAAGCAATAAAACCTTCGCGTCCTTTGCGTCTTGGCGTTCTCCGCGTTATTTCCAGTGTTCTGGAAAAGTGGGATTCACCCCGCCTGGGCGCGGTCGATCATCTCGCGGGCGTGGGAGAGGGTCTGGTCGGTGATTTCGATGCCGCCGAGCATGCGCGCCACTTCGTCGACACGCTGTTCGGGGCTCAGCTCGACGATCTCGCTGATAGTGACGTCGGAGGCAGCCCGTTTGCTGACCTGGAAGTGATGCTGGCCCAGTGCGGCGACTTGCGGCAGGTGGGTGACGCACAGTACCTGGCGATGGGCGGCCAGCTCACGCAGCTGCAGGCCGACGATCTCGGCGACCCGGCCGCCGATGCCCACATCCACCTCGTCGAAGATCAGGGTCGGGATGCGGGTGTCCTGGGCGGTAATCACCTGAATCGCCAGGCTGATACGCGACAGCTCGCCGCCGGAGGCGACCCGGCTCAGCGGGCGCAACGGCTGGCCGGGGTTGGCGCTGACGATAAATTCCACCCGTTCCTGCCCGTTGGGCGAAAAGCCCTCTTCGCGGGGGGCCAGCTGCACATCGAAACGACCGCCTTCCATGCCCAGGGTCTGCATGCTTTGCGTGACCTGTTCGCCCAGCCGCGCGGCAGCCTGCTGGCGCCCCTCGCTTAACTGTTGTGCCAGCTGGCGATACTCGTTTTCCGCTTCGTCCAGGGACTGCTGTAACTGCCCCAGTTGCACGTCGGCGTGTTCCAGCGATTCGAGCTGCTGTTGCAGTTGCGGCAGTACGTCGGGCAATTCCTCGACCGCCACGTGGTGTTTGCGTGCCAGGGCATGGATCTCGGAGAGGCGCTGTTCCACCCAGCTCAGTCGACCGGGATCCAGTTCCAGCGCATCCAGGTAATGGCGCAGTTCGCTACCGGCCTCGCGGACCTGGATCAGCGCGCTGTCGAGCAGTTCGGCGACCGTCCCGAGCCGGGTATCGGTGTCGGCCAGCTGCTGCAGTTCGCTGCTGCACTGGCTGAGCAGTTGACTGGCGTTGGTTTCCTCATTGTCCTGCAGCAACTGGCTGACTCGCTCGCTGGTCTCCAGCAACTGGCTGGCGTTGGCGAGTCGTTTGTGCTCCTGTTCCAGCTCCTGCGGTTCGTTCTCTGCCAGGGCGAGGGTGTCCAGCTCGTTAACCTGAAAGCGCAGCAGATCCAGCCGGGCATCGCGCTCACTGCTGGCCTGACGCAGGCTGTCCAGTTCACTTTTGTGCTGTTGCCAGCGTTGATACACCTCGCGCAATTGCTGCAGCAGGGGCTGGTGACCGGCATAGTCGTCCAGCAGCTGGCGCTGGATATCCCGTTTGAGCAGGGACTGGTGTTCGTGCTGGCCATGCAGATCCACCAGCATCTCGCCCAGCTCGCGCAGGCTCTGGATGGGACTGGGCTTGCCGTTGATAAAGGCTTTGGAGGGACCATTGCTGCTGATGGTACGGCGAATAATGCACTCGTTCTCGCTGGCCAGCTCCCGTTCGGCCAGCCAGGCCTCGGCCTGGGGGGCATCGGCGGTACTGAAGGTGACGCTGATCTCGGCCTTGTCGGCACCGTGACGAATCACCGCGCTGTCGGCGCGATCACCCAGCGCCAGGCTCAGGGCGTCGAGCAGGATCGACTTGCCGGCCCCGGTCTCCCCGGTAAAGACAGTCAGATCCGGGTCCATGGCCAGGTCGAGTTTTTCGACTATAGCAAAATTCCATATGTGAATGTGTGTAAGCATATCAGACAGTTACTGCATAATTGTAAGGTCGCTCCCGGCATGACCTCCAGGGATGGAGGAAATGCAGGGAATTGCCGGGAGCAATTCCCTGCCCATGCCTCCCGCGACAGGGCCTGCCCCATGAGCGCAGCGAATGCCGTGGGTATTAGTACGTCCCTGTACGTCGTTCCAGATATGGATATGCGTCAGCATGCCGTGTTACTCATCCTTTTTCGATCACAACCTGCACGGTTTAGAAATGTTCGCCCCAGTGCAGCTTGCGGCGCAGTATCTCATAATGATTGTGCTTGCAGGGATGGATCAGGCGAACCACGGTCTCCTTTTTGCGAATCAGGATCCGCTCGCCCGAGACCACGCCCAGGTTGATCTGGCCGTCACAGGTGACCTGGGCGTGGGAATGGGGATCTTCTTTGACCACCACTTCGATTTCACTGTCGCCGTCGACCACGATGGGCCGGTAGCTCATGGTGTGCGGGCAGATGGGTACGATGATCATCGCATCCATATCCGGTTCCAGGATCGGGCCACCGGCCGACAGGGCATAGGCGGTGGAACCGGTGGGCGTGGAGATGATCAGCCCGTCGGAACGGACGCTGTTGAGTAACCGGCCGTTGATATAGGTTTCGGTTTCGACCATGCGGGCCACCTCCCATTTGTGCAGCGCCACATCATTGAAAGCGTCGCTCTGGCTGGGCGGGCCTTCGTGATGATGGATCACCGTGGTCAGCATGATCCGGTGTTCTTCCTCGAATTTGCCATTGAGGATTTCATTGATTTGTTGTGCCATCTCGTCGGGCGAGACATCTACCAGAAAGCCGAGACGGCCAAGATTGATGCCCAGCATCGGGACTTTGCTTTCCACCAGCGAGCGGGCGGCGTTGAGCAGGGTGCCGTCACCGCCGATGGTGATGGCCAGATCGCAGCGTTGCCCCAGTTCTTCCAGGCTGACGCGGGAATAGTCGCAGCCGCTCAGGTGCTGGGCCGTGCTTTCCTCAATCAGTATCTCGCACTGACGCCGCTCCAGAAGCCGGCCCAGTTCGACAATGGCGGCGTTGACCGCCGGGTCGGCGTATTTGCCAATCAGTCCAATCGTATTGAAAGCGTTTTTCATTGTTATTCTTCCCGTTTTCGATTCCCCCGGCACGACAGTCGGGCGGGCTTGACCGCGGTCGCGACCCGTTGCAAATTCGCGATTGGCACTCTATTCTGACGAGTGCTAATCATACCTCCACTTGACCTGACCGGGATGTGCCGTGAGCAACGATCCGATTATAAATGATCGCGCCCAGTCGCTGTTAAAAACGCTGATAGAACGTTATATCCAGGACGGCCAGCCGGTCGGTTCGCGGATTCTGTCGCGTGAGTCGGGCATGAACCTCAGCCCGGCGACCGTACGCAATGTCATGGCCGATCTGGAAGATCTGGGGCTGGTCAAAGCACCGCACACTTCCGCGGGGCGCATCCCCACAGTACGCGGATACCGGCTGTTTGTCGATAATCTGCTCACCGTGCGCCCCTTGCGCGGCAATATTGTGGAACGTTTTCGCGATGAACTGCATCGCCTCGATGGTCCCGAAGAGCTGATCGATCGCGCCTCCAATCTGCTCTCCAGTATGACCCGCATGGCGGGACTGGTGATGTTGCCGCGCGCCGGATCGGTTCAGTTAAAGCATATTGAATTCCTGCCTCTCTCCGGAGACCGGGTACTGGTGATTCTGGTGATCAATGATCAGCAGGTGCAAAACCGGATTATTCACACCGATCGGCCCTATACCCAGTCGGAGTTGCAACAGGCGGCCAATTATCTCAACAGCGAATTCGCCGGTCGCGAGCTGGATTCGATTCGCGCCCGGGTGCTCCAGCACATGGAAGAAATCCGCGACGATATGAAGCAGATCATGCAGCTGGCGGTGCAACTGGCCGACGAGGTGGTGCAGACCAGCCAGACCGCCGACTACGTGGTGCATGGCGAGACCAATCTGATGAGCTACGCCGAGATGGCCGATATGGAGCGCCTGCGCCAGCTGTTCGAGGCACTCAAGACCAAGCAGGACATCCTGCACATTCTCGACAAGTCCATCCATGCCGAGGGGATGCAGATATTCATCGGCGAGGAGTCGGGCTATGACGCGTTCGGCGAATGCTCGGTGGTCACCTCGCCCTACCGGGTACAGGACGAGGTGGTGGGTGTGCTGGGGGTCATCGGCCCGACCCGCATGGCCTACGATCGGGTGATACCGGTGGTGGATGTGACCGCCAAATTGCTGGGGTCACTCTTGACCTCGGAATAATCATCCCCATATTCCCCCATAATTCTAAACAGATTCAAACCCTTTCAGGTAATTGCAACGCTTCGGAGTAGAGCATGAGTGACACAGATGTGACCGATCAACAGCCCCAGGACAACCCCGGCGAGACGGAGGACCGGCTCGAGAGTGATGACCGTGCCCCCCTGGAGGCCGACAGCGTCGAGGAATTACAGGCTAAACTGACCGAGGCCGAAAAGCGCGCCCAGGAAAACTGGGACAAGCTGCTGCGGGCCAATGCGGAGATGGACAACCTGCGCCGGCGCACCGAGCGGGAGCTGGAAAATGCCCACAAATATGCTGTGGAACGTTTCGCCCAGGAGCTGCTGGCCGTGCGTGACAGCCTGGAAATGGGCGTGGCTGCCGCCGAGCAGGAAGAGGCCAGCGTCGAGAAAATCAAGGAGGGCACCGAGCTGACCCTGCGCATGCTCGAGGGCGCCATGGACAAGTTCAATATCCAGCCCATCGATCCGCAGGACGAGCCCTTCGATCCGGAGCGCCACCAGGCCATGTCGACGGTTGAAACGCCGGATAAGGCCCCCAATACGGTAATCAACGTGATGCAAAAGGGCTATTTGCTCAACGACCGTTTGATCCGCCCGGCCATGGTGATTGTCTCCCGGGCCCCGGAGGCGGACGACAAGGGCTCAAAGGTCGACGAACAGGCTTGAAGTCGGCGTGGATGCCCCCATTTAGAAAGCAACAACAGATTTTAAGACCCGAAACTCGCAAAATGTGGAGAACCGAACAATGGGTAAGATAATCGGAATCGACCTTGGTACAACTAATTCCTGTGTCGCCATCATGGAAAGCGGCAAGGCCAAGGTGATCGAAAACGCAGAAGGTGATCGTACGACGCCCTCCATCGTGGCGTATACCAAGGACAGCGAAATCCTGGTGGGCCAGTCCGCCAAGCGTCAGGCCGTCACCAATCCGGAAAATACACTGTTTGCCATCAAGCGCCTGATCGGCCGCAAATTCCAGGATGATGAAGTTCAGAAGGACATCAATATGGTGCCCTACAACATCATCAAGGCCGACAACGGCGACGCCTGGGTGGAAGTCAATGGTAAGAAGATGGCTCCGCCGGAAATTTCCGCCAAAGTCTTGCAGAAGATGAAGAAATCGGCCGAGGACTATCTGGGCGAGGAAGTGACCGAAGCGGTCATTACCGTACCGGCCTATTTCAACGACTCCCAGCGCCAGGCCACCAAGGACGCCGGCAAGATCGCCGGGCTGGACGTCAAGCGTATTATCAATGAGCCGACCGCGGCGGCCCTGGCCTATGGCATGGACAAGAAGCGCGGTGACCAGAAGCTGGCCGTTTACGATCTGGGTGGCGGGACCTTCGATATTTCCATTATCGAGATCGCCGACATCGATGGCGAACACCAGATCGAAGTTCTGTCCACCAACGGGGACACTTTCCTCGGTGGCGAGGACTTCGACAAACGCCTGATCGACTATCTGGCCGAGCAATTCAAGAAAGACCAGGGTATCGATCTCAAGGGCGATCCGCTGGCCATGCAGCGCCTTAAGGAAGGTGCCGAGAAGGCCAAGATCGAGCTTTCTTCCTCGCAGCAGACCGATGTCAATCTGCCGTATATCACGGCCGATGCCAGTGGTCCGAAGCATATGAATGTCAAGATCACCCGCGCCAAGCTCGAATCGCTGGTCGAGGAGTTGATCACCCGTTCCCTGGAGCCGTGCAAGACCGCACTCAAGGATGCCGGCCTGTCCGCCTCCGATGTGGATGATGTCATCCTGGTCGGTGGTCAGACCCGTATGCCCAAGGTGCAGGAAGCGGTCAAAGAGTTCTTCGGCAAGGAGCCGCGCAAGGACGTGAATCCGGACGAAGCCGTGGCACTGGGTGCGGCCATTCAGGCCGGTGTTCTGGGTGGTGACGTCAAGGACGTGCTGCTGCTCGATGTGACCCCGCTGTCGCTGGGTATCGAAACCCTCGGCGGTGTCATGACCAAGCTGATTGAGAAGAACACCACCATCCCGACCAAGGCGACCCAGGTATTCTCGACGGCGGATGATAATCAGAATGCGGTGACCGTCCATGTTCTGCAGGGCGAGCGCGAACGCGCCGACGCCAACAAGTCGCTGGGCCGGTTTGATCTGCAGGACATCCCGCCGGCCCCGCGTGGTGTGCCGCAGATTGAGGTCACGCTGGACATCGACGCCAACGGTATCCTGAATGTGTCGGCCAAGGACAAGGCGACCGGCAAGGAGAACAAGATCGTGATCAAGGCCTCCAGCGGTCTGTCCGAGGATGAAGTTGAACAGATGGTCAAGGATGCCGAAGCCCATGCGGCCGAGGACCAGAAGTTCCACGAAATGGTCGATGCCCGCAACCAGGCCGACAACCTGATCCATGCGACCCGCAAGTCCATGGATGAGCTGGGTGACAAGCTGGAAGCTGGTGAAAAGGAAAGCATCGAAGCCGCGATCAAGGATCTGGAAGAGGCCATGAACGGCGACAGCAAGGACGAGATCGAGGCCAAGACCAAGGCACTGACCGATGCTTCGGCCAAGATGGCCGAGCGGCTCTATGCCGAGCAGGGTGCGGCCGGTGCCGGTGCCCAGGCGGGCGCCGAAGCGGCTTCGGAAGCCGGTGGCAACCAGGCCGACGAAGATGTCGTCGATGCCGAGTTCGAGGAAGTGGACGACAACAAGAAATAAGTCGTCACTTTCTCGGCTGTCACTACCCTGGCTGGATGCAGGTAACTGTATCCAGCCAATTGCTGTGTAAGTTTCGGTGTTAAGCGTATGAAACTATAACCACCGAAAACACACAATACACTGAAAGACATTGAAAATAACGTCAAATAGCCAGTTTAATTCGGTGAGTTCAGTGATGTCGGTGTCTTCGGTGGTTACAAACAACGTATACGGATAGATTGCGATTAATCAGGCGCGAGCCGAGCACAGCGTTTGATGAGTTGGTTTTCAGGACATGAGCAGTTACGTGTTGAATACGGGCTGCGTTCATTCACTACAAAGCAATAACGATTATGGCCAAACAGGATTATTACGAAGCACTGGGCGTTTCCAAAAACGCCAGTGATGACGAGATCAAAAAAGCCTTCAAGCGCATGGCGATGAAATACCATCCGGATCGCAATCCGGATGATGAAGAGTCACTGGAGAAGTTCAAGGAAGCCCGGGAAGCTTATGATGTATTGAGCGATCCGCAAAAGCGGGCAGCCTACGATCAGTTCGGGCATGCCGGCCTGGACGGGGCGGCCGGTGGCGGCGCCGGGTTTGGCGGCGGCTTCGGTGGCGCCAGCTTCAGTGACATCTTCGGTGATGTCTTCGGCGATATTTTTGGTGGCGGCGGTGGCCGCGGCGGACAGCGTGTCTATCGCGGTGCTGATCTGCGCTATAACCTGGAGCTGACCCTGGAAGAGGCCGTTAAGGGCTATTCGGCCAGTGTTCGCATTCCGACGCATGTTGCCTGCGAAGAGTGTGACGGCAGCGGGGCAAAGAAAGGGAGCTCCCCAAGCACCTGTACCACCTGTGGTGGTCACGGTCAGGTGCGTATGCAACAGGGCTTTTTCTCCTTGCAGCAGACCTGTCCGCGCTGTCAGGGCACCGGTCAGATGATCACCGACCCCTGTGGCGTGTGCCACGGTCAGGGCCGGGTCGAGAAAACCCGGACCCTGTCGGTCAAGGTCCCCGCCGGCGTGGACAACGGCGATCGCATTCGCCTGGCCGGAGAGGGTGAAGCCGGCGAGAACGGCGGCCCGCCGGGCGATCTCTATGTGCATATTCACGTCAAACCGCACCCCATTTTCCAGCGCGATGGTAACGACCTGCACTGTGAAGTGCCGGTCAGCATCGGTGTGGCCGCACTGGGCGGTGAACTGGAGGTCCCGACCCTGGACGGGCGGGTCAAACTCAAGGTCCCGCCGGAAAGCCAGACTGGCAAACAGTTCCGGATGCGCGGCAAGGGCGTCAAGTCCGTGCGGGGTGACGGTGTCGGCGATCTGTTGTGCAAGATTTCGGTCGAAACCCCGGTCAACCTCACGAGCAAACAAAAAGAGCTGTTGCAACAGCTCGACGACGCCATGCAGGAAGACGGCATCAAGCACAGCCCGCGTGCCGCCTCCTGGCTGGATGGTGTGAAAAAATTCTTCGAAGATATGAAGTTCTGATTCAGGTCGTTATTCGCTACATGATCCGCCAATGAACGCGAATCAACGCGAACAGACTACAATTAAAAACATTTTATAAATTATTCGCGTTCATTGGCGTTGATTTGCGGATAAATACCACCGAGGAGCCATTAGTCATGACCAGGGTTGCAATTGTGGGTGCCTCCGGGCGTATGGGGCGGGTGCTGCTCGAAGCGACACATCAGGATACACAGGCCGAAATTGGCGCGGTGGTGGATCGTCCCGGCAGCAGTATGGTCGGGGTGGATGCCGGCGAGCTGGCCAGTCTTGGCCAAATCGGGGTCAAGGTCGACGACAGCCTGACCCGGATGGTTGACCAGTTTGATGTGCTGATCGATTTTACCCGTCCCGAGGCAACCATGTTGCACCTGGAAATCTGCCGCGCCGCCGGCAAGCGCATGGTCATCGGGACGACCGGTTTTACCGATGAGCAGAAAAAACAGATCGCCCATGTAGCCGAACACACAGGTATCGTTTTTGCCCCCAACATGAGCGTTGGCGTCAATCTCTCTTTCAAGTTACTGGATATCGCCGCCCGGGTGCTGGGCGACAGCGTGGATGTCGAGATCGTTGAGGCGCACCATCGCCATAAAGTGGATGCCCCTTCGGGGACGGCCCTGCGCATGGGCGAAGTGGTGGCCGATGCCCTGGGCCGGGACCTGATGGAATGCGCCGTGTTTGGCCGCGAAGGCAATACCGGCGAGCGGGATCGCCAGACCATCGGTTTCGAGACGATTCGGGCCGGTGATATCGTCGGCGAACATACCGTGATGTTTGCCGGAGCAGGCGAACGGGTCGAGATTACCCACAAGGCCTCCAGCCGCATGACCTTTGCCAACGGGGCGGTGCGCGCCGCCAACTGGATCATGCAACAGGACAAGGGGCTGTTCGACATGCAGGATGTGCTGGGCTTACGTCATATACAGTGAGTGGGGTGACAATCCGCCGGTGCGTGATGTGTCGGCGGGCCGTGTTCCCCGGCGTATAAGTTTTTCTTATCAAAATCAGATGTTTGTATGGCCAGATTTATTCCTCCTTGCCCGTCACGCGGGTCTCATTACTTGTGGTTACAAGACCAGTTGGTTAGAATAGAAACGGTCTGAACTGAAGCTCAGATCGACAAATTGAATCGAAATTTTGCATAGCGGGAGACTCCAGATTGGTATCTCCCGCTTTTTGCAGGCGCCCCGCGCAAGGGAGGACTCTTGAAAAAACCGGCACTGCTGGCGTTGGAAGACGGTACCATTTTTCACGGTGAGTCTATCGGCATAGATGGCCAGACCGTGGGTGAGGTGGTGTTCAATACGGCCATGACCGGTTATCAGGAGATTCTGACCGACCCCTCCTACGCCAAACAGCTCGTTACCCTGACCTATCCGCACATTGGCAACGTCGGTGCCAATCATGAGGACGAAGAATCCCGGTCCGTTTTCGCCGAAGGCCTGATCATTCGCGACCTGCCGCTGACCGCCAGTAACTGGCGGAGCCAGGAAACCCTCGACAATTATCTGCAGCGCAACAATGTGGTCGGTATCGCCAACATCGATACCCGCAAGCTGACCCGTATCCTGCGCGAAAAGGGTGCCCAGAACGGCTGCATCATGGCCGGCAACAATATTGACGAGCAACAGGCGCTCAAGGCCGCGCGTGAATTCCCGGGACTCAAGGGCATGGATCTGGCCAAAGTGGTCAGTACCGAGACGGCCTATGACTGGCTGGAAGGTGTCTGGAATCCCGGCGAGGGGTATCCCAATGTCCCCGCCATGGTCGAAGAGGCGCTGCCACACCGGGTAGTGGCCTATGATTACGGCGTCAAGCGCAACATCCTGCGCCTGCTGGTCAATCGTGGCTGCCGGGTGACTGTGGTGCCGGCGACGACCCCGGCCGAGGACGTGCTGGCGATGGACCCGGACGGGGTCTTTCTCTCCAACGGGCCGGGGGATCCGGAGCCCTGCGATTACGCCATCGAGGCGATTAAGAAGCTACTTGAGAGCGGGGTACCGATGTTCGGTATTTGCCTCGGTCATCAGCTGCTGGGGCTGGCCAGTGGCGCCAAAAGCACCAAAATGAAGTTCGGCCACCATGGCGCCAACCATCCGGTCCAGGATCTGCAGAGCAAGCAGGTGATGATCACCAGCCAGAACCATGGCTTTGCCATCGACGAAGATTCCCTGCCGGATAACGTCACGGCGACCCACCGTTCGCTGTTCGACGGCACGTTACAGGGTGTGGCCTGCACCGACCGCCCGGCGTTCAGTTTTCAGGGGCACCCCGAAGCCAGCCCGGGGCCGCACGATCTTTCGCCGTTGTTCGACAAGTTCATTGAATTGATTGAGTCCGCCAATGAACGCAAATAAACGCTAATTTCAATAATACAAAATGGATTTTGTATGAGATGAAAAGGATTTTATCTGAACAGGTAATTGGTTGTGCCATTGAAGTAAGTAATACCCTGGGAGCTGGTTTTCTGGAGTCAGTTTATGAAAACGCTCTGTGTGAGGAAATGGTTAGAAATGGCCTGCATTTTCAAAGGCAGAAATCATTGCAGGTGAAATATAAAGGCAAAGTTGTAGGGAACTATATTGCTGATTTTGTTGTAGAAGACAGGCTTTTGCTTGAGTTGAAGGCGCTGTCCAGATTATCTGGAGAACATGAAGCCCAGGTGATGAATTATCTGAAAGCAAGCGGGCTAAGTGTTGGTTTGTTGTTTAATTTCGGTGTGCCGAAATTATCATTCAAACGAATCGTATGGCAATACAACACTACAGAACCAATTTAATGACATTCATTTGCGTCCATTTGCGTTAATTCGCGGACCGAATAATAGAGTAAAAAAATGCCAAAACGTACCGACATTAAAAGCATCCTCATCGTCGGCGCCGGCCCGATTGTTATCGGTCAGGCCTGCGAGTTTGACTACTCCGGCGCGCAGGCCTGCAAGGCGCTGAAGGAAGAGGGGTATCGCGTCATCCTGGTCAATTCCAATCCCGCCACGATCATGACCGATCCGGAGATGGCCGATCGCACCTATATCGAGCCGGTGGAGTGGACTACCGTGCGCAACATCATCGCCAGCGAACGTCCCGATGCGCTGTTACCCACCATGGGTGGCCAGACCGCGCTGAACTGTGCGCTGGATCTGGATCGCGAAGGGGTGCTGGAGGAATACGGCGTGGAACTGATCGGCGCCTCCATGGATGCCATCGACAAGGCCGAGGATCGGGATCGCTTCCGCAAGGCGATGCGCGAGATCGGCCTCGAGTTACCCCACTCGGAAGTGGCCTACAGCATGGAGGAGGCTAACGAGGTGCAGAAGAAGATCGGCTTCCCGGCCATCATTCGTCCCTCGTTTACCATGGGCGGCAGCGGTGGCGGCATCGCCTATAACAAGGAAGAGTTCGTCGAGATCTGTGAGCGCGGCCTGGAGCTGTCGCCGACCAACGAACTGTTGATCGAAGAGTCGGCGTTGGGCTGGAAGGAATACGAAATGGAGGTGGTGCGGGACCACAAGGATAACTGCATTATCATCTGTTCCATCGAAAACCTCGACCCGATGGGCGTGCATACCGGTGATTCGATCACCGTGGCCCCGGCCCAGACCCTGACCGACAAGGAATACCAGATCATGCGCGACGCCTCGCTGGCGGTACTGCGCGAGATCGGGGTGGATACCGGCGGCTCCAATGTGCAGTTTGCCATCAACCCCGACGACGGTCGCATGATCATCATCGAGATGAATCCCCGCGTGTCACGTTCCTCGGCGCTGGCCTCCAAGGCCACCGGTTTTCCGATCGCCAAGGTGGCTGCCAAGCTGGCGGTCGGCTATACCCTGGACGAGCTGCAGAACGAGATTACCGGCGGCGCCACACCGGCGTCATTTGAGCCGAGCATCGACTACGTGGTGACCAAGATCCCGCGTTTCACCTTCGAGAAATTTCCCCAGGCCGAAGCCCGGCTCACCACCCAGATGAAATCGGTGGGCGAGGTGATGGCCATCGGTCGTACCCAGCAGGAGTCACTGCAAAAAGCCCTGCGCGGTCTGGAGACCGGCGCCGACGGCTTCAATGAAATGGTGGATCTCAACGACGACACTGCGCTGGAGAAGATCCGTGCCCAGTTAAAGAATACCGGGCCGGAGCGTATCTGGTATGTGGGCGACGCCTTCCGGGCCGGTTTCAGCGTGGAAGACGTGCACGAAATGACAGCGATCGATCCGTGGTTCCTGGTGCAGATCGAAGAGCT
>CAYOOC010000019.1:0-34476 GCA_964405505.1 uncultured Thiohalophilus sp.
TCGGCCTGGGCGCGGGTGGCGCGCACCGCCGGGCCCTTGCTGGCGTTGAGGATGCGAAACTGGATCCCGGCCCGATCGGTGGCGCGGGCCATCAGCCCGCCCAGCGCGTCGACTTCCTTGACCAGGTGGCCCTTGCCGATGCCGCCGATGGCCGGGTTGCAGCTCATCTGGCCCAGGGTCTCGATGTTGTGGGTCAGCAGCAGGGTGCGCACGCCGGCCCGGGCCGCGGCCAGTGCCGCCTCGGTCCCGGCGTGGCCGCCGCCGACCACGATGACATCGAATTTATCCTGATAAAACATATACCTGAAACCTGATCAATCGGGTGCGATATTGTACGCGGCTGTTTACTATTTCGCCATCAGACAAATACTCTGGCGCGCAGCCTGTGACCCGCAACGGCAAGCCGGCTGAATGCCTCACCGGGAGGAACCGTCACTTTCATCAAGCCTTTTCGGCACCCCGGTTCTGCTGGCGACACCATTTACGGTGGAGTTTACTCGACTGCATCAGATATTTCTGCCGCTGGGCGTCGATATAGTCTTGCACCCGCTGCCAATCCGCCCGCTGGATTTTTTCCCGTGTTGCGTCATTGTTGCATAATTCCTCGAGCATCTTTTCCAGCACGCAATAATCATGAATTTTGCCCAGCCTGTTACCGAGCTTTTTAAGCTTTTTTGTCGGCAAATGCATGTCAGACCCGGCCCCGGACAAAATCGTGATCTGATAAAACAGCGTTTTTACCTTTTTTCGCAGCTCGTGCAACTGAACACAATCCGTTTTATCCAGCGCCTTGCGCCCTTTTTTACAAACCCTGCCTGTACTGGCAGACAGCCTTTCAACCAGTTTCTTTTTCGACAGCTTGATCGATGGCAGATCCTCGATCGCTGCCATCACAACCTGCCCTGAGTGATGCAACGATGCCGGATCGGGATCCGGGGTTTGATACGCTTCAGCCAGCCGTTTCCGAATCAAAATAAAGCTTTCCCTGCGGTCAATATTCTCTTCTTTCGCCACCTTCGCGCGCAGAATCCCGCAGACAACATCAAGGTCCCGCTGGCCCGACAAACACTGACTCATGGATTTGAGGTTATCGTTTATGGTCGTGACCGGCATATCCGGGTCGGATAAATCCCGAATCAGCTTCAACAGCGAGCGCAGCTTTTTTATACATACCCGAACCCGGTGTACCTGTTTCCCATCATGCAGGTCACCTGCCTTTAACCAATCCCTTATTGGTTCGGCATTCATCGCGAGAAGACTTGTCATATCCACTTTTTGCATACGCAATTGCCACCCATCTTTCTCTCGCGGATTTAACCGGTTAAACAGCCGCTGTCATAAAAACGCCATATTAGCTTCAAAATTGCCGGTTACAGTTTCAGCATGGAACCATTATATCGTGACGATCACTATAGCAACCTCACACACCTGCAGGATCAGGTTCATCGGCTTGCTCGCCATGTGGTTCAACACGGTGCCTATCGGCTGGATAAGCAGCTGACCCCGGCGCCGCCGCCGGAAACTGTTAATAAAAGCATTGTTAATCTGGCACACTATCTGGCCCTGCGTGAAATCGATTTACGGCCTCTGCAGGAGGAACTGGCGGAAGCGGGACTCTCCTCGCTCGGACGTGCCGAGGCCCATGTGTTTGCAAATCTGAACAACATCATCAGTATTCTTGGACAGATCCTTGGTGATCCACTGCAAATCGATCCCGGCTTGCCCTGGCCCGGTTTCAGGGAAGGTTTCGAGATACTGGATCAAAACTCTGTTCAGGCCCTGGGGTCTCCGCCGGCCAGTCGCACGACACGCATCATGGTCACCCTGTCCAGTGACACGGCTCAGAATTACAGAGCGGTCTATGAACTGATTCGTGAAGGGATGGACATCGCCAGAATCAACTGTGCGCATGATGATCCGTTTACCTGGCGATTGATGATCAAACATGTTCGTCGTGCCAACCGGGAACTGCACTCATCCTGTCGGATCCTGATGGACCTTGCCGGGCATAAAATCCGCACCGGACAGATCAGGCCGTCAGCCGATGCGACAGTGTTCAGGCACAAGATAAAATCGACCGCCGATAAAACAGCTCAATTCGCCATCTGGCCTGCCAGCCAGGCAAATGCGCCAACTGCCCACAAGACCGATATTGGTCATACCTTTTTTGTACCTGACGAGGTTTTCACTCAGCTCGCCGAAGATGATCGACTTTGTTTTATCGACGCCAAAGGCAAACAGCGCCAGGTGACGGTCGCTGCTATCAGAGACCCTGGTTCCCTGTTTGGCCATGCGAACAAAAACATCCGTCTTCTGACAAACACGATTATCCAGTGGCAGCGCCCGAACGATGGCACCTGTAAAACCCTGCGATCATTTCCCTACCCTCAGGTCAATCACCTCTCCGGCAGCATTCGCCTGCATGTTGGCGACGTGATGCATCTTCATAAACGATCGGATGACGGCCACCCGGCTGAATATGGGGAAAACGACGAATTGCTGGCCCCGGCCAGCATCGGCTGTACCGCTCCGGAAGTGATCGATATTCTCGAACCGGGCGCGCCGGTCTGGTTCGATGACGGGAAAATCGGCGCCCAGATCATCCAGAAATTCGATGATCACCTTGTCCTGCGTATTACCCGGGCCGGTCCGGCAGGTGCCAGGCTTAAACCGGACAAGGGCCTCAACTTTCCCGGCACGCGCCTCAACCTGCCGGCATTGACCGACAAAGACAGCGTGGACCTGGATTTTATCTGCCAGTATTCCGATATGGTGGGCTTTTCTTTTATCGAGACGGCTGATGATATGCGTGAACTGATCACCGAACTGGCTGATCGCAACGCGACTGATATGCCGATTGTTGCCAAAATTGAAACCCTGGACGCGGTGAAAAACCTGCCTGATATCCTGTTCACCAGTATGCTCAGCACTCACCCATTCGCGGTCATGATCGCCCGCGGGGATCTGGCAGTCGAACTCGGCAGCGTGCGCATGGCCGAAATACAGGAAGAGATCCTCTGGCTATGCGAGGCCGCACATGTACCGGTGATCTGGGCAACCCAGGTCATGGAATCGATCGCCAAAACCGGGGTTCGCTCCCGACCGGAATTTACCGATGCCGCCATGGGCGTGCGGGCGGAATGCGTGATGCTGAACAAGGGCCCCTATATCCTTGATGCGCTGCGCTCTTTGAGTGCCGTGCTGAAAGTCATGCAAAACCACCAGCGCAAGAAAATTTCCCGGCTTCGCGCCCTGCACTGGTAATGACCTCCGGCCACAGAGCGTGTTTCAACCCTAACCCTGTCCGCCTCCCGATCCCGACGCCCCAGGCTCATCGACTCAGAAACCTCTCATTATTATACAGGGTCAGGCCAGGGGTATTTCTCCAGCACCCGCCTATTCTGCCGCTGGAACAGCGTGGCCCGGATCCTCAACTGCTGAATAGCAGTCATGCGATTCCAGATGAAAAATAGTATTGACAATCATTCTCATTTAGATATAGTAATACTCAAGACTCATCACTGACACAGGAATCGCACGATGTACGTTTGTCTCTGCAAAGGCGTCACCGACAGCCAGATCCGCGACGCGGTCATCGACGGCGCCGACTCCCTTGCCGATGTGCGCCGGGACCTCGGCGTGGCCAGCAACTGCGGCTGTTGCGCCAAGTGCGCCCGCCAGGTCATCCGTGAAACCAAGCAAGAGATGGCCAGCCTCGACGAGGCCTGCCAGGTCGCCTGATTACCCCACACTTTGCCGGGTTGCAGGCCGCGACCCGGCCCGCTACTTTTTTATACTTTCAAGCCCCCTTCTCAGGCGGCGCGGCACAATTACCCAACAAGAGGCCGGACCCTTATGCAAGGCGACAACAAAGTCATCGAGTATCTTAACAAAGCCCTGAAAAACGAGCTGACCGCGATCAACCAGTATTTTCTGCATGCGCGCATGTACAAAAACTGGGGCCTGGAGAAACTCAACGACAAGGAATACGCAGAATCGATCGACGAGATGAAGCATGCCGATCAGCTCATCGAGCGCATCCTGTTTCTCGAGGGGCTGCCCAACCTGCAGGACATCGGCAAACTGCACATTGGCGAGAACGTCAGCGAGATGCTCAAGGGCGATCTGACCATCGAACAGGACGCGGTGCCGCTGTTACGCGAGGCGATCGGTTACTGCGAGTCCAAACAGGATTACGTCAGCCGCGAGCTGTTCGAATCGATCCTGGCCAGCGAGGAAGAACACATCGACTGGCTGGAAACCCAGCTGGAGCTGATCGACAAGGTCGGCCTGCAGAATTACCTGCAATCGCAGATGTAATCCGCCGCGAGTCAGCCCGGGGCATGCTCGTTTTTCACGGCCGCGGGCGGCTCAATAGTGCGGCGGGGTCTCCGACTCCTGCCCATTGGCACCGGCGACCCGGATTTCCCGAAACCGGTCTTTCAACTCGGCCATTTCCTGTTGCAACCGATCCAGTTCCTTGCGCTGGTCGGCGATGATATCGCTGAGCCGGTTTAGCGCCTCGTCCTGAAAGGCGACCCGGGTTTCCAGCTGTTCGATGCGCTGTTCCATACTGGGATGTCTCTCTTTACGTGTTGAAAACGTGTCTGACCACCGGCACATTCTGCGCTATAGCCTGTCAGCCGAGCGTGGCGACGCGCGGTACCTGGTCGGGATTCGAGGAGATTGGCTGGCCCTCGGTGCGCTCGAAAACAGCCAGTGGGTGAGTGGTTACTACTTCCAGCGCCACCGGATCGCCCGGCGCCAGATGAATCTCGTGATTGATCCGCGCCTGCAACACCCCCCTCATCCACCCGAACACCGTACAGCCGGCTGCCGCCTTCATAACGCCCCCATTCGATGACGCCGTTGCCATTCGCCGACGGGGACAGCGACAGATCGTCCGGGCGTAACAACAGGGCCGCCTCGCCCGTCGATCTGTTCGATCAGCCAGTGAACCTCGTCGGTGTATTCATTGATGTGGCTCTTGAGATCCTTGACGTGCTCGCCGATCTCGCCGCTGGCCCGGGCCGGACCACTCATCAGGGCAGTGGCAAAGGCCGCTATCAACAGCCATGGAAAACGCGTTGCCACAAAATGAAGCATGATCCCCTCTCAATTCGACATCTACAGGAGTGATATTCTAATGATACGCATTATCATTAAAGATTTTCTCGGAATCCCGCCTGGAAAATAGCAGAATCGGGGGAGTGAACAACGCAGAGCCCATGCCGGGTTGCCTGGGCCTTCAAGGCTCAATCCTCCCGGCATTTCGAGCATCAACCGTCAGCCAGAAGGTTCCTGGCCTTTATAACGGGAAACCTCTCGCAGCCGACGCGGATGAATACCTACCTCATCCGGCAATAGCCTGCACAATTCCGGCAACGCCGGACAAATATGCTTGTTTAATAGGTAGGAAGAGCTGAAGCTTGGGCCGACGAACCACACCGAACCGTTCAACGACAGGGAGCATGTTGACCCATCAGTATTTCCTCTATTTCAAAATACCGGGACGGCTCAGTCCCGGCCATGGGCGTGACGAGCTGGGCCCTTGCGGCTCAGATCAATGAGCGCAACGAAAACCCCTGTCCGCCGGAGCGACGGTGTCTCTCTTCGGCCAGTTGTTCCACAATATAGGTCCGCAGCGCGGCACGCGCCGCCTCCTTGCTGGCATACGGCCCCCGATCCGGACCCTTGCGCACCGCAAAAAACCATTCGCCATTCACCTCGTAAAATCGCTCCGAGCGGGCCGGCGCCTGTTCCTTTTCGTCGTCAAACCGGTACATGGTGATCACCGCCTTATGCCTTGTCAGGGTCGAAAAGCATAGCGGGTGCAATCTTTTTTGCCTGTCAGACCAGGCTGAAAATCCTGTAGGGCTTTTCTCTAATTCCTGTCAGCATTTTCCGACATCGATTTTCTGTGAGCGACGTAGCGTCCGCCCGGCACGCACTGTTTTATCCTTCAGCACCCGCGCAAACTGTTTTGCGAAACTATCCTTTATCCATGGAACCTTTTGGCACGCACGAGCGTGTAACACTGTATGGCCATTATTCCCCTGCTAACCGGGCGCCGCGCCCGCCAGTTTGAGCAACAGCTGCGCCCGCACCTGCCGGCGCTGTATCGCTATGCGTTTCGGCTGTGCGGCGATCGTGACGATGCCGAGGATCTGGTCCAGGAGCTGCTGACCCGTCTGTTCGAGAAACAGACCCCTCTCGACAATCTGGATAACCCCCAGACCTGGCTGCTGACCGTCCTCTACCGCCAGTACATTGATACGCGGCGCAAATCGCAGCGCACCCCCACCGATCTGAACGACGCACACAGTGACGAGATTCTGGACAACCTGCACCAGAGCCGGGATACCCCCGATCACGCCCTGGAACAAACGCGTCTGCAAAACGATTTACAACGAGCCATCGATTCACTGAACGAGGAACAGCGCCTGGTTGTACTGCTGCACGATGTGGAGGGATTCACCCTGCCGCAGTTGCAGGCGGTGCTGGAGATTCCCGGTGGCACGCTCAAGTCGCGCCTGCATCGCGCCCGCGCCCGACTGCGTGAGATTTTTTCATCCGAGCGGGAACCTTCCACGCCTGTCGAGCGTGTTAACGGGTAGGAGTGAACAAATGATCAACTGCACTAAATTTCAACAGCAACTGGATGACTGGCTCGACGGCAAACTTTTGGCCGACGAACAGGCCGCGCTGCAGGCACATCTGCAACAGTGCGATACCTGCCGGCAGCAGTATGCCAGCGCACGAGAGCTGCAGCAGGCACTGCAGGATCTGCCCGTTGCCCCGTCTTCACCTGACTTTGCTCATCGCGTCATGCAGCAAGCCACCCGGTCACGTGACACTGCCGCCCGCGGCTGGCTGAAAGGATCGATTGCCGCCGGCGCGCTGATCATCGCGCTGTTCGCCGGCTATCTGGCCGGGAACCTCTCCGGCACCGGCGAGACTGACGGGGCGATCACGGTCGCTCTGTCCCCGCAGCAGGTTCGCACGGTGCAGCTGGCCTTTCACAGCCGGCAAGCGCTGGAGGATGTCCGGCTGACCCTGCAGCTCCCCGAACAGATCGAGATCGATGGCTACCCCGGCCGCCGGGAACTGAGCTGGCAGACCAACCTGGCGCAGGGCAGCAACCGCCTGCGACTGCCGCTGATTCTGCGCAGCAATGACTGGCAGGGTGGTGAGCTCATCGCTCGCCTCGAACACCCCAGTGGCCGACGGGAATTTCGCATTCAGGCCCGCGTCAACCCGCCGGTCGATTCAGGCACACCCCGACAAACGCTGTAAACCTAACCCGACAGGAGCACGACCATGAAAACACTGAAACTTTCGCTTTTGACCCTGATGGCCGCTTTGCTGTTACCGCTCGGCGCCCAGGCGCAGGAGGATGATCTTGAAGTCACCCTCGAGGCAGTTCCGGCCAACAGCTCCGCCGATGCGGCGATCAACGATATCCAGCTGCCGGAAGACGCGGCCCCCGAGGCCCATGAGAACGCCAAATTTGGCATCGACACAGCCAACAAAGCCCGCCGCCTGCGTGAGGAAATGAGCCATGAATTTGGCAGCGAGGTCTCCGATGCCGCGCGCGAACGGGCTCGGGAACGGACGCAGAACATTCAGGCACCAGGTCAGCGTCCGTAATTAGCCCGGACAACGGCCCACCCTGCAGCCACGCCGGCAACCGTCGGCGTGGCTGGTCGTGTTTAACGCCAACGTATTGAAAAGGTTTTTAACGTATGTCGTATTACGGGTTCTGGCACTCTCTTCGATTACTGACACTGGGTACTGTGCTGCTCGTCACCCTCAGCCCGGTTCTGGCCGCCACGGCCGGTCAGCCTGACTTTGATCGCGGACTGAAGGCCGCACAAAACGGCCAGCATCAACAGGCAATCAGGGCGTTTTTACAGGCGCAACAGGCCGGCTTTGACAAACCCGCCCTGCATTACAACCTGGGTGTGAGCTATTTTCGAATCGAAGATTATGCCAAAGCCCGGCAACAGTTCGAACGGCTGACCCGTGATCCGCAGTGGGCGGCACTGGCCCATTACAATCTGGGGCTGGTGGCCCGACGTCTGGACAATTCCGATCGGGCCGCCGATCATTTCGAGCTCGCCTACCGGCACACCGACAATGCCCGTTTGCGAGCGCTGGCCGCCACGGCCCTGGATCGTCTGCCAGTCGCCGACCGCGATGCCAGAACCACCCTGTCGGCCACCGTTGCCGCCGGCTACGACAGCAATGTCGCGCTGGCCCCCGATGCCGAAACTGTCAACCTGACCGACAATAGCGATCTGTTCGTCGAAGCCGGTGCGGTGATCAACCACCGCCTCAGCGCCGACCGCTCAGGCGCCCGCT
Source organism: uncultured Thiohalophilus sp. (assembly GCA_964405505.1). Taxonomy (GTDB): domain Bacteria; phylum Pseudomonadota; class Gammaproteobacteria; order UBA6429; family Thiohalophilaceae; genus Thiohalophilus. Next base: position 8,365 of record CAYOOC010000019.1, read on the forward strand.
ATCTGTTCGGCGGCCTGCATGTGCGCCAGTACACCGATGTCAGTGAATACGATCAGCAGAGCCTGCGCCTGGGACTGAACCAGTTGCAAACGGGACAGCGCTGGCAACTGGATCTGAGCGCTTACGTGGACACGATTTATGTCGACTCCAGCCGCTTTGAGCAGGCACTGAATGTCGACGTTCGTGCCCGCCGTCCCCTGGCCGGCGGCAAGGTGCTGGGGCTGCGTTATCAGGGCGGTCTGATCGACGGCGGTTCCCGTTACGCCTATCTTGATGGCTGGCAACAGCGGCTGGGTATCAACACCCTGCTACCCACCGACATCGGTCGTCTGCGCCTGGGTTATCAGCTGGAGCTCAACGACCGGGACGATCTCACCCAGAGCGGTGAGTTTTTCAGTTATTCCCCGACCCGCCACAGTCTGTTCGTTGTGCTGGATCGATCCGGCCCTGACAACTGGCGTTACATCCTGCGCGGTGAATATCGTTACAGCGATTACGCTGATCCCTACCGGATCAGCAACGGCACCACCACCGAGGTCAAACGCGAGGACCACCGTTACCTGGCCGGTGTGCGCGGCCAGCGCAAGCTTTCGGATAAAACTGACCTGTTTCTGGATTACCGGTATATCGACAACGACTCCACCCTGGAGGCGTATGATTATGCCCGGCATCAGATCATGGGCGGGATTGAAGCGCGCTACTAAATATAAGTTGCCAACACCCGATCCCTCTGTAGGGTGGAACAAGCGAAGCGGTTCCACCTGAACTCGGCAAAACCGGGATCCGTCGCGTTGCTCCTTAGATCCAGGCTACGTAGTAAAATGGACTGTCATTCAGAACGCGTATTCAGGAACTCTTCGACGATATCAACGGTACAAACATCCCGCCGTGAAAAGAATGGGAACCGGCGTTAATTAAGACAAGAAACGAAGAGCGAATCAGGCAACATCCTGTATCCGGTTTGCCAGATCATGGCCGGCGGTAGCCGGAGGCAGGCTTTTACCATCCTGATGATAGAGTTCAATGGTTTCTTCCACGATCCGGCACAGCTCATCGAACACCTGCCTTTCGTCATCGCCATGACAACCACCCAGGAGTAAACCCGGGGCACTGCCGACATAGCACTGATCCTCTGATGACCACTCGACGATTTTGGCGTAACGGGCACTCTCTTTCACTTGTTCAGCTCCTTCAGCGCCAGGCGCACGGCGGCCCGCAACTGATACTGTTTGGCGTCATCCCCGGGCTTGCCGGACAGGGTCACAGGTTTGGCAAGGTGCGGGTGAACAAAGTTCCGGTGACTGCCCTTGTCGCCCCGGTTCACGAACCCGGCTCTTTCCAGTTCAGTAATCAACTCCCTGATTTTGGGTGGCATTCCCTGCTCCCCTGTCTTGTGGCGGCAACCCATCAATGCAACCGCAGACCTGCTCCTGCTGTAAAAGATAGCACATTTTTTCGCTCTGGCTTTGTGATCCGGGCCGTCTCCCGGCCCGGATCATGAGCAAGGCTATTGAGACGCGATGCATTAACCGCTCTGTATGGCCTTGTTGATGTCCGGGACCGCCTTGAGTCGGTATAACAACAGGACACAAAGTGCATAAAAACCGATCGCGCTCCAGTCCATGATTGCCCTGTCATTGCTTGGTTCAATCAGCAACAGAATCATTACAGCGATGGCGTAAACCAGCACGAAACCGCCATGAATGGTTTTGTTATACCTCTGTCCCCGCGCCAGGGCATACCAGATGAATACCGCCAGATGCCACAACGCCATAAAACCGAACAGGTATAACATCACGTTCGCACCGAGGGTGACTTCGTTGGTACTACTATTGTCACCGGCAGAGGTGAGATGGCCGATTAACAAAATCGCATACAACCAGGCCACCAGGGTGACCTGGGCCAGATCGCACAAAAACATCAAAATAATGCGCCACGGTCCCAGGCTGGCCAGCGTGGAGGCATTATCCGGGGCACAGAAATAGGCCGAATAGGCGATGAACTTATAGGCGGTGAAGATGATCACCAGCGAGGTCAGCGCGATGCGCTTCCAGAACTCCGGGTTGTGCAGGGTGCCGGGGTAATCGGTCAGAAACTGCACGTACTCGACCGAGACCACCAGCAGGCCCAGGGCAATGACCGCCAGGATCAGATCGCTGATTTTCTCGGAGAGCTTGCTGTAAAACGGGTTCATCGCGGTTCTCTTTGTGGTGACGGGCCGGCCGGGCGTCATTTTACCCATTTTTCATAAATGTAAGGGGCCGAAAATTTTTCCTTCGGCGGGCTTGATCGTTCTCCAAAAGTTCTCTACAGTTAGAGAACGTTAGGAGAACATATGCTCACTCAACTCGAACAGCGCATACTGGATTTCATTCGGGACTATATCGGTGACCATGAGCACGCACCGACCCTGAGCGAGATCGGCCAATCCCTGGAGATCAGCTCCAAGGGCACGGTGCATCGGTATGTGCAGTCGCTGATCGAGAAGGGCGAGCTGGAGCATGTTCAACGTGGATGGCGCGGCATTCGACTTGCCAGTCCCACTCCCACTCGATCCACAACCCTCCCGCTGGTGGGTCGGATTGCCGCAGGCCACCCTATCGAGGCCATTCCCGGCCAGGAAGAACTGAACCTCAGTGACATGTTTGTGGGGCGCGATCGCTACGCTCTGCAGGTCAAAGGCGACTCCATGATCGGAGTCGGCATTCTCGACGGTGATCTGGTGATCATCGAACCCCGGGATCGCGCCGAATACGGCGATATCGTGGTCGCCCTGATCGACGAAGAAGAAGCCACACTCAAACGTTACAAACGCTATGCCGACGGCCGCGTGGAACTGAGTCCGGAGAATCCGGATCTGCAACCGATGGTCTTCGATCCGCGCCGGGTCCGCATCCAGGGCATCCTGGTCGGCCAGCTGCGCACTTATCAATAACGCTTTCGGTGGATCATGCCGGATCGATCCCCCTTCCCTTCTGCCGCCCCGCCTGCCTTTAAAGCCTGGCCGCGCGCCATTTTGCTGGTGGACATGAACGCCTTTTTCGCCTCGGTGGAGCAGCTGGGCCGGCCCGAATTGCGCGACCGGCCGGTGGCCATTACCAACGGCATACAGGGCACCTGTATTATCACCTGTTCCTACGAGGCGCGTGCGCATGGCGTGCATACCGGCATGCGCCTTAAAGAGGCACGCCGGTTATGCGCCGATCTGATCCAGATCCCGGCCCGACCGCAACGCTATGCCGCGATTTCCAGCGCAATCATGGCGGCGCTGCAGGAGACGATCAGTCCCGACATGGAAATCTTTTCAGTGGATGAAGCCTTTCTCGATATCACTCGCTGTCAAAACCTGCTGGGCCATCCGGCCGATATCGCGCAACGTGCCAAGCAGGTGGTGTTCGAAGCCTCCGGCCTGCGCTGTTCGGTCGGTGTCAGTGGTGACAAGACCACGGCCAAGTATGCCGCCAAGCTCAACAAACCCGACGGGCTGACGGTGATCCCGCCGGACGAGGCAAAACAACGACTGGCCGATGTGCCGGTCACCGAACTGTGCGGCATCAATCGCGGCATTGGCGAATTTCTGGCCGCGCGCGGCGTGCATGTCTGCGGTGACATGGCGAAACTGCCCATCGGCGTGCTGGCGCAGCGTTTCGGTAACCCCGGCCGGCGCATCTGGTACATGGCCCGGGGCGAGGATCCCGATCCGGTGCATATCAATGTCGCCCCGCCGAAAACCATCGGCCATGGCAAGGTGATCCCACCCGATACCCGTGGCCGGGAAATCTTGTTGACCTTTTTACTGCACATGAGCGAGAAAGTCGGCGAACGGCTGCGGCGTCACAACCTGCAGGCCCGGGTGTTTTTTGTCGGGCTGCGCTGTCACCAGGGCTGGCTGGGTGAGCGATGCCAGTCGCGCCTGCCGACGGATGATGGCGGACTCATCTACCAGCTTTGTCAGCAGGTGCTGCGCCATGTCTGGCAGGGCGAAGGGATTCATCAGGTGCAGGTCACGGCACTCGATCCGCACAGCGGCCATCAACAACTGCAACTGTTCGAACCCGCGCCCATCCAGCAACGCGCCAGTAATGAAGTGATGGATGCGATCAATCAACGCTATGGCGAGTTCACCCTGGCCCCGGCCCGGCTACTGGGCCGCTCCGAGATGCCCAACGTGATCTCGCCGGCCTGGCGGCCGTTCGGTCATCGCAAGACAATCTAAATCCATCGCCCGAAGCACGCCACCCGTGCGAGGTAGCCCGCCTTGCAGTATGTCTGGCACGGGCTTCTGGATTACTGGTCTGCAGCAGGCGTTGCATGCCTTGCCTTTAATTCCTCAACATGGGCGATCAGGCTATCCACCGTGACCCTTAACAAATCCAGCTCTTCAATCTCGAGCTCATCAAGCTGCTCCAGGTTGTATTCGATAGTATCGATAATTTTCTTGTGCGGACGCTGCATGGGCCGCATGAAATAGGTGGTTACCGTTGCCACGATCGTACCGAAAAACAGGATGGAGCCGATGACAATCCAGATACCGCCGATCAACTGCGCCACGCCGGATACCGGGGTATCGGCGATACCCGCGGTCGAAAAAGCCGCCACGCCCCAGTAGAGCGCATCGGTATAACTTGTGATCGCGGCCAGGGCAACATCCCGTTCTGCCAGATAAATTCCAAAAGAAAAGCTTAACCACAGTACCACCAACAGCAAGACCATTCTGGTCACGGGCGTATGTGTGTACACATCATTAACAAAACGTTTGAACCGTTTATGCGACAGCCGTTTTTTCATCGTGGTTTACCTTGTTAACAGCGAAATCCGACACGTCGCGGGATTGCATGCAGCGACAGGTCAGGGAGAATGTTGTTCCAGGCACCGTTATCCCGCTCGAATGATACCCGGCTATAATATTCACGCAGAGACGCCGAGCTCGCTGAGTATAAGCCATACCTGATTGCTTTGCGTCGTGGCGTCTTTACGAGAGACAGGTCGTTTCCTGCTGATTTACATCCAATCAGAACAGGAATAATCACCGAAACACTGAACAGACCGCAACGGCATCGCCTGGTCGTATCTCACCGCCAAAGGCGTCGGTTTGCCCGCGTTTATTCTGGGTGGAACTGGCGCACCGCCCGGGCGAGCCATTTGAGATGCCGGCGCTGCGTCTGCACCTCCAGATCAGCATAGCGCAGTAACAGGTAGGTTTGTGTGATTTGCCGGATCCGTTCGCTCTTTGCCGGCTGTTCGCGGATGGCACGCTCGCCGAAGGCAGCGGGGGTTTCGGCCGGTAACTTGCTGATGCCGCGCCGTGCCAGTTTGCGCAGAAAGCGTCGATAAAGCCGGTTCACCTGTTTATCGCCAGCCGGGCCCGCGCGAAATACCAGCGCAGCGATGATCAGCAGGGCCAGTGACAGCATGACCATTAACAGGAAGACCAGTTTCTGCCAGTTGATATCCTCCAGGCCCAGCGCCCGCAGCAGCGCATTCTGTCGATTCTGGTTATACCCCACCACCCACTGTTGCCAGCGATTATTAACCGCATCCCAGGCATAACCGGCCTGGTGTAAAGAACGCAGCCACCAGGGACGTTCGGCGTCCAGCCGGCTGCGCACCGCCGGTTCTCTTTGCGCCAGATCGGCAGTCAGTTCGATCCGGGAAGGCGGTATCACGCCCGTGGGATCGATCCGGACCCAGCCACGCCCCTGTAGCCACACTTCACTCCAGGCATGGGCATCCGACTGGCGCACGATCATGTAATCGGCCAGCGGATTCATTTCCCCGCCGTAATACCCGGTGACGACACGGGCCGGAATCCCGGCCTGGCGCATCATGACGGTAAACGCCGAGGCGTAATGCTCGCAGAAACCGCGCCGGGTCTCGAAGACAAACTCGTCAACCGGATCGTCGAACAGCAGGGGCGGCTCCCGGGTATAATAAAACGGTTGTTCGGCGAAATAATCGAGTACGCTTTGAACCAGTTCCACGGAGGAGTCCGTTTTTGCAGCCAGCTCTTTTACCAGCTCGCGAGTCCGGGGCGAGATACCCGGCGGCAGGGCAAGATAACGTTCCCGCTCCAGCAGGGTGTCAGGATTGAGCCGGTAATCCGTGTAGGAGCGCACTTCATAACGAAATACCTCGCTAACTCGTCGGCGTGACAGCAGCTGATATTCACTGTTGAGCTGTGCCTGCTCGGGAATCGAGGCCGGCATTTCCAGGGCAAACAACCATTGGCGGTTATGCGGCTCCAGGGTGACCTGGTACTCCAGCGCCGGACCATTGAAATCAAGATCGAATTGTTGTGGCAGACGAATCCGGTGCGGCTCTGTTTGCCATTTTCGGCCATCGTATTGCCACAGGATCGGCCCGCGCCAGTAGCGTTGTGCCGGCGCCGGCCGGTTCCCTTCGAACTGGACACGAAAGGCGACTTCATTGGAATCGACCAGGTGACTGATGCGCCCCGGCTCCATTTCATCGCTCAGGCCGGTGCGGGAGGCACCGGCATCTTCCGGCAGACTCCACAGGGGCCCCGGAATACGCGGAAACAGGAGGAACAGGATCAGGGCCACCGGTAACGCCTGCAGCAGAAGGCGTATAGCGTGACGTAGATCGCCAAGCAACGGCTCCCGGGCCAGCGGCCGGGTCGGCTGCTGAAAACTGATCAGGCTGGCAATCAACAATGCCACGACCACCAGCGTATAGGCGCCCATCAGCATAGACTGACTGAACAGGAAGGCCGTCACCATGACAAAAAAGCCGAGAAACACAACAACCGTGACATCCCGCCAGCTGCGCATTTCAAACAGCTTGAGAACCAGCATCAACACCAGCAACGCGGTCCCCGCTTCGCGCCCCACCAGCGTGCGGTAAGTGACCAGCAGCAGCGCGATGGCGAGCAGGACCAGCAGGATGCGCATAAACCGGTTCGGCAACGGCACCCGGCCGGCGTCATGCAACCCGCGCCAGGCAATCACGCTCAACGTGGCGAGCGACAACCAGAGGGGCAGATGCGACACATGGGGCAATACCACCAGCGTGATACCGGCCAATAACAAGGCATTGGGCAGCGGTAATCGACTTGGCCGCGCCATCTCAGCCTCCGAACAGGGCGAGTGCCTGCAGGCACTGTTGTTGATGGGCGTGACCCCGACCCGGTTCGATGATCTGATCCGGTAACCACAATCCGAATTCGAGTCCCTGTTGCCCGGCCTCGATCACCCAGCGGCACAATTGCGACAGGCGGGCTTCGGTCTCCCTGCCCTCGAGCATGCGCCAGTCGAGCCATAACCGTTCACTGCGATCGCCACCGAATTGCTTGGTTAACAGTCCCTGCTCCCGGGCCAGGGCTTTCCAGTGAATGTGCTTGAGTGAATCCCCGCTGCGATACCCGCGCAGGCCGGCAAAGTCATCACTGCCAATGCCCTGGTCCCCGACCAGGCTGGCCATATAGCGAGAGGTTTGCGGCAAGCGCGCCTCGACGGCGGGCCGGGGATAAACCAGATAGTGCGAGTCCGGCACCACGTGACTCCAGGCCCGGAACAGACCCAGTGGAAAGGTACTGGCCAGCGTAAAACGGCCGACCGGTTGCCAGCCGCGCTCACCGGCGGACCTGCGCAAGGAGACCACGCACTGACCGCACGAAGGAATGGCACAGCGGTTCGGTTCCTGATCGGCAAAAGCCAGCGCAATCTGTTCGCGCCTTTCAGTTCCCGGGTTATGCACTACCACCGGGACTGTCATCTCGCCACCGGCAAATGCCGGTTCAATGTTGGCCAGGCGCACCTCGAGGCGCAGCAAATTACGATAGGTGTGCAAAATACCCACGATCGCAATACTGCCCAGCAGGAACGTCAGAAAATAACCCAGGCTGTTGTTATAGTTGATCGCGCCGAGCAGGATGATCACCAGCGACACGGCGAAAAACAGCCCCTGGCGGGTCGGCAGAATGTAGACATTGCGCCGATCAAGCATCCAGGGGGCCGCACTGGGGGCATCGCCCTTGAAAAAACGCGCCAGATTAAAGCGCTGGACGAAACTCGGGCGTGGTGCGCGACGGGCCAGGCTCATGCGCGGCTCAGGGGATAGGCACGTCCAGCAACTGCTGCACCAGTCGCTCGACCGCCTGGCCGCTCTCGCCGGTCACCGACCGCAGCCGATGCGTGACCACGCCGGGCAATACCGCCTGCAGATCATCGGGCAGGACATGATCACGATCCTCCAGCAGCGCCCAGGCGCGTGCCGCCCGCAACAGTGCCAGACCGGCGCGCGGGGAAAGGCCGACGGCGATCTCCGGATGTTCCCGGCTGAGGGTAATCATCGCCTGCAAATAATCGAGCAAATCTTCGCTGACGTGCACCCGGGTCACCGCCTGTTGATAGACGAGCAGATCCTCCGGATTCAGTACCGGTTGCAGATGCTCCAGCAACTCCCGGCGATCTTCCCCACCAAGCAGGGCCCGCTCGGCCGACGCATCGGGATAGCCCAGTTCCAGGCGCACTAAAAACCGATCCAGCTGGGACTCGGGCAGGGCAAAGGTACCTATTTGATAGGTTGGATTTTGCGTGGCGATCACGAAAAAGGGTTCGGGTAAGGCCCGGGTCTCCCCTTCGATGGTGACCTGGCGCTCTTCCATCGCTTCCAGCAGGGCGCTCTGGGTCTTCGGGGTGGCGCGATTGACCTCGTCGGCCAGGATCAACTGGGCGAAGATCGGCCCGGGATGAAATTTAAACTGCCCCGTGCCCTGCTCATACACCGACACACCGAGAATATCGGCCGGTAACAGATCGCTGGTGAACTGGATACGGTGGTATTGCAGCCCCATCACCGCGGCAATGGCATGGGCCAGTGTAGTCTTACCTACACCGGGCTGATCCTCGATCAACAGATGCCCGCGGGCCAGCAGACAGGTGACCGCCAGGCGAATCGCCCGCGGTTTGCCAACGATGATCTCACCAAGACGGGAAATAGCCTGATGCAGGGGACGAATATCGGGTTTGACGGGGCTGTCCATAATCACTCGACGAAAAGCTCTGGAAAATCTGACACGCTATTATATAGTAGGTTCACCCGGTGTATCGGCGCCACACGCACACAGTTTACCGAATTATGACGTTCCACATACGTAAAACCCTGTTGATGTGCGTGATCCTCACCACGCTTTCGGGCTGCAGTACCTTCTCCTACTACCTGGAGGCGGTTAACGGCCATGCCGGGATTCTTAACCAGCAGCAGCCGGTCAGTGAAGTTATCGCTGATCCCACTACCCGTGCCGAACTGCGGTCTGCTTTGCTTGATATCCAGCGTGCCCGTCAGTTTGCGGTCGAGGCATTACAGCTGCCCGATAATGACAGCTACCGCTATTACGCAGATATCGAGCGCGAGTATGCTGTATGGAATGTGATCGCCACACCCGAATTATCGGTCGAGCCTCGCCAGTGGTGTTTTCTGTTTGCCGGCTGTCTCAACTACCGCGGTTATTTCAGCGAGCGACAGGCCAACAACTATGCCGCCGGTCTGGAACAGGCAGATTATGATACCTACGTGGCCGGGGCGCGCGCCTATTCCACCCTGGGCTGGTTCGACGATCCGCTGCTCAACACCATGCTGTTACGTGACGAGGCCCGGCGGATCGGCATTGTGTTTCATGAACTGGCGCACCAGAAACTCTACCTTGCCGATGACCCGGCTTTTAACGAAAGTTTTGCCGTGTTCATCGAACAGGAGGGTGTCAGGCGCTGGTTTTCTGCACAGGATCGCCAATCGGCTTATCTTCGTTATCGCCAGACCCTCGAACGCCGCAGTCAGTTTCATGCCCTGTTACTGGCCACCCGCCAGCAGTTGAAACAACTGTATGCAAGCGATCTGAATGACGCCGACAAGCGAGCCAAAAAGCAGCAGTATTTTGCGCAGCTTAAACGGGATTATCAGACCCTGAAACAGCAATGGGGAGGTTATGACGGTTATGATAACTGGATGGAACAGCCACTCAACAATGCCCACCTGGCCCTGATCGCGACCTATCGCGAACAGGTTGTCGGATTCGAGCAGCTGCTGGATTCACTCGACGGTGATCTGACAGCCTTCTATCAAGCGGTAGAAGATCTCGCCAGGCTCTCCCCCGAACAACGTAAAAAAGCCCTGCTCAACGATTCTGAGTAAAACACCGACAGCTTCAGTACTCAGTACTCAGTACTCAGTACTCAGTACTCAGTACTCAGTACTCAGCACTATTACATCAGTTGATCCGAACTGCTGATCAAATCCTGCATAGGTTTATTGTCCGGCAAATGACTGCCCCCGTACTAACATGACTTTGCATCACATCCACGGCGTCTTGCAGTACCTTGGGTTTTTCGCCTGTTTATAGGCATCGAAAAATCCTGGCCGGGAACATTCTGCTTCAGGCGTAGTAATGTAGTATGTATACATTACTGGGTTATGCGCCGGTATATCTCTGATATTTTATAAGGCAATTCCCGGACTTCCCTGACCAGGGTATAACTGGCCGGTCCGTACAGGCGCGGCAGATAGCCTTTCGCTTCCCTGTCGATAGTGATGCAATAGGGATAGATGCCGTGGTGGCGCGCTTCCAGCAAGGCACGACGGGTGTCTTCGATGCCATACTGGCCCCGGTAGTTGTCGTAATCATCGGGTTTGCCATCGGAGAGCGTGATCAGAATCCGGCTGCGGGCCTCCTCTTTGTTGAGAATCCCGGACAGGTGGCGAATCGCGGCGCCCATGCGCGTGTAGTCCCTGGGCTGGATGCCACTGATGCGCGCCCGCACCTGTGCATCATAGGTCTCGCCAAATGCCTTGACCGGGTAAATCTCGCAACGCTCGCGTGCCATTCCTGAAAAACCATAGATGGCATAACGATCCCCCAGCGTCTGCAGTGCTTCGGCCAGCAGGATCAATGCTTCGCGCTCGGCGTCGTTGACCCAGCCCCGGGTCGAACCGCTCATATCCACCATCAACATCACCGCGATACTCCGCTCGGCATGCTGCAGACGGGTAAACAGGCGATCGGACATCTCGCTGCCATCATGACTGTCGGCCAGTGCTTCCACCAGCGCATCGATATCCACATCATCCCCATGGACCTCGCGCTTGAGCCGCTTCTCTTCGTCCCGCATCGCTTCAAAATTCTTGCGCAACTGGCGGATCAGTCCTGTGTGCTTCTCGAGTGTGTGGCAATAAAAATCGTCATAAACCGGGGCAACAGGATGTTCGCGGACAGTACACCAGTTTTTACGATAGTCCTGGCGGCGAAAGTCCCATTCTCTGTACCAATACACTCCGGTTTCGGAAGACGTCCGGTTGACTTCAATCGAATCGGACAGCGGATCCTGTCGCAACGTCGACACGTATTCGCCCGATCCCGCCGGTATCAGATAATCATCGGGTAGATAACCGATATCCTGCACAATGGACGTGAGCAGCGATCTGGCCTCATCTGGCAGGGTCATGGCTTCATCGTTCAGTGTCAGTTGCAGATCATCCGCGCTGCCCTTTTGTGTCCTGTCGCGGATTTGCGCTTGCAGCTGATACGCTGCCGAATCATGCTCATCGCTATCCCGGCACTGCTGGACGACGTTGCACAGCAGCTGACGAAAACGGGTTTTCTGCTTTTCCACCCGCCGGTCGATCCGCGCCTGTACCCGGTCAGGCTGGATCCGGCCATAAAACAGGCTGCGTGGCGGTGGCTCGGTCGCATCGAGATAACGCTGGGTCAGTTGCAATGAATCGCTCGCCTGGGCTGTCGGTTCCCGCAGAGCATGCGACAACGCTCGCCACTGTCCGTCGTACACTTCTCCCAGCGCATCACGCAAACGTTGCAGCGTGCGATACAGACCGGGCAGCTCTCGCTCCAGCCAGGCTTCCACGCGCACCGACTCAAAGGCCTGAAACAGATCCAGAAACCGCTCGGGATCGCGCGACTCGTTCAGATAGGGCGTCAACGGTTCACGAAACGTGCCAGAACGGATCTGGGCCCAGTGACAGGCAACCAGGCACTTATAGACTAAAAAATTTTCCTGCGGCGTGGCGAGCCAGTCGATTGACGCTGGCAGATAGATGGTTTCGGTATCGGTAAATAATTGTTCGGCGACGCGCAGCTGCAGCCGCCGCCCCGACAGGCCGTGAACAAAATGCGACAGGACCCCGGAGACTTGTTCAAACTCAGCGGCACCGGCACGTTTCTGCCTCAGGCGAACAAAGTCCTCCACCGCGCGGATCGTTTCCAGCGCCTTATACAGGCCATGCCGATCATAGCTATCCATGGCATGCACCACCCAGGCATCCATGCTCTGGCGATCGAGTCTGTCCAGCGCCTCAACCGCATAGGTTATAAAGTGGTAAGCCAGTTGAATATTGGCGCTGGCAACCCGTTGCACCCGTGCGAGAAGATAGTCCTGCTGGTCACGTTCCAGCGTCGCCAGGTCAGCGGCGGCGGCCTCTGTTTTTAAACCCGAAAATTTTACATCCAGCCAGCTGTCGAGCCGCTCGATAATGGTTTGCAGGTCAAGGGAAGGCGTGTCGGCCATGGGCGGGATCAGAATAACGAGGAGCTCAGCTCATTCACCGCGGCCACCATTTCACTGTCATCGGTCAATGCCTGGGCAATGGCCGTGTGACAGGCCGTGGTCGGACTCACCCCGCTGCTCATCAACCTGGCCGCATGGACCAGCAGGCGCGTACTGGCGCCTTCATCCAGGCCACAGCCCTTGAGATTGCGGGTCATGTGCGCGAACCGAACCAGCCTGTCGGCCATCACCTCATCAACACCGGTCTCCCTGACAATGATCGCGGTTTCCAGCTCCTGACCGGGATAATCGAACTCCAGGGCCACAAAGCGCTGGCGAGTGCTTTGCTTGAGGTCCTTGAGCACACTCTGGTAGCCCGGGTTATAGGACATGGCCAGGCAGAACTCGTCGGGTGCCTCAATCAGCTCACCCCGCTTTTCCACCGGTAACACACGGCGATCGTCCGCCAGGGGATGAATCACGACCATGGTGTCCTTGCGCGCCTCGACGATTTCGTCCAGATAACAGATCCCGCCGGCGCGCACCGCACTGGCCAGCGGCCCGTCCACCCAGGCGGTTTCACCGCCCTTGACCAGATAGCGACCGACCAGATCCGGCGCGGTCAGATCGTCGTGACAGGAGACCGTGATTAGCGGCCGGGCCAGACGCCAGGCCATGTATTCCATGAAGCGGGTCTTGCCGCAACCGGTCGGCCCCTTGAGCAGCACCGGCAATTTCTGCTGATACGCGGCCTCGAACACCGCGACCTCATCGCCAACCGGCTGATAAAAGGGTTCATCCCGGATGAGACACTCCTCCGGCTTGAGAATACTGACCGCGCTCATAAACCTGCCCTGACCTGCACCCTGATCGTTGTTATATCGGCGACACGACCGCCAATCCCCAAAGTAAGAACAGGATTTATCGGCAGGGAGTGCGGTGATATTAACTTCGATTTGACGCTTCCCGGAACACGGGCCGGAGAACCAATGACCAGGGAACAGCCAGCATATAGGCCCGATATAGCGCAGCGGTATCGGGCATTTTCGGGATGCCGGACACCGCGTTGCTCTGTCCGGCCTACGACTCTGGAAATAACGCGGAGAACGCAGAGGCACAGAGTACGCAAAGTTAAATTATTTGCACCGAATGCCCACACGGAGCACATCACATTGCGGCACATCCTGTCACAGAGTCGCTAAACAATTTTATTAAATCCTTTCTCTGCGTCCCTGGCGTCTTTGCGCCCTTTGCGTTATTTCCAGAGCATGTACAAGTAGGCCCGATATAGCGCAGCGGTATCGGGCAACTCCCCCGGGGCGCCGGACATCGCTGCGCTCAGTCCGGCCTACTGCTTATGCGAAGTCAGAGGACAGGCTACGAGGAACCGCGATCAGAAGTGGAGTTACAAAATCAGCCCTTGCCAACCCGCCTCGTCACTCATAACTCGTCCCTGCCCGAAGGTCCGAAGGGCCGAACTACCTGCCTGCAAATTTTCTCTCTGCAAAATAAAACGGGGCGGTAAAAAACCGCCCCAACTGCTTACTGCTTTATGGTTATTTTTGTTAACCGGCTATACCGTAAACTTCTTCAGTTTTTTCGCGACAGCCACGTTCTTGAGCCGGACGTATTTGGGCAGGCCGTCCTTGTAGGGCGGATAATCTTCACCCTTGATCAGCGGCTGCATGTAGTCACGGCATTTTTTGGTGATACCAAAGCCGTCGCTGGTGATGAAATTGTTCGGCATCATCTTCTCGACATTGGCCACCTTGGACAGCGGCGCCATGCCGACTTTCCACTTGAAGGGCTTGTTGGAGACGCGATCCACCGTGGGCATGACCGCGTTATGCCCCTTGATGGCATACTGCACGGCCGCCTTGCCCATGGCATAGGCCATGTCCACATCGGTCTTGGAAGCGATATGCCGGGCGGCACGCTGCAGATAATCGGCCACCGCCCAGTGGTTCTTGTGCCCCAGTTCACTGCTGACCATGTCGGCAATCACCGTGGCCGCCCCGCCGAGCTGGGCATGACCGAAGGCGTCCTTGCGCCCGGACTCGGCCAGGAACTTGCCATCCGGCCAGCGAACCCCTTCGGAGACCACCACGGAACAATAGCCGTGCTTCTTGACCAGGCTGTCGACCTTGGCCAGGAACTTCTTCTGATCGAACTTCACTTCCGGGAACAGGATCACGATCGGGATATTGGTATCTTCGCTGGAGGCCAGCCCGCCGGCCGCGGCGATCCAGCCGGCATGGCGACCCATTACCTCGAGGATAAACACCTTGGTCGAGGTCTTGGCCATGGACTGCACGTCAAAGCTGGCTTCGCGGGTCGAAACGGCAATGTACTTGGCCACCGAGCCGAAGCCGGGACAGTTGTCGGTGATCGGCAGGTCGTTATCCACGGTCTTGGGCACATGGATGGCCTGCACCGGGTAACCCATCTTCTCTGACAACTGGGAGACCTTGTGGCAGGTGTCGGCCGAATCGCCGCCCCCGTTATAAAAGAAATAGCCGATGTTGTGCGCTTCGAACACCTCGATCAGCCGTTCATATTCGCGACGGTTGGCTTCCAGACTCTTGAGCTTGTAACGGCAGGATCCGAAAGCACCGGACGGCGTATGCCGCAGGGCCTTGATGGCCGCGGCGGATTCCTTGCTGGTATCGATCAGATCCTCGCTCAAGGCGCCGATGATCCCGTTGCGCCCGGCATAGACCTTGCCGATTTTATTCTTGTTATTGCGTGCGGTTTCGATCACGCCCGCCGCACTGGCATTGATCACGGCGGTCACCCCGCCGGACTGGGCATAAAACGCGTTTTTAGGAGCTTCTTTTTTTGCGCGCGGTGCCGCGGTCTTTTTCTTTGCAACTTTTTTCTTGGTGACTTTCTTTTTGGCTTTTTTCTTGGTAGCCATGTTCGTTCCCCTTTAATTAACTGAATATGGTGGTACGGTTTTTATCCTGATCAAAACAACAATGCCTGCACGGGGCAGGCATTGTGGAAAATTACTGGTCGGATCCGTTGAGCTTGTTGCTTTGCCGATCAAAATCGGCCGCCATGAAATGGACACCGTGATGCTCCCGCAGCGCGGCTACCCATTGTGTCACTTCCCGCGCCTGCGGACTGAACCGATCGCTGGCAACACGTGCCTGCAGAGCGTCTTCGCTGGCCCTGCTCCGCTCGCCGGCGAAATTCGGGATCTGACTCATGGTTCCTGCTCCTTCAAAGCAGTGTGAAAGGCAAAGCATAACCCAATGCATTAAAAAATGCATCGCGCCCTATTCTGCGAAGCTCTCTCTCTGGTGCAAATTAACTTTTATATAGCCGGCAAAGCGGGATTTATGAAGTTTGCTTGTCTGATGACAAATGCTGTTGCAGCAGCGTAACACGCTGCTGCAATCGCTCGCTGTCGTCGCGCAACTGATCCACCTCCCGAACAAACCCGGTGACCGCTTCACGGGTCGCCAGTTGTCGGCTTTCCTGTTGCAGGAATTCCGCCAGGTTACGCCCCAGCACGCGCCGTGCCTGTGCTCCCCAGCCCTGCAAACCACGAAAAAAATCGCCCAGCTGGTGAGCGACCACATCGCCCGTGTAACGGCTCAACTGCTCTTCCCAGTCAATCTCGAGATGATCCAGCAGACGCTTGAAGGCCTGACCGGTTTCCACGTCGCCGCGTATGGTCACATCCCCGGCGAACAGGACCCGTCGCGCATCCCCGAAGCTCAGTTCGGCCAGGGCCAGTGGCGTCCCGCTGATCACCGTATCCGCCTGCCCGGCGTCACCGCTCATGACCTGGATGCCATCCTGCCCCGGCAACAACAACAGCGTCAGGCCGGTGCCATGTAGCTCCAGTGCAATCTGCTTGCCCTCGAAGCGCGCCAGTTGTTCAAAGCTCACCGGGTCCAGGCGCAGTGCCCGGTTCAGCCCTGTCTCCACGGCCGCCTCCAGCAACACGAGAGTCTCACCCGCCAGACTCACAGGCTCAAACGCTCCCGCCATTGCGCCACACTGATGTCACTGTCATCGTCGATCACCTGGATCACCACGCTGCCGGCCAGTTTGTCATGCAGGGCCTGCTTGCGTTTGTCGATGGCGGCCCAGACAAAGCCGAGATAAAAGGGCAGCGCGGAAAGAATATAGCCCAGCGCGCGGATGATCGCCTGGCGCAGGCTCAAGGGTTGATGGGTGCGCGCGTCCACCACCCGGCAATCGAGCAGCAGTTTCCCGGGGGTCGCCTGCCAGCGCCGCCAGAAAACGATGACCAGCACAAACGGGACGACATAGGTGATGAGCAGATCGGCCATGCCATAACTGGCCAGCTCACTGCTGTCACCCAGCCACCAGCTCAGATAGCCGGGCCCGTAGATCGCGACCAGCAGGGGGAGAATCAGCGCGGTAAAAAGAACACCGTCGAGCAGTAACGCCAGGAAGCGGCGCCAGAAGCCGGCATACTGGATTCTGGCAACCGCCGCGGTCATAACTTGTAACCGCGATGCAGGGCGACAATACCGCCGCTGAGATTGTAATACGCACAACGCTCGAAACCGGCCTCTTCCATCATGCCCTTGAGCGTCTCCTGATCCGGGTGCTTGCGAATCGACTCGGCCAGATAACGGTAACTGTCGGGATCGTTGGCAAACAGTTTACCCAGCAGGGGCAATACCTTGAACGAATAGGTGTCATAGATCGGGTTGAGCGGTTTGATCACCGGTCTGGAAAATTCCAGTACCAGCAACGGCTTGCCCGGTTTGAGCACCCGCAACATGGAACACAGCGCGGCTTCCTTGTCGGTCACATTGCGCAGGCCAAAGGCGATGGTAATAGCATCGAAGTGATTATCAGGGAAAGGCAGGCACTCGGCGTTGGCCTGCACATAGCGCAGATTCCCGACGATACCGTCGTTGATGAGCCGATCCCGGCCCATGCGCAGCATGGATTCATTAATATCGGCCAGCGTCACGGCGCCGTCGGGACCCACCATGCGGGAAAACTTTTCCGCCAGATCGCCGGTCCCCCCGGCCAGATCCAGCACCTGATCGCCGCGCCGCACGCCGCTCATATCCAGCGTATAGCGCTTCCAGAGCCGATGCACGCCCATCGACATCAGATCGTTCATCAGATCGTACTTGCCAGCCACCGAATGAAACACCCCCGCGACCTTGCGCACCTTCTCTTCGTAGGGGACTTCCTGATAACCGAAATGGGTGGTCTTTTTCATGGTGCTCGCCGTTGCCAGATGAAGTTACCGAGGTTTATTTTTTTACCACCAAGACACAAAGACACCAAGAAAAATATTTATTTCTTCGTGCCTTGGTGTCTTGGTGGTGAATTACTTTCCTCGTCCCTAGGCCCTGTTTTTAAGGTGCTCGGGTTCGGGCCGTTCCTTGCCGGCTTCCTTGAGCCGGTCCAGGTATTGCTGCCACAGTTCGTCGTAGTTCTTGCCCAGGTTATAGAGCGTATCCCAGGAATAGATACCGGTGTCGTGGTTGTCGTCGAAGTAGAGCTGGATGGCATAGTGGCCGACCTGCTCGATACGTTCGATGTTGACGTCCTGCTTGCCGATTTGCAGCTTTTCCTGGCCCGGGCCGTGGCCCTGGACTTCGGCCGACGGCGAATAAACCCGCAGGTATTCGGTCGGCAATTCGAAACGGCTGCCATCGTCAAAGGCGATTTCCAGAATATGGGAAGCCTTGTGCAGATTAATTTCAGTCGGTTTTACATTGCTCATACTTGAATTACCTCATAATTCGGTGCGACTGTCCCACGCGGGGCGCTTACAGAATATAACGACTCAGATCCTCATCTTGCGCCAGCTCGGCGAGATTTTCATCCACATAGTCCGCGGTGATTTTGATCTGTTCGCCAGCCCGTTCCGACGCCTCGAATGAAATCTGCTCCAGCAGTCGTTCGAGCATGGTGTGCAGGCGTCGGGCGCCGATGTTTTCGGTCCGTTCATTCACCTGCCAGGCAATCTCCGCCAGGCGATGAATGCCGTCGTCGGTAAAGGTCAGTTGCACATCCTCGGTATACATCAGCGCGCGATACTGCTCGGTCAGCGAGGCATCGGGCTCGGTGAGAATGCGGACAAAGTCGTCGGTTGTCAGCGGTTCCAGCTCGACCCGGATCGGTAAGCGGCCCTGCAATTCGGGTATCAGATCCGAGGGCTTGGACAGATGAAACGCCCCCGAGGCGATAAACAGGATGTGATCGGTGCGCACCACGCCGTACTTGGTACTGACGCTGGAGCCTTCCACCAGCGGCAACAGGTCCCGCTGCACGCCTTCGCGCGAGACATCGGTGCCGGAAGTTTCGCTGCGCTTGGCGATCTTGTCCATCTCGTCCAGAAACACGATGCCGTGCTGTTCGACGTTTTCCACCGCCTTGATTTTGATCTCTTCCTCGTTGACCAGCTTGCCGGCTTCCTCGTCGGTCAGGGTCTTCAGCGCCTGGCTGATGGTCATCTTGCGGGTTTTGGTGCGCTGACCGGAGAGATTCTGGAACATACCCTGTAGCTGGTTGGTCATCTCCTCCATGCCGGGCGGGGCCATGATCTCGACCCCCATCGGTGAGTCGCTGACCTCGATTTCGATTTCCTTGTCGTCCAGCTCGCCCTCGCGCAATTTCTTGCGGAATTTTTGCCGGGTGGCGTTTTCCTGCTCGCGGCTTTTTTCGGCGGGTTCTTCGGCATTGAAACCAAAATTGCTGCTGCGTGCCGGCGGCAGCAGGATATCCAGGACCCGTTCTTCGGCGGCATCGGACGCCCGGTGGCGGACCTTGTCCATCGCCTGCTCGCGGGTAATCTTGATGGAGACCTCGACCAGATCCCGGATGATCGACTCCACATCCCGACCAACATAGCCAACTTCAGTGAACTTGGTCGCTTCCACCTTGATGAACGGGGCATTGGCCAGGCGCGCCAGACGCCGGGCAATCTCGGTCTTGCCGACCCCGGTAGGGCCGATCATCAGAATGTTCTTGGGCGTGATCTCATTGCGCAGCTCAACATCCACACAGCTGCGGCGCCAGCGGTTGCGCAGGGCGATAGCCACTGCCCGCTTGGCAGCGGACTGGCCGATAATGTGCTTGTCCAGTTCCTGGACAATCTCGCGCGGTGTCATCTGGGACATGGGAGGCCTTAACAGTCGGGGTCAGTATTCGAGTTCTTCAACAACCAGGTTATGGTTGGTATAGATGCAGGTGTCGGCGGCAATATTCAAGGCTTTCTCGGTGATGGCGCGGGCATCCAGCTCGCTGT
The DNA here is from genome assembly GCA_964405505.1 of uncultured Thiohalophilus sp. Lineage (GTDB taxonomy): Bacteria > Pseudomonadota > Gammaproteobacteria > UBA6429 > Thiohalophilaceae > Thiohalophilus. Next base: position 28,138 of record CAYOOC010000019.1, read on the forward strand.
TTTCCAGCAGCGCCCGGGCGGCGGCCTGGGCATAGGGTCCGCCGGAGCCGATCGCCACCAGGTTGTGCTCCGGTTCGATCACATCGCCATTGCCGGAGATAATCAGCATCGCCTCTTTATCGGCCACGCTCAGCAGGGCTTCGAGCCGGCGCAGGGTGCGATCGGTGCGCCAGTCCTTGGCCATCTCCACCGCGGAGCGCACCAGATTACCGGAGTGTTTTTCCAGCTTGCCCTCGAAGTATTCAAACAGGGTGAAGGCATCGGCCGTGCCGCCGGCAAACCCGGCCAGCACCTTGTTATGATAGAGGCGCCGCACCTTGCGGGCATTGCCCTTCATCACCGTATCGCCAAAACTGACCTGTCCGTCGGCGCCCAGCACCACCTTGTTATCGCGCCGCACGCAGAGCACTGTCGTGCCATCAAACTGTTTCACCGCCTGCTCCTGTCGCTGTACGGGCCGGGCATTGTACACCAGCGGCGCGGACAAAAAACCCTGCACCTCAGGCCGGGGTTTCACCAACCACCTGACCCGGCACGATGTTGCGCGGCTTGTGGCTGGTCCGCAGTCCGTGCCCAACCGCCAAAAACCCGGTGCTTTTAATGAGATTATTTTTAACCCTGAGCCTCAGGATAGTGCTCGACATGAATAACCAGGCAACACTATCAGTAATTCAGAAGGGGGAGGCTGGTCACATTTTAACCGTACAGCTTGCGGTAAAGTCCCCCCTTCAGGCCTGACGTGGCCGTCTTCTGTTGTTCTGCAGTGAACTTTTCCTATATGTCGCATCCAGTTGACAGGATGCGTTTACGCCTACGACAGACTGTACCGCGCCGGCTTTTCCCGCGAATCAATTGAGGAGTAAATGATTATGCGTATTCTGACGCTTTCCGCATCGCTTGTGGCGATCCTGATTACCGGGCCGGCTGTCGCCGGCCATAATAACCCCTGGGCAACCCCGGATGATGATCTGTTGATGCAATATCACGATGAAAATCTCGAACAAAGCGTCGACACTCCCGGGGAGGATGAAATGCTGGGTATCATGATCCAGAATGCCAGCGGCAAGCTCGACGGCTCGCTAACCAGCAATATCGGCAGCCGCCAAGCTGGGGAACTGCACGCCGGCGCTGGCGCCGGGGCGCGAGGCCGCCCCTAATCTCCGTCAAATCAGAATGGGCAGGTGTTATACCTGCCCTCCAGTTATCCGCATTCACTTCCGACAGCAGGTATATAACCTGAACAGCTTGCAGCCCGGTTCCTGAGACGCTGCTCGTGCGTGTTTTGTTTATTAGATTTCCTGTTCGGCGTTTTCCCATTTTCAACCGGAAGAACCGGGCGGTTGCCTGACCATGTAGGAATCCTTGTTGCCGGACGCCTTACCCTGTTGCTGCACGGCCCGGCGCCGGAACCAGGCTGTGGCCCCGGCGGCAGTAACAATACACCAGACCGCGAACAGCGCGCCGGGCAGCGCGGTCTGTGGTTGATCGGCAAAGTGAGCCAGGGCCAGCACCACCCCGAGACCGGCATTCTGCATGCCGATCTCGATGGCCAGGGTCAGACGCCGGCGATGATCGAAGCCGTACACCCGGGCCAGCAGCCAGCCGCCGGCATAGCCCAGCGCGTTAAGCAGGACCACCAGTCCCAGCACCGGCAGCCCGTAATCACGCAGGGCCAGGGCGTTATGGTTGGCCGTGTTGGCCATGGCATAGGCGCAGATGATAATAATCGCGCTGGCCGCGATCCCCGGCGCCATCTCCCGCGCCGTGACCAGCTGGCGCCCCAGATGCGGTTGCAGCCACAAACCCAGCCCCACCGGCACCACCACGGTAATCACGATGGTGCGCATCATCGCCGCGAACGGTACGGGAATAAACTGCCCGCCGAGCCACTCCACCAGGGTCGGCGTCAGCAGGGGAGAGAGCAGGGTGGAGACCGCGGTCATGGCAATCGACAGCGCCACCGCGCCGCCGGCCAGATAGACCATCACATTGCTGGCCATCGCCCCCGGCGCGCAACCGACGATAATAAAACCCAGCGCCAGGGCCGGCGGCAGATCCGCCAGCATCACGATGGCGAACGCCAGCAACGGCATCAGTACATATTGCGTCATTACCCCCTGGGCAATCTGCAACGGCTGTTTGAGCGTGGCGATCAGCTCCCGGCGATCCAGCGTCACACCCACGGCGAGCATGGTTGCGGCGAACAGCCAGATAAATACCGGCTTGAAAATCAAAAACAGCGGAGGATGCCACCATGCCAGTGCGGCAGCCAGCAACGTCAGTGGGGCAAGCGCATTGGCGATAAAGCGAAATACAAACATCGGACAGGTTAACGAGACAAGCCAGGATAGTGAGATTTCATATCCTGGCTTGCTGACTTGACGACAATTGTCTTACGGAATTCTTTAACTGTTCGCATCCGCCGGCTGTTTGACCAGTTCCTCGTCTTCATTGGCCAGACGAGCAATTAGCTGATCGAGACCATTGCGGCGAATCTCGTCGTTGAAGCTGTTGCGATAGGTGGTGATCACACTCACGCCTTCGACGGAGACGTCATACACCTTCCAGCCCTTGCGGGTCAGGTGCATGTTGTAATTGACCGGGACAGGCTGACCATTGGGCGGGTAGACGTGTGAGCGGACGGTGACATCCTCGCTGCCGGCTTCGGCGCGCACCGGTTGAAACCGGATCAGGTTTTCGTCGACCGTGTTTTCGTCCAGATAATCGGCCAGCGCGGTGGAGTAAAAGCGCAACAGCATGCCGCGAAAGTGCTTCATGAAGCTGATCTTCTGTTCCTTGCTGGCGCGGCGCCAGTGTTTGCCCAGCACCCAGCGCGAGGCCGTGATCAGATCGATGTGTGGCAACAGCAGCTCCTCGACCAGTTCTTCCACGACTTTCGGATTTTGTTTGATCTCTTCGCGACGCTGGTTGGTCGCCTGTATCATCTCCTGGGCAACCTGTTCCAGCAGTTGCCGGGCCTGGTCGGGGTCTTCCTCGGCGACGGCAGGACGCGCCGTCGCAAGCAGCAGCATGACCAGCAGGGTGCCGATCCAGGCAAGCTGACGAAATAAAGTGGCGGGCGAGGTTGACTGGTTCATGGTGACGTGGCTCCCGTTTAAAATAGGTATCGGTTACGGTATGCTCAGGAAGATTATCGGCCCCGGCGGCCGATTCTTCAGCACAGTCTTATTATATAGTTTTGGCTGCCCGAATGGGGCACCGGTTCACTTTTTCACAGGAGAGGCAGGTGGCGCAAATCGAGACCGGACGTGGTCGTTATCCCGGGGTGCGTATGCGCCGGATGCGGCGAGACGATTTTTCCCGCCGGCTGATGCGCGAATCGCAGCTGAGCGCGGATGATCTGATTTATCCCATGTTCGTGCTCGAAGGCGAGGGCCTGCGCGAAGCGGTGCCCTCCATGCCCGGCATCGAGCGGGTCAGCATCGACCAGCTACTGCACGAAGGCGAACAGCTGCTCGAGCTGGGTATTCCGGCTGTGGCTCTGTTTCCGGTCACGCCCACGGAAGTCAAATCCGACGATGCCCGCGAGGCCTACAACCCCGAAGGGCTGGCCCAGCGGGCGGTACGCGCCCTCAAGGAACACCTGCCGGAACTGGGCGTGATCACCGATGTCGCCCTGGATCCCTTCACCACCCACGGCCAGGACGGCCTGATCGACGACACCGGCTACGTGCTCAATGACGAGACCGTCGAAGTACTGGTTCGCCAGGCCCTCTCCCACGCCGAGGCCGGCGCCGACGTGGTCGCCCCGTCGGATATGATGGACGGGCGCATCGGCCGGATTCGCTCCGCCCTGGAGCAGACCGGCCGGATTCACACCCGGATCCTGGCCTACTCGGCCAAGTACGCTTCCAGTTTTTACGGCCCGTTTCGTGACGCGGTCGGTTCGGCCGCGAACCTGGGTGGCGGTAACAAATACAGTTATCAGATGGATCCCGCCAACAGCGACGAGGCGCTGTGGGAGGTGGGCCTGGATCTGGACGAGGGCGCCGACATGGTGATGATCAAACCGGGGATGCCCTATCTGGATATCGTCCAGCGAGTAAAACAGGAATTCGGCGCACCGACCTACGTCTACCAGGTCAGCGGGGAATACGCCATGCTCATGGCCGCGGCGCAAAACGGCTGGCTGGATGAAAAAGCGGTGATCATGGAATCGCTGCTGGGCTTCAAGCGCGCCGGGGCCGATGGGATTCTCACCTACTTCGCCAAACGCGCCGCCGGCTGGTTGAAAGACGGCTGATTCTTTGCCCGACGGCACATTGTGTCCGCCGTCACAAAACTGTCATATTTTTCTTCAGGCCGGTATACTGCGCGGGCAGCTGACGCCCGACGTTAGCCGCCGGTGAGCAAACCCTAACGCCAAGGTATTCGCCATGCCCCGAAGCTATATATCCGGACTGTTCAGCTCTTCGCCTATCTCCCCCCTGCAACAGCACATGGCCAAGGTCCAGGCAACCGTGACCGAACTACTGCCGTTCTTCAAGGCCGCCCTGAACGAAGACTGGGAGCAGGCTGAATCCCAGCAACAGTTGATCGCCACCCGCGAGAACGAGGCCGATGCCCTCAAGCGAGAACTGCGGCTCAAGCTGCCGCGCGGCCTGTTCATGCCGGTTTCGCGTCGCGATTTGCTCGAGGTCCTGACCATGCAGGATCGCATTGCCAACAAGGCAAAGGATATCTCCGGCTTGATGCTCGGTCGCCAGATGCGGTTTCCCGATATCATGCATGCGCCATTACTGGATTTTGTGGACCGTTGTACTGATGCCACAGCGCAGGCCCAGACCGCAATCAATGAATTGGATGAGCTGGTTGCCACCGGCTTCGGTGGCAACGAGATCGATCTGGTGGAATCGATGATTCACAAGCTCGATATTATCGAAAGCGATACCGACGACATTCAGGTCGCGGTACGCGCCGTACTCTTTAAGATGGAAAAGGACCTTCCCCCTGTCGACGTGATGTTCATGTACCGGATTCTTGACTGGATCGGGGACCTGGCCGATCTGGCTCAGCGCGTCGGCAGCCGGCTCGAATTGATGCTGGCCCGCTAAAAAATAACAACAAGGGGAAGATGATGGAATTTGGTTTAACCTTCATTATTCTTGCGTGTGTCTTCGGCCTGTTCATGGCCTGGGGGGTGGGGGCCAATGACGTTGCCAATGCCATGGCCACCTCGGTCGGCTCAAAAGCGCTGACCATCAAGCAGGCGATTATTATCGCTGCCATATTCGAATTTCTCGGTGCCTTTCTGGCCGGCGGTCAGGTGACCGCCACCATTCGCAAAGGCATGATCGACGCCGATCTCATGGCCGGATCACCGGAGTTACTGGTTTACGGCATGATGGCCGCCCTGCTGGCCGCCGGGATCTGGCTGCTGGTGGCCAGCCGGGCCGGCTGGCCGGTTTCCACCACTCACTCCATCGTCGGCGCCATTGTCGGTTTTGCCGCGGTCGGGCTGGGTATCGAAGCCGTGCACTGGGCCAAGGTCGGCACTATCGTCATGAGCTGGGTGGTTTCGCCCGTGACCTCGGGCGCCATCGCGTTTGCCCTGTTTATGAGCGTGCAAAAGCTGATCTTCAATACCGATGACCCGCTGGCCAGCGCGCGCCGTTACGTGCCGCTATATATTTTTCTGGTCGGCTTCATCGTGGCCCTGGTCACCATGTTCAAGGGACTCAAGCATATCGGCCTGGAACTGAGCATTCTGGAAAATTATCTGGTGGCCATCGCCGTCGGCATCATCGTCATGCTGATCGGTATCTATTTCATTCGTCGCCTTAAGTTCGATCCCGCCGCGGATCGGGAATATCATTTCACCAACGTGGAGAAAGTCTTCGGGGTTTTGATGATGGTCACCGCCTGTGCCATGGCTTTCGCCCACGGCTCCAATGACGTGGCCAATGCCGTTGGGCCGCTGGCGGCGGTCGTCAGCATCGTGCAAAACGAGGGTGAGGTAACCCAGCGTTCGTTGATGGCGCCCTGGGTTCTGCTGCTGGGCGGGATCGGCATCGTCGCGGGACTGATGATGTACGGTCACAAGGTGATTGCCACCGTCGGCCAGGGAATCACCGAGCTGACCCCGAGTCGCGGCTTTGCCGCCACCCTGGCCGCGGCCACGACCGTGGTCGTCGCCTCCGGGACCGGCCTGCCTATCTCCACCACCCATACGCTGGTCGGCGCGGTACTCGGCGTGGGCATGGCGCGCGGGATCGCCGCGGTGAACATGGGTGTGGTGCGCACCATTTTCATGTCCTGGATCGTCACTCTGCCCGCCGGCGCGATTCTGGCAATTCTGTTCTTCTTCATGTTCAAGGG